>CAYFRJ010000005.1:30683-87161 GCA_964345625.1 uncultured Clostridium sp. | reverse complement strand
ATTACAGTACGATTTAGCAACTGTACTTGAAACCCCTTGTATATCAAGGGGTTTTAGGCATTTTTTGAGGCAAAAAACAGGATTACCATTTACAGCAACTTTTCACCTGATTTTTGGAGTTTAGTGGATTCGAACTCTCGCATTTCAATTAAATACATAAATTCAGCCGGATTTTTTAGTCGTAAGGATTAGAAAATCCGGTTTTTTTATTTTCAAAAACATTTACGAAGGAGGTAAAAATGGCAAAAGAAACAATTCAAAATATATCCATAAGTGAACTACACGATTTGACATTTATGGATGAATGTTGTATGATTTTGTCATGCAATAATATCCGTGTGAGGTATATTGAAAGCCTTGGTCACTGTGGAACTGTATTTCTGCGGTGACCTTCTCTTTTTTCTATTGTCCGTTTTTAACGGTTTTGTGCAGTTTTTGCAAGTGCCTTTTATATTTTAGAAATTATCGGGGGAATAAGGCAACGAAATTTTATTTATGGGTTCAATATATTTTTAATTCTTATAAAAAACAAAACTTTTTGTTGCTTAAAATTGAAATATGAGCAAAGAAATTCTTTCCTTATTTCAATTTTACTTGACAAGCTGAAATAAGAAGCATATAATAAGGCTAATATTTCAATTAAATGAAGAAAGGAGTTGGATTTATGAAAAACCGTGCAGGTTACTATAAAATCAATTTATCGGGAAATTTTGAATATAAATCATTTTTACCAAACCCACTGCCTCCCAAACCTCCGGTGGAGTTGACGGAAGATATGTTAAATTTGTTGATTGAAGCTCACTCACAATTGGCAGTTTTGGAAAGCAAGTCGACAGATATTCCGAATATGGAACTGTTTGTAACTATGTATGTACGAAAAGAAGCACTTTTGTCTTCCCAAATTGAAGGCACTCAAGCAACATTAGAAGATGTTTTAGATCCACGAATTGAAGCAAACACAAACCGTGATGTGGCAGATGTAATAAACTATATTAAAGCCACAGAATTTGCTGTTAAACGATTAAAAGAACTTCCCTTATGTAATCGCCTTATCAAAGAAACCCATGCGGTTTTAATGTCAGGTGTTAGAGGTTATGAAAAAAGCCCCGGTGAGTTTAGAACTTCCCAAAACTGGATTGGCGGTCAAGGCAGCACGCTGAAAAATGCAAGCTATATTCCCCCTTCTCCTGAAGATATGCTTGAGGGAATGTCGGAACTTGAAAAATATATCAACTCGGAAGATGACTTAAATATATTAGTTCGGACTGCTTTGATTCACTATCAGTTTGAGACGATACATCCTTTCCTTGACGGTAACGGAAGAATCGGCAGACTGTTAATTATACTTTTCTTAATGGAGAAAGGAATTCTTACTACACCGTCTCTTTATATCTCATATTACTTAAAAAAGAATAGAGTGGAGTATTATGATCGTATGTCAGAGGTGAGAAACAAAGGGAACTATGAGCAGTGGATAAAGTTTTTCTTGCAAGCGCTTGCAGAGTCTGCGAAAGATGCAATTGCCACTATTGAAAAACTGGTTGATTTACACAATAAAAATTTAGCACTGATTTCTAATATGGGTCGTGTTGCAAAAAACACAGAAAGAGTGTTCAACTATTTAGAAACAAATCCAATTATTGAAATCGGCAAAACCGCAGAGAACTTAGGCATCAGCTTTAATACAACCTCAAGTGCCGTTTCTCGTTTGGTTGAAGAAGGTATTTTAGTGAAAACAAAAGAAGCGGGGAGAAACCGCACTTTTGCTTATGAGGCCTATCTTGATATTTTAAGAAAAGGCACATAGAGTTTAAGAATTAACCGTACTATAAAAAAAGCAAGTCGGCTGACTTGCTTTTTTGCGTTTTACTATCAGTTGGAATAACACTACGCGTTAAAATAAGGGTTTACCTTAAACGCAGCAATGCCGCTGTTTAGACAGCACTTAACCGCTTCTTCGGAAGCGGTTTTGTTTTTTATCACATATAATTCACTATATAATCCGCTAAATAAATCAGGGCACTGACAAAAGCTTCAAAAAAGAAGATGGCGAGCAGGAATGAGAAAACAGAGCCGCCACCTCTTCTCAAAACGAGCATTTGTTTCATATTTTTGTCCGGTATCTTTTCCTCCAAAGCTTTCAAATCCCTTTTTATCTTGTCGTAGTAGGAGCGGTCGGCGCAAATGGCACAAATAACATAAAGAATTACCACACACAGGAAGAATAAACTCATTTGAGGGAAAGCTTTTTCCGTGATTTGGTTTGATAACTCCATTAGGAGTTCTTGACTTATGGTTTTGGCTTCAATTTGCTCGGCGTAGGGGGCTACAATTTCAAACATAGTTTCGCTTGCATTCAAAACCAGCAAGAATGCGGTGGCAAGCAGAAGCAAAAATGCCGTGCCTTGCCTGTATATTTTTCTGTAATAGTACCAAAAGGGGCCTAAAAACAGAGCTGCCCAATTAAAAGTGAAGGTTTTGCCGTTTTCGATTTTTTTGAATTTCGGAAGATATTTATGTACTCCTGAGCGAACATAAACGGCTAATTCCCCGGCAGTATTTTCACCTATCATATCATTTACTTTAAACTCTGTGCCGGGAATATCTTTGTTATAAATTGTTTCTTGCTCACTGCCGAGAGGAGCGGCACAGCGAGGGCAAAAGGTTGCATTTTCCGGTACCGTCATACCACAGTAAAGACATTTTTTGCCTTCCTGTGATGAGTTTTCGGACAAAAGTGCATTACATTCACCGCAGGCATTTGCATCCGATGGATTTTCACTGAAGCAAATGTGACATATTTTTGATTCACTTTTTTCCACCGGCTCGGCTTCTTTAACTTCAAGGTCTCTGGGCTGCCAAACGAAATTTTCTTGATGTTTGTCCTCATTGGCACACTGCCCCTCCTCCGCCCAACAAGCACGGTGGTGAGGTGTTCCGCATTCGTGGCAAACCACTATATTGTCATCTTGGCGAAAATGAACGCCGCAAACGGGACATGGTGAATGTTCGTACTTCATATTTATCTCCTAACCTATGATTTAATTTATATTTTAATTAGATTTTAGCACTAAAATATTTACTTTTTATTTCCAAAATCTTAATTATTATTGAAATTTTCAACAAAATGCTTGACAAATAAGCAAAAATGTAATAGAATACTCACACAATAAAGAAGAGCAGTTGACTCTCACCTTCCGGTTTTCACCGAGTCGGTCAATAGTTGGTACAGTTTTTTGTATTGCGTTGATTGTGCGAGGTGGAGTTTGTCTGCCTCGCTTTTAATTCTATTGGGAGGTGCTTAGCATCGCAAAGCAAGAACAGCAAATAAATGAAGAAATCCGTGATAAGGAAGTTAGATTGATTTCAGACGAGGGTGAACAGTTGGGCATTATGTCCGCAGCAGAAGCACTCAAAATCTCAAAAGAAAAAAATCTTGACCTTGTTAAGATTGCACCTATGGCTAACCCACCGGTGTGCAAGATTATGAATTACGGAAAATTCAAATTTGAAAAGGCGAAAAGAGAGAAAGAGCAAAGGAAAAACCAAAAGGTTATTGAAACCAAAGAAATCCGTCTTTCACTCAAAATCGACACCCATGATTTTAACACTAAGATTAACCAAGCAAAGAAATTTATTGCCGACGGTAACAAACTTAAGGTTTCAATCAGGTTCAGAGGTCGTGAGATGGCTCATCCCGAGCTTGGTCTCACAATTATGCAGCGTGCTGCAGAGGCTCTGGAAGAAAGCGCCGTTATTGAAAAAGCTGCAAAACTTGAAGGCAGACAGATGCTAATGTTCATGGCTCCTAAGGAAAACAAGTAAATTTCAGGAGGATATATTTATGCCCAAAATCAAGACACATTCAGGTGCAAAGAAACGATTTAAGATTTCAAAGACAGGCAAGCCTTTGCGTGCCAAAGCTAACAAGTCTCACATTCTTACAAAGAAGAACACTAAACGCAAGAGAAATCTTCGTAAGGTAACAGTTGCCGATGTTACAAATGTAAAGCAAATCAAAAAGCTTGTTCCTTACAAATAATTTGGAAAACTAACGGAGGATATATATTATGGCACGAATTAAAGGCGCAATAATGACACGCAAGAGAAGAAAGAAAGTGCTTAAGCTCGCAAAGGGCTACTACGGCTCAAAGCATGCTCTTTTCAAAACCGCCAAGCAGGCAGTGATGAAGAGCGGTAACTATGCATATGTAGGCAGAAAGCAGAAGAAAAGAGATTTCCGTAAACTTTGGATTACCAGAATTTCAGCTGCTTGCAAAATGAACGGTATGAACTACTCAACATTTATGAACGGTCTTAAAAAAGCCGATATTAATCTTAACAGAAAAATGCTCAGTGAAATCGCAATTTCAGACCCTGCCGCTTTCACCGCACTTACAGAGCAGGCAAAGGCAGCCCTCAACTAATCATTATACAGTATAGAAGGACAAAATGTAAAGGTTTTGTCCTTTTATTTTTCAAAAAAATGAGCAAAAATTCAAGAATATATAAAAATTTGTCAAAAAAATATCTATTGACAATTTTGCTATATTGTATTATATATTATATACAGTATTATTTTTCATTATAGTAAAATGAGTAGGTATGCCCTTATGCAAGAAATTACAGCAAGGAATAATGAGAAAATTAAATATGCCTCATCCCTTGCAAACAGTGCAAGTGCAAGGGCGAAAAGCGGACAATTTCTTTTGGAGGGAGCCCGTGTTTGTGGTGATGCCGCAAAAAGCGGAGTTGAAATCTGCTGTGCCTATTTTACTACCCAAGCAGTTGAAAAGTATGGGGAATATGTAGAGCAAATTGCTGCGGTGTGCCCCGACTGTAAACTTATTTCAGATTCGGTTGCTCAAAAACTTTCCGGAACGGAAAATTCCCAGGGAATTTTCTGTATTTGTAACCAAGTGGACACAAGCAAGAGAAAAATAAACTTTGAGGGTAAATATTTAGCCCTTGAAAACATTCAGGACCCTTCAAATTTCGGTGCGGTTTGCAGAAGTACCCAGGCACTTGGTTTAGATGGTTTAATCGTCAGCGGCGGCTGTGATATTTATAACCCCAAAGCACTTCGCTCTGCCATGGGCTCATCACTTAAAATGAACATTATTACCGTCAACGATTTACCCGAGTTTATAAACAAAGCAAAGGGAAAGGGAATGAAAACCCTTGCGGCGGTGGTTTCACCGAAGGGGAAAGACATTCGCACAGTTGACTTAAAGGGCGGAGTGATTTGCTGTATCGGCAACGAGGGAAACGGACTTGAACAGGACACAGTTTCGGCTTGTGAAATTTCTGTTACAATTCCCATGAACCCCGAAGCAGAGTCCCTAAATGCTTCAGTTGCCGCTTCAATTCTTGCCTGGGAGTTGATGAGATGAGTAATACGGTTTACTGGGCTTGGCTTTCAATGGCATTGGGGGCAGGGGCAAGAACGGACGAGATTATTAGTGCATACCCTAACCCTCAGGTGCTTTATAATCAGAGCCGAACAGAGAGAATAATTTCTGGGGTTTTCTCCAAAGCAAAACTTGACAGACTTGAAGCGGTAAAATTGAGCAAGGCACAAAATGCTTTGGATTTGTGTGAGAAAAACGGTTGGAAAGTTTACACACCGGAACATCCGGATTATCCCGAAGACTTAAAAAATCTTATTGATATGCCCCTAATTCTCTACTGTGACGGAGATTTAGAGGCGCTGAAAAATAAAATTTGCATAGCCGTTGTGGGAACAAGATACCCCACCTATGACAGTGTCGCCATCGCAAAAAAACTCAGTGCGGATATGGCGAGGTGCGGTGCGGTTATAGTTAGCGGAGGTGCGCTGGGAATTGACTCTGCCGCCCACGAGGGAGCCTTGGAAGTAAACGGCATAACTGCCTGTGTTCTGGGCTGCGGACTGGGAACAAACTATCTTATGTCAAAGGAAGCAATGCGCAGAGAGATTGTGAAAAAAGGTGTATTGATTTCTGAATTTCCACCTTTCACGAAGGCGGGAGTGACCACCTTCCCCATCAGAAACAGAATTATTTCAGGTCTCAGTAAGGGAGTGTTTGTGGTTGAGGCGGGAGAAAAAAGCGGTTCTTTGATTACCGCAAACTTCGCTCTTGAACAAGGCAAAGAGGTTTTTGCTGTTCCCGGCAGTATATTAAACTCCTCTTACAGCGGAGTAAACAAACTCATAAAAGACGGGGCGAATGTGGTAACCTGTGCTCAGGATATTCTTTCCCCCTTTGAATATACACTTAAGGGCGCTTTAGACCTTTCGGCAAATACAAACGAATTGCCCGACCCTACCCTCGGCAGAGGGGACAAAAAGGTTAATGCAAGAAAGCCGTTAACCGCAAATTTTAATGAGGCGGCAAGAAAGGTTTATGAAGTGCTTAGCAACGAACCCACCCATTCGGATGAAATCGGAGCAAAAACCGGTTATTCTCCCGCTCAGGTAATAACTGCTTTGATTGAACTTGAACTTGGGGGATTTATAGAACAAACGGAAGGGAAAAATTATATTATTTCATAGATACAGGAGAAGAAGATGTCAAAATTAGTTATTGTAGAGTCTCCGGCGAAAGCAAAAACAATTAAAAAATACCTGGGAAGCGGCTTTGAGGTGGTTGCATCTAAAGGTCATGTAAGAGATTTGCCCGATAAGACTCTCAGTGTAGATGTTCGTAACAAGTATGCACCGAATTATGTTATAATTCCCAGCAAGGAAAAGCTTGTTAAGGAACTTAAAGAAAAAGCAGATAAAAGTTCAAAAGTTTACCTGGCAACCGACCCGGATCGTGAGGGAGAAGGTATTTCTTGGCACCTTGCAACCGCCCTTGACCTGGACCTTAATGAAGCGAACAGAGTTACATTTAATGAAATTACAAAAAGTGGTATAAAAGCGGGTATGGATAACCCTCGCAAAATTGATATGGACCTTGTTAATGCTCAGCAGGCAAGAAGAATTCTTGACCGTCTTGTTGGCTACACACTCAGTCCCTTTGTTTCACAGAAAATCAGACCTCGTCTTTCCGCAGGCAGGGTTCAAAGTGTTGCTTTAAGACTTCTTGTGGACAGAGAAGAAGAAATAAACAAGTTTATACCCGAAGAATATTGGAGCATTGAAGCGAAACTTGCAACGGAGCAGAAAAAACTTTTCAAAGCAACCCTTGATTCCGACGAAAAGGGCAAAGTTAAAATTACAAATGAAAAACAGGCAAAGGGATATGTGGAAAGATTAGAGGGCTCTGAGTTTACGGTTCAAAGTGTTAAAAAAGGCAATAAGAAACAAAAGGCGGCTCCCCCGTTCATAACTTCAACCCTTCAGCAGGAGGCGTCAAAAAAACTGGGATTCAAGGCGTCAAGAACAATGAGAACCGCACAAGACCTTTACGAAGGTATTGAACTTACAGGTATCGGCAGTACCGGTCTTATTACCTATATGAGGACGGACTCCCTTCGTATTTCAGAAGAAGCCCGTGCACAGGGTTATGACTTTATTAAGAATACATACGGAGAAGAATATCTTCCGAAAAAGCCCAACTACTACAAATCAAGAGCAAATGCCCAGGACGGTCACGAGGCAATTCGTCCCGCAACCCCCTCAATTACCCCCGAAAGCATAAAGGACGACCTCACTTCAGACCAGTTTAAGTTATATACACTTATTTGGAGACGATTTGTAGCAAGTCTTATGGCCCCCTGTGTGCTTGATACGGTTAAAGCGGAAATTACTTCAACCAAAGGCGAAAAAGACAAATATTGCGTTCTTACCGCAAGCGGTTCAACGGTAAAATTTGAGGGCTTCACCAAGGTTTATGACCTTGACGAAGAGGCGCTGACAAAGAATGCCCTACCCGAAATGAAGGATAAAGAAAACCTTAAACTTCGTGAACTTTCTCCAAACCAACACTTCACGCAGCCCCCTGCAAGGTATACGGAGGCAAGTCTCATCAAGGGACTTGAAGAAAACGGTGTGGGCAGACCTTCAACCTATGCTTCAATTATTTCAACCATAACCGGCAAAGATTATGCTTCGGTAAAGCAAAAACAGTTAATTCCCACCGAACTCGGTTGTGCCATCGTAGGACTTCTTAAAGATAAGTTCCCGAAGATTGTTAACACAAAATTTACCGCCGCTATGGAAACAGATCTTGACAAGGTGGGCAGCGGAAAAACAGATTATATTGAAATGCTTGACGATTTCTATCCTGAACTTAAAGCACAGGTTGAAAAGGCAAGGGATGAAATGAAAGGGCAAAAAATTCGCCTTTCTGAGGAAGAAACCGACGAGGTTTGCGACCTTTGCGGTAAACCTATGATGGTGAGAAACGGCAGATACGGCAGATTTTTAGGCTGTACGGACTACCCCGCTTGCAAGGGAATTAAACCCTTCTCGGTGGGTAAGGGACTTTGCCCCCTTTGTGGCGGAGATATTGTGGAAAAGCGTTCAAGAAAGGGTGCCCTCTTTTTTGGCTGCTCAAATTACCCGAAATGCACCTTTGTAAGTTGGGATAAACCCAACGGCGAAACCTGCCCAATTTGCGGAAAGGCTATGCTTTCACCCCGCTCCGGTAAGCCCTATTGCTCAAATGAAGAGTGCGAAAACCACAAACGCACCACAAGAAAGAAAAAGTAAAATGGGGAATACGGTAAAGGTTATCGGCGCAGGTTTTGCCGGCTGTGAAGCGGCTTGGCAGATTGCTAAAAGGGGTATCAAGGTTGAACTTTATGAAATGAAGCCGATAAAATATTCCCCTGCACATAAAGACGAAAATCTTTGCGAACTTGTTTGCTCAAATTCCTTTAAGGCAATGAGAGTGGAAAGTGCTGCGGGGATGATGAAAACCGAAATGGAAATGATGGGTTCCCTTTGTGTTGAATGTGCAAAGGTAACTCGAGTTCCTGCAGGTGGTGCCCTTGCAGTTGACCGTGACCGATTTTCCGCACTCGTAACGGAAAAGATAAAATCTGATGAAAATATTACTCTCATAAGAGAAGAAGTGACCGAAATACCACAGGGTAATGTTATAATTGCCGCAGGGCCCTTAGCAAGTGAAAAGTTAAGTGAAGAAATAAAAAAACTCTGCGGAGGAAACTTAAACTTCTTTGATGCCGCCGCCCCCATCGTAACCGCCGAAAGTGTCAATATGGAAAATGCATTTTACCAGTCAAGGTACGACAGAGGAGAGCAAGAGGATTATATCAACTGCCCATTGGATAAGCGGGAGTATGAAATCTTCCACGAGGCGTTGGTAAATGCACAAAGCGCGGAACTTCACGAGTTTGACAAAAGAAAGGACTTTTATGAGGGCTGTATGCCCATTGAAGTTTTAGCTTCAAGAGGTCTTGATGCCATAAGATTCGGTCCTATGAAACCTACGGGATTGGTTAACCCGAAAACGGGGCACAGACCTTGGGCAAATCTTCAACTTCGCAAGGAAAATATTGAGGGCACAATGTACAATTTGGTGGGTTTTCAAACCAATTTAAAATTTGCCGAGCAAAAGAGGGTATTCTCGCTGATTCCTGCCCTTGAAAATGCGGAATTTGTCCGTTATGGCGTAATGCACAGAAACACATTCATAGATTCCCCGAGACTACTCAATAATGATTTTTCATTCAAAGAAAGAGAAAATCTTTTTTTTGCAGGGCAGATTACGGGAGTCGAGGGCTATATGGAAAGTGCCGTGTCGGGAATGCTTGCGGGAATAAATATGGCAAACAGACTTTTGGGTAAAGAAAAATTTTTGCCAAGCGAATTTACAATCAGCGGTGCTTTGGCAAGATATGTTTCAGATGAAACGGTTAAAAATTTTCAGCCTATGGGAGCCGCATTCGGGCTTTTAGCGCCCTTGGATTTGAGGATTAAAGATAAAAGGGAAAGATATTCCGCCCTTGCAAAAAGAGGGCTGGACGCATTAAAAAAACAAATTTAGGTTTATTATGTTACGGAGGTATGTTTATGAACCTTAGAAAATTGATAGCAATAATCAGCAACGAAATCGGTATTGATTCGGAAGATTTAAGAAAAGACACATTACTTGAAGAGCTTGTTCATGACGAATATGAAATGCAGGAACTTATGAATTTAATTGCAGAGGAATTTGGAGTTGAATTTGACTTTGAGCCCGGCGACGACTGGAGTCTTGAACAGCTTGCAGAAGCAATTGAAGAGATTCTCTAAACAGAAAAGGGGATAGAAATGGATGAACAACTTAAACTCCTGCAAAAAAAGTTAGGATATAAGTTCAAAAAAATTTCACTGTTAAAAACAGCCCTTACCCACTCTTCATACGCCAACGAAAACGGAGTTCGAAATAATGAACGCCTTGAGTTTTTGGGAGATGCGGTTTTAGGTTTTGTATCTGCCACCTATTTTTTCGGTAATTCCTCTTTCGCGGAGGGTGACCTTACAAAGCATAGGGCGGCAAAGGTTTGCGAAAACGCACTTAGTGCATACGCTAAGGAACTGGATATCGGCTCCGCCTTATATTTAGGCAAGGGCGAAGAACGAATGAAGGGTAGAGAAAAACCCTCTATGCTTGCGGATGCCTTTGAAGCGGTGCTTGCGGCAGTTTACCTTGACGGTGGCTTTGAAGAAGCAAAAAAAATAGCTTTAAGGTTTATCTCAAGGGATGATGCCTTTGTTGACACAGGAGATTACAAGACCACGCTGCAAGAGGTAATTCAGAAAAATCCCAGTGAAAAGGTGGAGTATGTTTTAAGCGATGAATGGGGGCCCGCCCATGATAAGAGGTTTGAAATAGAGGTACACCTAAATTCAAATGTGATAGGTAAGGGTGTAGGAAAGAGCAAAAAAATTGCAGAGCAAAATGCCGCAAAAGAGGCGCTTACTCTGATGGGAATAGTAAAATGAAGCACATAAACATTGCACTTTTTGTAGTTCATAAGGGTTGTCCTCACACCTGCAGTTTTTGTAACCAAAGAAGCATCAGCGGTTTCACAAGGGATCTTACAAGTGAAGATATTCATTCTGCGGTAAAAACCGCAATGGAAAGCACCGACAAAAAAAAGCTGGCTTTAGGCGAAATTGCCTTTTTTGGAGGCAGTTTTACAATGATTGACAGGGAATATATGTTGAAACTTCTCGAAACGGCGTATTCCTATGTCAAAAAGGGTGTTTGTTCGGGAATTCGCATTTCCACAAGACCGGACGGAATAAATGAGGAAATATGTGAAATTCTAAAGAACTACGGTGTAACGGCGGTTGAACTGGGAGCCCAATCCCTTGACGACAGAGTTTTAGCCCTAAACGAGAGAGGACATGATTCAAAGCAGGTTATTGAGGCAAGCAAAATGCTTAAAAAGTACGGCTTTGAGTTGGGGTTTCAAATGATGACGGGACTTTACGGCTCCGAGGATGAGGACAGTTTAGAAAGTGCAAGGAAAATAATAGAAATTCACCCTGATACAGTAAGAATTTATCCCACGGTGGTCTTAAAGGGCACAAAACTTTGTGAACTTATGGAGCAAGGGGAATTTATGCCCAAGGGTGTTGAGGAAACCGTTGAACTTTGTGCACGGCTCATTCCTATGTTTGAAAATGAGGGAATAAATGTAATAAGAGTGGGACTTCATTCCGGCGGCGGAGTGGAGGAAGAATTTGTGGGTGGTGCATATCACCCTGCCCTTAGAGAGCTTTGCGAGGGACGCATTTTTAGAAATACGGCGCTCAGAGAGCTTGAAAAACTTGATAAGGGCAGTTACATTTTGGAGGTGGCAAGGGGTCAAATCTCTAAAATGACAGGTCAAAATAAGTCAAACATTAACTATTTCAGTGAATTAGGGTATAAGTGCAGAGTAGTTCAGGCAGATGAATTAAAGAAATTTGAAGTCAAGGTAAGGAAAACAGATGATACTGAAATCAATTGAAATTCAAGGCTTTAAGTCCTTCCCGAACAGGATTGTTCTTGAATTCGGAAAGGGAATAACCGCTGTTGTGGGACCTAACGGTTCAGGCAAGAGTAACATTTTGGACGCCATTCGTTGGGTTTTAGGTGAACAGTCCACCAAAGCACTTCGTGGTGCAAAAATGGAGGATGTTATTTTTGGCGGTACGGAAAAGAGAAAAGCACTGGGCTTTGCAGAGGTTACTCTGCGTTTGGATAACAAAGACAGAGACCTTGACAGAGATATAGATGAAGTTTCCGTTACAAGAAGATATTTCCGTTCAGGTGAAAGTGAATATAAAATCAACGGTGAGGTTGTCAGACTGAGAGATATTCATGAACTGTTTATGGACACAGGTTTAGGCAGGGACGGCTATTCTATGGTAAGTCAGGGTAAAATTGCTGACTTGGTTTCTGCAAAATCCACTCAGCGCCGTGATATGCTTGAAGAGGCGGCGGGAATTTCACATTTCCGTTACAGGAGAGCAGATGCCAACAGACGACTTGAGCAGGCAGAGGAAAATCTTGTTCGTTTAAGAGATATTCTTCAGGAGCTTGAAGGCAGAATAGGACCATTAAAGACACAAAGTGAAAAGGCGGTTAAATTTTTAGCCCTTGCGGGGGAAAAGAAAGTCCTTGAAATAGGTCTTTGGCTTCACACAATTGAAAAATCAAGCAGCGATTTAAGAGAGCAGGAATCAAAACTTTCCATTGCTACTGCCCAATATGAAGATGTAGAGAAAAAACTTACGCAAGTTGAAGAACAAATAGAGCAGGCAATTAAACAGGGACAAGATTTAACCGTTGAGGTTGAAAATCTTACAAGAGCAATCTCTGAGGCGGAAGCACAGGCGACAGCGACCGAGGGTAAAATTGCCGTTGAAGAGAACACCATTGCTCACAATGAGCTTACGATTGAGCGTCTTAGTGCGGATATGGGTGACGGAGAAAAGTCCGGTGCCGAAATTGATGAAGAAATTGAAAATGCAAAGGCAGATATAGAAGAAAAAACCGAAATAATCAACGGAAAGAAGCAAGAACTTGCTTCAGAACTTGAAAAATTAAATTCTCTTTTGGGGCAAAACGGTGAAAACAGTGAAAAGGTAAAAACGGTCAATGATTCCCTTACCGCTGCCACATTAAAAATCAGCGATTTAAGAGTTACAAGTTCAACTCAAACCTCAACGGTGGCTGAACTCAAAAGCAGAATTGAAACAATTCATCAAATCCTTGACGCAAGAAGCAGTGTGATTGAAGGCCTTGAAAAAGAAAGGACAAAAGCACAAAAGGAAATTGATAAACTCAAAGAAGAAGAAAACGAAAACAACAACGCTTTGGACGGCTACAAACTTATAATTGATGCTCGTCAGGATAAGGCTGACAAACTTCACAAGGAGATTGAGGGCTTAAATCTTGACATTTTCCAAAAGAATGCAAGAATTAAAATGCTTGATGACCTTGAGAAAAATCTTGACGGCTATGCGGGCAGTGTTCAAAAGGTTATAAAGGAAGCAAAAAAAGGTACCATGCGAGGAATTCATGGTACACTCTCACAGCTAATTTCCACTAAGGGCGAATATTCCGTAGCCATTGAAACCGCCCTTGGCGCTGCAATTCAAAACATTGTTACGGACGATGAAAACAGCGCAAAGAGAGCCATTGCTTTCTTAAAGGATAACCGTGCAGGCAGAGCAACATTTTTACCCCTTACAACGGTAAGATCAAAACCTTTTATTGAAAAGGGTTACGATAAATGTGGGGGCTATGTGGCAGTGGCCTCAAGCATAGTTGAATGCGATAAAAAGTATAAAGAAATTATCGACTCACTTCTGGGCAGAACCGTTATTGTTGACAATATTGACAGCGGTATTTCAATGGCGAAGAAAAACGAGTTCAGATTTAAAATCGTTACTCTTGACGGTCAGGTGCTGAACCCCGGCGGTTCAATGACAGGCGGTTCAAGGGGTAGAGGAACGGGCTTTTTAAGCAGAATAAACGAAATTGAAGAACTTAAGCAAGATGTGGAAATTCTCACCGATTGTCTTAGAGAAAAAGAAAAGAGTGTTGCTGTCTTTGACAGGGAAATAAATGCCGCCAATGCAGAAATTGACGCAACCAAGGCGGAAATCATTAAAGTTCAAGAGGCAATAATCAGAGCGGAAAGTGAGCTTAAGGTTGTTCAGGACAGGTACGATGGCGCCAATGCACAAGTTGAAGAATTAAAGGACGAAAAGGTAAGGGCAACAGAGAGAATTGCCCTCGCCGAAAAGGAATTTGCCCTTGCTGAAAAGGAAATCGAAAAGATTAACCTTGAGATAGAAAAATATAACGAAGAACTGATTTCACTTAACGAAGAAAGAGGAGTAATTGAACAGCTTCGTGAAAAGAGCGGAGAAATTCAAAGTGAACTTAATGCTGAAATTGTGGGACTAAACAAAGAAATTGAGGCAAATAATGACATTATTGAGTCTGCAAAAATCAGAAAGAGTGCACTTTTAGACCGTTCCGGCAAGTTAACGGAAGAAATTGATGATATAAGGGCGAAAAATATTGAAATTCAAAAGAATATCGAGACCTTTATACTTGAAGCAAATGCCCTTCGTGAAACCGCAAAACAAACAAGGGATAAGATTTCTCGACTTATTGAGGGAAGAAACGAAAACGATGCAAACAGCACACAGCTTCGTATAAAAGAGCGTGAACTTAACGCAGACAAAGAAAAACTTGGGGGAGAAAGAGCGAGACTTGAGGAAAGAAAACTTTCCCTTGAACACGCTCTTGAAACCACTAAAAACAAACTTTATGACGAATATCAGTTAACCTTCCGTGAGGCTATGGAAACAAGCGAAATTCCCGAAGATATTCCCAAGGCACAGCGCACATTACAGGAAATCAAGAACAAAATCAGGGCTTTGGGTAATGTAAATGTGGGTGCTGTTGAGGAGTACAAAGAAGTTGGCGAAAGATATGAATATTTAAGCGAACAACTAAACGATGTTGAAAAGTCCAAAACAGAACTTGAAAAACTGATTGATGAGCTTACAGGGAAAATGGCGGAGAGGTTCAGAGAACAGTTCAGACTTATAAATAATGAATTTTCAAAGACCTTCCGTGATATGTTTGACGGAGGCGGAGCGGAACTTGAACTTGACGACCCTTTGGATGTGCTTGAGTGTAACATTAACATTAAAGCACAGCCACCCGGCAAAAAGATTCAAAACATTGACCTTCTTTCCGGTGGTGAAAAGGGACTTGTTGCGGTTTCCCTTCTCTTTGCGATTCTTAAGATTAACCCTGCTCCCTTCTGCATTTTTGACGAGGTTGAGGCGGCTCTTGACGAGGTTAATGTTTCCCGCTATGCAAGATACTTAAGGAGTATGACAAACAGGACACAGTTCATTCTTATTACCCACAGACGAGGAACTATGGAAGAGGCAGACATACTTTACGGTGTTACAATGCAGGAACAGGGCGTTTCAAAAATGTTGGAACTTAAGAGCTATGAAATGGCTAAAAAGCTTGGCTTAGAATAAAGAAAGGAAAGTTTTTATGGAAATTCTTGAAGCTAAAAAACTGGTTATTGAAGCAGGGGAAAAGCTTGTTGAATCAGGACTTATTGCGAGAACATGGGGCAATGTAAGTTGCCGTGTTGATGACAAAACCTTTGTAATCACTCCAAGCGGAAAGTCCTATATCGGACTTACACCGGAGGATATAGTGGAGGTTGCCGTTGAAGACCTTGCTTGGAGTGGTGATGTTAAGCCCTCAAGCGAAAAGGGTATTCATGCACAGGTTTATAAAATTTATCCCGATGCTAACTTTGTAATTCACACCCACCAAAAGAATGCTTCTTCGATAAGCGTTCTAAAGAAAGGTGTTGAAAACTTAACCGGTGAGGCAAGGGAAATTATCGGTGACAATATTCCCCTGGGAGGTTACGGACTTCCCGGCACTAAAACTCTTCGCAAGGGGGTTACAAATGCCCTTATGTCAAGCCCCTCAAAGGCAATAGTAATGTCACACCACGGTGCTCTTTGTTATGGCAAGGATTTTGAAGAGGCCTTTAAGGTTGCGGATTGCCTAGAAAAGACAAGTGCGCAGTACATTCTTGAAAGTGCAAAATCTAAGTTGGGCATTGTTGCGGAAAATCTTGACGAATTTTGCGATAAACTTGTGATTAAACTTGCAAATGCAAAGCAAACAACAAATGTTGACAGGTCAAAGATTTATAACTCTACCCTTGACAGAGAAAGCGGTAAGATTATTCTCACAAATCAAGAAGACGGCAGTGAAATCTTTATGGACCTTTCCTCCGGCTCGGCAAATGCAGATGTTTCCCCCACCGCCGAGGCACACAGAAGTATTTACCTTGTATCGAAGAAGTTTAATCATATTCTTCATAACGCAGACAAGGAAACTGTTGCCGTTTCACTTCTTGAAAAGAAAATGAAGCCCTTACTTGATGATTTTGCACAAATTTGCGGCACAAGAGTAAAAAGAGTGGAAAAACCGGAAAAATGCGGAAAGGCAATTAAGGGTAAAAACGCTGTTCTCCTTAAGGGAAGTGGTGCCCTTTGCGCAGCAAGTGTTGAGGGAGATGCTCAAGCGGTCAGTATGATTATGAGTAAAGCTTCCCTTGCACAGCTTACCACAAAGGTTTGCGATGCCTCAAAGCCCATTAACATAGTTGAAGCTTTTCTCATGAGAATAGTTTATCTCAAAAAGTACTCAAAGCAGGCAACAAAATAAAAAGATAAAACAAAACCCGACACGATTTTCGTGTCGGGTAAATTATTGGATTGAATTTAGATGGTAACTGTATAGTTAATGACGCCCTTAAGGTTCTTAATATTTGCCTTAACACCAAGTTTTACTTCAGCTTCGCCTACAAGCGCATGAACCGCATAGTGCCATGTACCGCTCACGATTTTACCGGAAGCGTCATCAACAACGCACTTAATGTAAGCATCTTTATATGTAAGCTTTATTGTTTCTCTACCGGAAAGAAGTTCTGCACCAAGCTCTGCAAAAGCAACGTCAATACTGCCCAGAGTACCGACACCTCTTGCTACGGGACCGCCATCTAAACCGTCGCCGTCAGAACCATCAACCTGCTCTTTAAGTTTAATGTAAATCTCGGTTTTGCCGTTTTTCTGAGTTGCTGTTGCCGAAACAACATCGGATGCCTTAAGAGTTCCTCTGCCGGGAATGTCATCTGTGGGAGTTGAGTTTTTCTCAAGAGCTCTCTTTGCTGCGGGCATTAACACTTTGAGAATAGCACCGATAAAGCCGTCACCCGTAATGTCACTGGCAAGAGCCATCTTTGAAGAACCGGGGGTTTTGCCTGCCTTGTCGGTTTTAATAACTGCTGCATTGTAGTAAGCAACAATTTCTTCAACCGTGTCTAGCTTGTCTTCTTCGTTAGTCTCTTCTTCTTTGGTGGTCTCTTCACCTTCTTTGATTACTTCTTCGCTTGTTTCTTCATCGGAAACATCTGTTTCTTCCTCTGCTTCGGAAATGTCAGTTTCTTCCTCTGGTTCGGAAACATCGGTAATTTCTTCGGTTACTTCTTCGGCTGTAGTGTCTGTGGGTTCCGGACTCTCCTTTGCACCGCAAGCTGCTAAAGTTGCAACGAGTGAAAGTGCAAGTAAGATTGCAAGAAATTTCTTCATTTTTGTTCCTCCTGTTATGGATAGATTTTGGCTATTTCTTATAGCCCTATGACTTTTTAAGGATACAACATTTTTAGTTATTTGTCAAGACGACAAATATGGTGTTTTGCCAAAAAACGCAAAAGATAATTTACATTTCGTTAGTGACTTTTATTTTAAAGTATGGTATAATATGGCATTATTATGGGAGAGTGTATGATGAAACGATTTATTTCTTGGAATGTTAACGGAATCAGAGCTTGCATAAACAAAGATTTTTATGAATCTTTTGAAAAACTTAATGGAGATATTTTTTGCCTCCAGGAAACAAAGGTTCAAGAAGGTCAAGTTGAACTGGAATTAGAGGGTTACCACCAGTACTGGAACTATGCCGAAAAAAAAGGTTACAGTGGTACTGCGATTTTTACAAAGGAAGAGCCCTTAAATGTTACCTACGGACTGGAAATTGAGGAGCATGACACAGAGGGCAGAGTAATAACCCTTGAGTTTGAGAACTATTATTTTCTCACGGTTTATACTCCCAATGCCCGTGATGGTCTTGTTCGCCTTGATTACCGTATGGAGTGGGAAGATGCTTTCAGAGACTTCGTTAAAAAACTTGACGAGAAAAAACCCGTTATATTATGCGGAGATTTGAATGTTGCCCACAATGAAATTGACCTTAAAAACCCCTCGGCAAACAGAAAAAACCCCGGTTTTACCGATGAAGAAAGAGGCAAGTTCACACAGCTTTTAGAAAGCGGATTTGTTGACACCTTTAGATATCTTTACCCTGATTTAGAGGAGGCTTATTCCTGGTGGAGTTACAGGTTCAGAGCAAGAGACAGGAACGCAGGGTGGAGAATAGACTATTTTGTAATTTCTCAGTCCATAAAGGACAAAATTAGAGAGGCGAAAATACATTCTGATATTTTTGGCTCTGACCATTGTCCCGTTGAACTTGAAATAGACTTTTAAGGAGGCAATAATTATGAAAACAAAAATTATTGCGATAATTCTTGCAGTGGCGGCAGTTATCAGTATTGTTGCCTTTGCTTTAACAAAATCGGAAAAACCCCAAGTGGTTACCCCCACAGATGAAAATGTGTTATTTTCCCTTGAAACAAGCGACTATTCAAATAGTATAAGCGTTGTGGGAACAAACGGAGAAATCTTTTTGCCCACGGATGTTAACGGACTTTACTACACTGCGACTCTCAAAAATGAGATAAAATTTTACGAATACACCCCAAACGGTTTTTCACCCTCTGCCCTTGAGGTTAAGACAACAAATGTTAAACTTAACGCAAGTTTACTTTCCATACCCGTTAAAATCAGTTATGTGGAACACGGGGATAACATTATCGGCTACGGTGTTTTCACCTCCGATATGGACTCAAGTGTTAAGGCATACCCTTATGCTTTTGTGAAAATAGTGAAGGCACCTGTCGGCTATGGTGAGGGCTACCTTCTTTTGGCAGATTTCAACAAGGATAATTTCTTTAAGGCAGGAAAAACCTACTCGGAGATATATCCCTACGAAATCGGTAAGACAAGTGTGAGTACGGTACTTTCACAAAATACCCGTATGGTGGACAGAAACGGTACCTTTAGACAGGACTGGTCTATGGTGACGGACGAATTTATCAGAAACCTCGGTAACGGTAAATATTTTATGTCCTCAAGATACTACACCCAGGCGGAAACCGGTAAGAGAACGGACATTATGGTTTATTCAAATGCTTACAGACCTAATATTGTGGCACAAGACATTGTAGGCACTTGGTTTGTAAATGACGAAGAAGGTATGCACTACTTAACCAAGGACGGAGACGGCTTCAAAAGTGTTGCAGTAAAGGATGACAAAACAAAGGATGTTATTAAGTTTTCCATTTCCTATGAAGACTATCTAAGAAGCGGAAATTATGTAATAAACAAACATACAAATATTTTGACAAACCTTCTTACTGGTGAAGAAAAAGAACTTAAGGGAATAAATATTTCCAAGGCTACAGTGTTTTCAATCAATAATCAAGGAACGAATGCGGTTTTTGTGACTGCGGGAGAGCCAAATGTAAACGGGACCCCAATTCAAAAGATTACATTTTGCAAAATTGAGGCATCAAAGGATTCTCTTTCCTTTGCGGAGCCTATGATTTATGATGAAAGCACAGACTTTATATGGGTTGAAGCAAACAAAGTCATGAGTGTCAGAGCTCTTACAGATGACGGTTCAAGTGTAGGCAGTGTAATTTATACATTTGCGGAGCAGGAGAAATAAAATGGGTTTATTCAAAAAATTATTCGGGGACTACTCTACTAAAGAAGTTAAGAGAGTAAAGCCCATTGCGGACAAGGTGTTGGCTCTTGAAAGCGAAATTCAAAAGCTTTCGGACGAACAACTTCAGGCAAAAACCACAGAATTTAAGGAAAGACTTGCTAACGGGGAAACAACGGAGGATATATTGCCCGAGGCATTTGCCGTTTGTCGAGAGGCATCTTGGCGTGTTATCGGCTTAAAGCATTATGAATGCCAGGTTATTGGTGGTATTATTCTCCACCAAGGCAGAATTGCTGAAATGAAAACCGGAGAAGGTAAAACCCTTGTGGCAACCCTCCCCGCATACCTTAACGGATTAACGGGTAACGGTGTTCACATTGTTACAGTTAATGACTATCTTGCCCGCCGTGACTCAGAGTGGATGGGTAAGGTTTACAGGTTTTTAGGCCTTACCGTGGGTCTTATTGTCCACGAAAAAGAGGGACAGGAGAGACAGGATGCCTACTTGGCGGACATTACCTACGGCACAAATAATGAAATGGGCTTTGACTACCTTCGTGACAATATGGTGGTTTACAAGGAGCATAAGGTTCAAAGAGGTCACAACTTTGCTATCGTGGACGAGGTGGACTCTATTCTTATTGACGAGGCAAGAACTCCCCTTATTATTTCCGGTAGGGGAGAAAAATCCTCCGATATGTATAAAATGGCAGACCGTTTTGCAAAAGGCCTTAAATGCAAAAGAATTAAAGAGGTTGACTCAAAAACGAATGTGGAAGACCTTGTGGACGAAACGGATGACTATGTAGTTGACGAAAAGGCAAGAACCGCCACTCTAACCGCAAACGGTGTGTCTAAGGCGGAAAAGTTCTTTAATGTTGAAAACCTTATGGATGAAGAAAACATGGGGCTTCAGCACCATATTAACCAGGCGATTAAGGCAGTAGGCGTTATGAGAAGAGATGTTGACTATGTTGTTAAGGACAACGAAGTTCTCATTGTTGACGAATTCACTGGTCGTATTATGCTGGGTAGGAGATATAACGAAGGTCTTCACCAGGCCATTGAAGCAAAAGAAGGGGTTGAGGTTGAACACGAGAGCAAAACCCTCGCTACAATCACCTTTCAGAACTATTTCAGACTCTATAAAAAGCTTTCCGGTATGACGGGTACCGCAATGACTGAAGAGTCGGAGTTTAACCAGATTTACTCCCTTGATGTTATTGCCATTCCCCCTAACCTTCCAGTTATTCGTGATGATATGCCCGATGTGGTTTATAAAACCGCAAGGGCAAAGTACAATGCGGTAATCGAAACCGTTATTGAGGCAAACCAAAAGGGACAGCCGGTTTTGATAGGTACCGTTTCCATTGAAAAGAGTGAACTTCTTCACGAACTTCTCAAAAGACGAGGAATTAAGCATGAGGTACTGAATGCTAAATTCCATGACAAAGAAGCGGAAATTGTTGCCCAGGCAGGTAAATTCGGAGCCGTTACCATTGCCACAAATATGGCAGGCCGTGGTACAGACATAAAACTGGGCGGTAACAGTGAATATTTAGCCACCAGCGAACTTCGCAGAAAGGGTTACTCAGAGGAACTTATTGCGGAGGCAACGGGCTTTGCGGAAACAAAGGATGAAGAAATTCTCAAAGCGAGAAAAGAATACTCTGCCCTCGAGAAGAAATACGATGCAGAAATTAAACCGGAAGCCGAAAAAGTTAAACAGGCGGGTGGTCTGTTCATTATAGGCACGGAGCGTCACGAGTCAAGACGAATTGACAACCAGCTTCGTGGCCGTTCAGGCAGACAGGGAGATCCGGGCTGCTCAAGATTTTTCCTTTCCCTTGAGGATGACCTTATGCGCCTTTTTGGCGGTGAAAGGGTTGCAATGATTATGAACACCCTCAGGGCAGATGAAAATATGCCCATTGAGGCAAGAATGATATCAAATACAATTGAAAATGCTCAAAAGAGAATTGAAGGCAAGAACTTTGCAATCAGAAAGAGCGTTCTTCAGTATGATGATGTTATGAATCGCCAAAGGGAACTTATTTACGAGCAAAGAAACAGAGTTCTTGAAGGAGAAGAATTAAAACCCGTTATATTCGGTATGATTAAGGGCTCCATTGACGAAGCAATGGAAACTTTCTGTTCAAGTGCCTTGCCAAAGAGTGACTGGAATGTAGATGGTCTTCGTGACAAATTTAACGGCTGGCTTACCACGGAAAAGGACTTTAAGGAGGACTTTGACAAGGAAGAAGCAAGAGCACTTCTTGAAGAAAGAGCCCTCCAGAGATATGAAGAAAAAGAGACCCTTTTCGGTGACGATGAAAATGGCGAGAAGATTATGAGAGAACTTGAAAAGCGCATTCTTCTCAGCAATGTTGACAGGCATTGGATGGATCACATTGATGCAATGGACCAACTTCGCAGAGGAATAGGTCTGCGGGCCTATGCCCAAACCGATCCGGTGGTTGCATACAGAGAAATCGGCTCGGATATGTTTGAGTGTATGAATGCGGACATTCGTGAAGAAACCGCAAGACAGATTCTTACAGTTGTAATCAAGAGCAAGGAAGACACCGAAAGAAAACAGGAGGTTACCATAACTTCCACAAGCGGTTCCTCCGACGGTACGGAAAAGCAAAGACCGGTTCGCAACAAAGAAAAAAAAGTGAGACCAAATGATCCCTGCCCCTGCGGAAGCGGAGAAAAATATAAAAAGTGCTGTGGCAGTGTACTTAAGAAAGACTGATTTTGGAGTGGTATTATGAAGAAATCAATATGCCTTGCGGCAATTTTAATGTTGATTTTTTCAGCATTTGCCCAAGCCTACAGTATTAAAATAGACGGTAATGCGAAAAACGAAGAATGGATGAACATACCCCAAATAGAACTGTTTGAAACCGTTCAGCAAAGCGGAAACAATGTGAAACAAGCTTATGTGAGAAACATTGTAGAAAATGATGACAATGTAATTTGGCTTTGCTTCACTGTTTCCTACGATGACAAAAAGAATAAGGGAAACAGCGAAAACAATGACATTGCTTTCAGTGTTAATGGCTTAAATAAATTCCGGTTCATTGACGAAAACAAAGAAAAGCACGAGAGAATTGACTACACAGACAACGAAACAATTTCCTGTTTAGCACAAATGAGTTATGATGAACTTAGTTGTACCTTGTACTGTGAAGCAAAAGTCACTTTAATCCACGGCTTTGGAGAAAATATCAGTCTAAAAATTCAAATATACGACAATACGGAAAAGTCTTCAATAGAAAGAAATGTTGTGATAAAAAACCCTGCCTACTCTCAAACTCAGGCAGAGCAGGAAACCACTAAAGACACCACAACAAAAAAAGAAAAAACCACCAAAGAAAGTGACTATATAACCACTAAATCGGAAACTACAAGTTATTCAAGAAAACACAGAAGTACCACGGAGTACAGCAGAAGAACTTTAGCGCCTAAGACAACCACTGCAACCACAACAGAGAAAACAACAAAAGAAAAGACTACAAAACTTAAAACCACAAGGCAAAAGACCACAAAAACAAGGACTAAAAAAGAGACGACGGCACAGGTTATCTATGTAATGCCTGAAACTCAAGAAACTTCAACCACCCTTGCAACTACTCAAGATGATTCTCTTTTAGAACTTAATGATGTGCCGAAAAGCACAAAGTACAAGATAATAATAAGTGCTTGCTTTTTGGTTTTGCTGACGGTAATCGGTCTTTGGGCAGTGCAAAGCAGAAAATCCGCTAAAGAAATTCAAGTCCAAGAAGATAAAGAAATAAATAAAGATGAAAAGCAGATTGGAGATAAGTGATGTTAGAATTTAAAAATGTGTCCTTTGATGTGGACACAGATAACGGGAATTTAAAAATAATTGACAATATAAACTTGAAAATCCCTTCAGGTCAGTTCACTGTTATTACAGGACCTAATGGAGGCGGCAAGTCAACCCTTGCCCGCCTTATTATGGGAATTGAAAAGCCCACAAACGGTCAAGTTTTATATAATGGTACGGACATCACAAATATGTCCGTAACAGAAAGGGCAAAGTTGGGAATCGGCTATGCTTTCCAATATCCACCAAGGTTCAAGGGCTTGACGGTAAGAGGGCTTATATCCCTGGCCGCGGGCAATGAATTGCCTGAAGATGAGTGCTGCGGATACTTAACCAGTGTAGGACTTTGCTCTAAAGATTACCTTAACCGTGAAATGGACTCATCCCTTTCCGGCGGTGAAGCAAAGAGAATTGAAATTGCCACCCTTATGGCAAGAAAACTTGATGTTGCGATTTTTGATGAGCCGGAGGCGGGTATTGATCTTTGGAGTTTTTCCATGCTTGTTGAAAGTTTCAAAGCAATGAGCAAGGGAAAGCACGGCTCCGTCGTCATCATATCACACCAGGAATGCCTTATGAATCTTGCAGACTATATGATAGTTATTGACAAGGGAAAGGTGAGGTCACAGGGACCTAAAGAAGAAATATTCCCCACACTCTTGGGAGAATTTTCGGAAAGCTGCACATTTAGAGAAGGGGGTAAAAAAGATGAATCAAATTGAAAGCAGTTTATTAAATGAAATTGCGGGAATTCACGAAACACCTATGGGTGCATACAACATAAGAAAAAACAGCGAGGGTTATGGAAGGCAGTCAAGCGCCAACATTGAAATCGTTCCCAAAACGGACAAACAGGGAATTGATATTATCGTAGCCCCAGACACAAAAAATGAGAGCGTGCATATCCCGGTAATTATAACCGAAGCAGGAATAAACGATTTAGTTTATAACGATTTTTATATCGGAGACAATGCACAGGTTTTAATAGTTGCAGGTTGCGGAATTCATAACGGCGGAGACAAAGAGAGCCGACACGACGGCATACACACCTTTCATATCGGCAAAAACGCAAGTATAAAATATATTGAAAAGCATTACGGTGAGGGAGAGGGCAAGGGCGAAAAGGTGCTGAACCCGGTTACCGTAATTTATCAAGATGAAAACTCTGTTTGTGAAATGGAAATGGTGCAAATTAAAGGAGTTGACTCCACTAAAAGAGATACAGTCGCCAACCTTGAAGCGGGGGCAAAACTTATTGTTACGGAGCGCCTGCTTACCCACGGAGAGCAAAACGCACTTTCGGACATTGAGATTAACCTTAACGGCGAGGATGCAAGTGCACAAATAATTTCCCGCTCCGTTGCTCAAGACAATTCCGTTCAAAATTTCCATTACAATGCGGTGGGAAATGTTAAATGTGCCGCTCATATTCAGTGTGACTCGATTATTATGGATGATGCCAAAGTCAGTTCGGTTCCCGCAATCACCGCAAACTCAGCGGATGCTCAAATTATTCACGAGGCAGCCATAGGCCGAATAAACAATGACCAGTTAATTAAACTTATGACCTTCGGAATGAGTGAAGAGGAAGCGGAAGAGGTTGTTATAAACGGATTTCTAAAATAGAAAACAAAATAAAAAGAGTAAAGCCCTACCGAAAAAGAATAAAAGGTAGGGCTTTACTCATAGGTTGAATTGAGGAGGGGTATTTGCTTGAACAAAGAGGTTTGCGGCTCCCCTTTGTCTGTCTTTATTATAGTGGCCATTTATTAAGTTGCTGTGAATATACTGTGAAACTTTGTGGGACAAAATGTTAACATTCACCTTAAATATTTCTTTATTTTGATAATGTCTCTGCCCCGCTTACTTTTACCGGGAATGTCGCATATTATAATCCTTCCCTTGTGGCGAAGGGTAATTTTATCTCCCACTCCAACTTTTTTGTCCGGTTTCAAACACTCAATATCATTTACAAAAACAAGGGCATGAGAAATTGCTTCACAGGCACTGTCCCTTGAAATACGAAAACCATTTTTCACAACGGAGTCTAAACGGAGGGAAGAAACAGTAAAACTGTCCTCAATACCTTCATCTATACTTAAAGTATCAACTTCGCCACACTGTAAAACTTTGATTTCTAAAGTACCCTTACCCGCCTTATCTAAATTTTTACAAATGTAATCTGCGATATTTTTGAAGCAGACAATTTGACATCCGGTTTCTGTTACCTGAATATCCCCTAACATTTCTCTGTTAATTCCAAGTCCCATAAGAGCACCCAAATAGTCTCTGTGGGAAAGGGGGTTTGAAAACTTGTCCTTGGTGACTTCAAGAACACAAAGGGGGTTTAATTCCTTGTCTTCAAGGAACTGCTGAAAGGTTAAGTACTGGGGAAGAAAAACCGCAATAACCCGTTCACTGTCCTCAAAAACGCCATAAAATTCACGGAAAATGTCCTTTGAAATTCGTAAAGAGGCGGCAAGTGACTTTTCGTGCATATTTAGAAATTTGCTTGTTGTCACCGTTTGCCTGTCCCGGCACTGAAATACTTTGTCTTCTAAAAATGAGATAAGAATTCTGTCTTCATTGTTCAATTTTCATACACCTTAATAATTTCACCCACATACATCTTATGGTAATCACTGTTAGAGTAGTTACTCTCTATTTCACTGTCAATAAAGCCCTTGGGGTCTAAAAATTGACCTGCAACCTTTTTGCAAACAAGGGTATATTTTGCCTGCTTAAAGGTTACCGTGTTGTCAATGAACTCCGGTTCAAGACCTGTTTCGGCACATTTGTCGGTGTTTCTTCCGCTTTTTTTACCGCAAAAAGCAAGGGCATCACGGTATTTTTTATCATAAAAAGAGAGGGAGAAATATTCTTCTTTTTCAAGAAATTCAAATGTATATCTTTGTGGACGAATGAAAATGAAAGCCACATCCTTTCCCCAGATTTCACCCAAAGCACCCCAGCTCACCGTCATTGTGTTAAACTTGTCCTTTGTGCCCGCAGTAACAAGCCCCCAGCCGTCGGAAATCAGACTGACCGCACTTTCTTTAATATCTCTAATGTTAATTTCTTTCATAGTTCCAAACCTCCGAAATATTATATGACTATTGTATCATAAAGAAATGTAAAAGAAAAGCAAAATAATCTTGATTTTACTATGCTAATGTGGTAAACTATCAACACAGTAAACAATAAAGGAGATATTGTAATGTCAAAGAAAATTATTGCACTCATTCTCGCTGTTTTGGTTGCAGCTCTTGCAATCGGTTTTGCAGGCTGTAAGAACAAAGACGCGGAAACCCCAAGTGAGAACACAGGTGCCGAAAGCACAAGTGCGCTTGCCGATTCTGACTTTGCCTACATCAAGGGCAAGGGCAATATGGTTATTGGTATCACCTACTTTGCGCCTATGAACTATTTGGACGAAAACAATGAACTTGTGGGCTTTGAAACAGAGTTTGCCAAGGCAGTTTGTGAAAGACTGGGTGTTGAAGCAAAGTTCCAGGAAATCAGCTGGGCAGCTAAGGAAACAGAGCTTGCCGCAAAGAATATTGACTGCATCTGGAACGGTATGACCATAAACGATGAAAGACTTGCCAATATGAGCATTTCAACTCCCTATATGGCAAACAAGCAGGTTCTTGTTGTTAAGGCAGACAGACTTGATGAGATTAAAGCACTTGAGAGTGCAAAGGGTCTCAACATTGTTGCAGAAAAAGAATCAGCCGGTGAAACAGTTGCAACAAAAGAAGTTTATTTCAGTGAAGCAAACTTCACCGCAGTTGACACTCAGGCAAAGGCTCTTATGGAAGTAATGGCAGGCACCGCAGACGGCTGTGTAGTTGACTATGTTTGCACAATCGGTATGATTGGTGAAGGCACAGACTTTGCTACCCTTACAGTAGTTGACGGTCTTTCTTTTGCCGATGAAGAGTACGGTATCGCTTTCCGCAAAGGCGGAGATACGGTTGACGAGGTTAACAAAGTTATCAGTGAACTTGTGGCAGACGGTACACTAAACACAATAGCAACAAAGTATAAGCTTGCGGAGCAGATTATCGCTAAATAATCATCGGAGGGTTTTGAATGACCTTTGGGCAAATCACTTTAGACCTGCTTAACGGCTTTCTTGAAAACTGTCAAATATTTTTTATTACCCTTTTGGTGGCAATTCCTTTGGGACTGATTATATCTTTCGGTTCTATGACGAAGTTTGTCCCCATCAGACTGGTAACAAAAGCAATAGTTTGGGTCATCAGGGGTACGCCCCTGATGCTCCAACTTTTTGTTGTTTTCTATGTTCCCGGTCTTGTGTTTAATTCTCCGTTTAAATCTCGTATGACTGCGGTGCTTATCGCTTTCATAATTAACTATGCCTGTTATTTTTCAGAGATTTTCAGAGGTGGAATTGAGGGAATACCCAAGGGACAGTATGAAGCCGGTCAAGTTTTGGGAATGACAAAAACTCAAGTATTTTTCAAGGTTGTGCTTATGCAGGTTGTTAAGCGCATAATTCCCCCTATGAGTAACGAAATAATTACCCTTGTTAAGGACACTTCCCTTTCAAGAGTAATAGCCATTCCGGAAATTTTAATGGTTGCGGAAAGGTTTTCCGGTAGAGGTCTTATTTGGCCGCTTTTCTATACGGGAGTATTTTTCTTAGTATTTAACGGTGTGCTTACGCTTCTGTTCGGTAAAATCGAAAAGAAGCTTGATTACTACAAAATCTAAGGTCGAAAGGAAGCTTATATGTCAATTCTTGAAGTAAAAGATTTAAGAAAAAGCTTCGGTAAGACCGAGGTTTTGAAGGGAGTTTCTTTCTCTCTTGAAGAGGGAGAGGTACTCAGTATCATCGGGTCCTCCGGCAGCGGAAAAACCACTATTCTTCGCTGTATTACTCAACTTGAAACGGCGGATTCCGGTACTATTACCGTTGCGGGAGAAACTTTTTTTGCGGAAAATGCGGAAAAGAAGAGTACAGAGGAAAAAAGCAAACAGCAACATCTTGTGGGACTTGTTTTTCAGGAGTTTAATCTTTTTCCACAGTATAATGTCTTAAAAAATGTAACCCTTGCCGCCGAGCTTATGGCTAAGGATGACAAGGATTACAAGGCAAACAAAAAGAAGATTATAAAAGAAATTGATAACCGAGCAAAGCAACTTTTGGCAAAGGTTGGGCTTTCCGATAAGTTGGAAAACTACCCCTGTGAACTTTCCGGCGGTCAAAAGCAAAGGGTTTCCATAGCAAGAGCCCTTATGTTGGACCCTAAAGTTCTTTTCTTTGATGAGCCCACATCTGCCCTTGACCCGGAGTTAACGGGAGAAATTTTGAAGGTAATCAAAGGCCTTGCGGACGAAAAGGTTACTATGGTAATAGTTACACATGAAATGAGTTTTGCCCGAGCAGTTTCCGACAGAGTAGTCTTTATGGACGACGGAGTTGTGGTTGAACAGGGGGCACCGGAGGAGATATTCGGAAACACTCAAAGTGTGAGAATGAAGAAGTTCCTTCAAAATTATAACACAAATTAAAAAAGAGCAGTTTACTGCTCTTTTTTCTTATTCGTATAATGGATATTTCTTACAAATTTCTGCAACGCTCGCTTTAACCTTTTCTTTGTTCCTTTCAAAGTCAGTAGCGCAAAGGTAGATGAATTCAGCGATTTTATCCATATCTTCGGTGCCGAGACCTCTGGTGGTAACTGCGGCGGTACCAAGGCGTAAACCGCTGGTGATAAATGGCTTTTCAGGGTCATGGGGAACAGCGTTTTTATTTGTAGTGATATGAACCTCGTCAAGACGATTTTCAAGAAGTTTTCCCGTAATACCCAGGGAACGAAGGTCAACAAGAATAAGGTGGTTGTCCGTACCGTCGCTTACAAGGTTTACCCCCCTTGATATAAGCGCCTTTGCAAGTGCTTGACAGTTGTCCAATACTTTTTGTTGATATACCTTAAACTCCGGCTGTAATGCCTCCTTAAAAGAAACTGCTTTCGCAGCAATAACATGCATAAGGGGGCCACCTTGGTTGCCGGGGAATATTGCTTTATCTATAGCGGGACCGAGTTCCTCTTTGCAAAGAATAAGACCGCCTCTGGGGCCTCTCAATGTTTTGTGGGTGGTTGAGGTAACAATGTCCGCACAGGGTACCGGGGAAGGATGAAGACCGGTGGCAACAAGACCTGCAATGTGTGCCATATCAACCATAAAATATGCGCCCACACTTTTTGCGATTTTGCTGATTTTTTCAAAATCTATAATTCTTGGGTAAGCGGATGCTCCGGCAACGATGAGTTTAGGACTGTTTTCTTTAGCAAGTTTTTCAAGTTCATCATAGCAAATATAACCGTCGTCGTTTACACCGTATCCAATAAAGTTATAGAGTTGACCACTTGCATTAACCTTTGAACCATGGGTAAGGTGACCGCCGTGGGCAAGACTCATACCGAGAACGGTGTCTCCCTTTTTGAGAACTGCGGAATAGGCAGCCATATTTGCCTGCGCTCCCGAATGGGGCTGGACATTTGCCCACTCAGCATTAAAAAGTTTCTTTGCTCTTTCAATGGCAATATTTTCAACTACATCAACATATTCACAGCCACCGTAATATCTTTTTGAGGGGTAGCCTTCGGCATATTTGTTTGTAAGTACACTTCCCATAGCCGCCATCACTGCGGGGGAAACGATATTTTCCGATGCAATAAGTTCAAGATTGTTTCTCTGTCTTGAAAGTTCGTCATCCATTGCGGCGGCAACTTCGCTATCGTATTTTTTGACAAATGATATGGTGTCTAAATAATCCTTGTACATCTCTCTCTACCTTCGTTCAAATAATAAAATAACAGAATAAATATAACACGATAACCCTTATAAAGTCAAGTAAGTTGTTGACTGTAAAAAAAGTTTAGTATATAATAATCTTATAGTTCACAAAAGGAGTATAAATATGGACAAAATATCAAAAATTGTTGAAGAAGGCAAAACCTGTATAGGTATAGAATTCGGTTCAACAAGAATTAAAGCGGTGTTAATTGACTTTAACGCAAATCCTTTGGCAAGCGGTTCCTTTGATTGGGAAAACAGTTACAAAGACGGAATTTGGACCTATTCTCTTGACGAGGTATGGGTGGGCTTAAAAACCGCATTTGCCAACCTTAAGGCAGATGTTGAAAAGAAATATGGCACAAAGCTCACCACAACGGGAGCAATGGGAATAAGCGGTATGATGCACGGCTACCTTGCTTTTGATGAAAATGACAATCAGTTGGCAGAATTCAGAACTTGGCGAAATACGATTACTGCCGAAGCGGCAGAAAAATTGACTGCCCTGTTTGATTTCAATGTACCCCAACGCTGGAGTATTGCCCACTTGTATCAGGCAATGCTTAACAAAGAGGAACATATTAACAGTGTGAGATCCATATACACCCTTGCTGCATTTGTCCATTATAAGCTCACAGGCAAGAGAGTAATCGGTATCGGTGAAGCCAGCGGTATGTTCCCAATTGACTCAACCGTTAAAAAATATGATGAAACCATGCTTCAAAAGTTTGAAGAGTTAAGTAAGGAATATGACTGGAATATAAGAGAAATTTTACCCGAAATATTAGTTGCAGGGGACAGTGCGGGTTATTTAACCAAGGAAGGCGCCCTTTTCCTTGACCCCACGGGAGAATTTGAATCGGGCATTCCCCTTTGCGCTCCGGAAGGTGATGCGGGTACCGGTATGGTAGCCACAAATTCCGTTGCGGAAAGAACGGGCAATATTTCCGCAGGCACTTCCATTTTCTTAATGGTTGTGCTTGAAAAGGCTCTGTCAAAGCTTTACCTTGAAATTGATATGGTTACTACCCCCTCCGGCTCCCCCGTTGCTATGGTGCACTGCAACAACTGTACAGGTGAAATTGATGCATGGGCAGGAATATTTACTCAAATGTGTAAGCAAATGGGAGCAGATGTTTCAATTTACAAGGTGCTTGATAAAATCTTTGAACTTGCCCTTAAAGGTGATAAGGACTGCGGAGGTCTTGTGGGTTATAACTACCTTTCAGGTGAAGTTATCACAGGTCTTGACACCGGTAAACCCCTGTTTTACAGAGGTCCCGACTCTAACTTCACCCTTGAAAACTTCGCTCGCACACAGCTTTGTTCCGCTGTTGCAACCCTCAGCATAGGCAAAGAAATTTTAGACAACGAAAATGTTATTGTTGACAGAATTTTAGGTCATGGCGGTTATTTCAAGGCACCTGTTGCGGGACAAACCATAATGGCGGCAGCGCTTGATGCACCGATTTCCGTAATGAAAACCGCAGGCGAAGGTGGACCCTGGGGACAGGCAATCCTTGCAAACTATATGCTAAATAAAGCAGAAGGGGAAAAGTTTGAGGATTATCTTGAAAACAAAATTTTCGGTTCTCAGGAAGCCTTTGAAGTTAAACCTAATGAAGATGATAAAAAGGGTTTTGCACAGTTCCTTGAAAACTATAAAAAAGGTCTTACAGTTCAAAAAGCGGCAGCAGAAATCTAAAAGCATAAAGCCATCCGAGAGGATGGCTTTATTTTTATATTTCAAATTCAAATTTTGCATTAGGTATGCTTTCTTCTACCCATTCACCTTTACCGAAGAGTCTTGCACGGCCAACAATTTTGTCTTTATATATACTCACCACATAGCCCTGGGAATTATGACTGAAATCCCCATGATTTAACACTCCCACAGTGGGAACGGAAAGGGACTTATATTTACCGCAGTCTTCAAAGTTATATTCACTGACGCCGTAGTGCAAATGTCCCGTAATAAAGAAAATATTATTATATTTTTCAAAAATTTCCTTAATTTTGTCGCTTTGCTTGCCCACACTGCCTCGCCAGTCACCTTTGCCCAACCAAGTAACAGGTAAGCCGTTTGTTTTGTCAAGGGTTTGGTGATTAAGCACTATGGCAGGCATATTTTTGTCTGAGGCATCTTTAATTTCACTGTCTAACCATTTAAGTTGGGTGTTGCCTATGTGGGCAGACTCAAAACTTGCCCTGTCGGCACCCATAATAATAAATTTTACACCGTTGATTTCTTTTGCAAAGTAATAGTGCTTATCAGAGCCGACACAGCCCCCCTTTATTGAAGATAAAAACTTATTAAATTTTCTGACTTGTTTTCTGTAAGGACGAAGGCGAATATCGTGGTTGCCGGTTATTCCTATTAAATTCTCAAATTTTGAACTTACGGAGTTAATAATGTCGCTCACCATTTGGTATTCGCATTTTTTGCCGTACTCCGTAATGTCACCAAGCAGAAGAATGGCATCAAGTTTACCCTTCACATTTTCAATGTCTTTACAAGCAGCGGAAAGTCGGGCGGAGCGCAGGGGAGAAAGCACGGAAACTTGAGGGTCTCCCCAGGCAACAAAGGTAAGCAGTGCATCAGAGTCAATTTCTATGGGTTTTTCGGTACTCGGAGTGGGTATGTTACATTTGCTCAGGGCAGAGTACATCATATTTAATGAGAGTTTAGAGAACATAATAAGTCTCCTTATATTTTGATATTTACAAATATATCATATTGCATATTCAATTGCAAGAAAAAACCGCTTGAGTTGTTTATTCTCAAGCGGTTAATTTTAGTTATTGTAGCCGGTTTTTAGGGCGTTAAGGTTAATCTCTTTAAGAGCTGCCCTTCTTGCGGAAACAATCTTATCAAGGGTGAGATCCAGTCCTTCATAGGAAACCACACCTGTTTCCTTGATACACTTACCGATCATAATCATATTGGCAAGGTTCGGTGCCTCAATATCTTTTGCAAGTTTAGTTGCGGGAATATAGAACACATTAACATCTTCTCTTTGAACTTTTCTCTCAATGAGAGTGGAGTCAACTATGATAGTTCCACCGGGAACAACAGCATTTTCACACTTATCAAGAGAAGGAAGATTCATTGCCAAAAGAATATTCGGTTTTGAAACAATGGGGGAACCCACCGGCTCATCACTGATAATAACGGAGCAATTTGCTGTGCCGCCACGCATTTCGGGGCCGTAGGAGGGAAGCCAAGAAAGTTGCTTGTCCTCAAGAAGCGCCTTATTTGCAAGGAGTCTGCCTGCAAAAAGAACACCTTGACCGCCGAATCCGGCAATAAGAATTTGAGTGGTCATTTTATTCTTCCTCCTTTGCACTTCTGTCCTTATACACACCAAGTGGATAATGGGGAATCATTTTTTCATCAACCCACTTAAGTGAATCTTCCGGAGTCATGCCCCAGTTTGTGGGGCAGGTTGAAACAACTTCAACTAGGGAAAAGCCCTTGCCGTTAATTTGATTTTCAAAGGCCTTTTTGATTACCTTTTGTGCCTGCTTAATACTCTTTACATTGTTAACCGCAACACGGGCAATATATTCGGGACCTTCAAGGGTTGCAAGCATTTCACTTATTCTTATTGGAAAACCTGCGGTGGCAACATCTCTGCCATAGGGTGAGGTTTGGGTAACCTGACCGGGAAGGGATGTGGGAGCCATTTGCCCGCCTGTCATACCGTAAATTGCATTATTTACAAAGATAATTGTGATATTTTCATTTCTTGTTGCGGAGTGAACGGTTTCTGCCATACCGATGGAAGCAAGGTCGCCGTCACCCTGGTAGGTGAAAATAATATTTTCGGGTAATGCTCTCTTAAGACCGGTGGCAACTGCGGGGGCTCTGCCGTGTGCCGCCTCAACCATATCACAGGCAAAGTAGTTATATGCCATAACCGCACATCCAACGGGGGCAACACCTACGGTTTTGCCTTCAATTCCAAGTTCATCAATAGCTTGAGCCACAAGTCTGTGAATAATGCCGTGGGTACAACCGGGGCAGTAATGAAGGGGAGCATCTGTTAAGCTTTTTGGTTTTTCAAATACAACTGCCATTATTCATTACCTCCTGCTGCTTTTTTTATACATTCGAGAACCTGCTCAGGTGAAGGAATCATACCGCCGACTCTATTGCAAAGAGTAACCGGTTTTTTACAATCAGAAGCAAGTTTAATGTCTTCAATCATTTGTCCCATTGAAAGTTCAACGCTGATGAAGGATTTAACCTGTTCAGCCGCCTTTGCAATGGGTTCTTTCGGGAAAGGCCAAACTGTAATGGGTCTTATCATTCCAACCTTTATACCCTCTTTTCTTGCAGCAACAACTGCGTTTCTTGAGACACGAGCCGCAATGCCAAAGGCAACAACACATATTTCTGCATCTTCCATCATAAGGGATTCCCAGCGAGTTTCCTGTTTTTCAATGCGCTTATATCTTTCGTGACGCTCTAAATTTGTTTTTTCAAGCTCTTCAGGAACAAGATAAAGAGAATTTACAATATTGTGTTTTCTCTTCATTTGTGTGCCTGTTACCGCCCAATCCTTTTCAATGAGAACGGGAGTGGTTTCAGGAAGCTCAACGGGTTCCATCATTTGTCCCATTGTGCCGTCTGCAAGAAGCATTACCGGCATACGGTACTTGTCCGCAAGTTCAAATGCAAGACCTGTAAGGTCTGCCATTTCTTGAACGGAGGCAGGGGTGAGAACTATAAGACGATAGTCACCGTGTCCGCCACCCTTGGTTGATTGGAAATAGTCGGACTGTGAGGGCTGAATACCGCCCAAACCGGGACCACCTCTTTGAATGTTAACAATAAGTGCGGGAAGGTCTGCACCTGCTATGTAGGAAATACCCTCTTGCTTTAATGAGATTCCGGGGCTTGAGGAAGAGGTCATTACTCTTTTGCCCGCAGCAGAAACACCATAAACCATATTGATGGCTGCAATTTCACTTTCCGCCTGAAGGAAAGTTCCGCCGATTTTCGGCATTCTCTTTGCCATATAAGCGGCAATTTCTGTTTGTGGAGTTATAGGGTAGCCGAAGTAGTGCAAACAACCGGCTCTAATAGCCGCTTCCGCAATCGCTTCGTTACCTTTCATAAGTACTTTTTCAGACATTTTTTGCACCTCACTTTTCTACTGTAATAACGCAGTCCGGACACATAGTTGCACAAAAGGCGCAGCCTATACAAGCGGACTGGTCGGTCATTTCAGCGGGAGAATGTCCTTTTTTGTTGATTTTATCCTTTGAAATAACGATTAAAGATTTGGGACAAGCGCTAACGCAAAGAGCGCAGCCCTTGCACAAATCTGTGTCAAAGGTGATTTTTGCCATAAAAACATCCCTTTCTGTAAATTAAAAATATTTTGCTTGCAGGTCAATGGGGAAAATGTTTTCGCAATTTTCACCCAGACACAAATCTCGTCTGATACTCGTCATCACCATAGGTAAACCGGAGAGTTCAGCGAGTTCTTTTGCAAGATTATTTGTTTTCTTAACATCTCGAAGAGTGGTTAATTCCCCAAGATTTGAGTTATTTATGATTGCCGTAAAAGGTACCTTTCCGGCAACCTCTATTTCTCTCAAAACCTCAAGAGCTTCTTGCGAAGTTTTTGTTAGAGGTCTGTAGAAGTTTGTCACAAAGAAATTGTTGTAATCATTTTCTTCAAGTATGAAGGGGGCAAATCTGCCAAGGGCATAGGCACCCCTGTCATCTCCCCCAATGTCAAGAACAACATATTCATCTTTTCTTCTAAAGACTCCGTAAAGTTCTTGAGGAAGGGCGGGCAGGTCAACATTAGTGTTGGCAAAGGCGGGGGAAATTAAACGAATTCCCATCTCTTTTAACTGATTTTCACTGTCCTTAGTGCGAAAATACGGGTTTACTATGTCCATATCCGCAATGCAAACCTTCTTGCCCTCTTTCGCAAGTGTTAAAGCATAGTTTATGGACACATTTGTTTTTCCGCTTCCGTAATGCCCGCAGAAAAGAGTGACTCTTTTTGACTTTAGCATACCTTGTGGCACCATTTAAACTTGTCCTCAAGTTTACCCCATTGAATACCGGTAAGCTCGTCATAAAGCTCCTGAGTAACCTTGCCGATTTTACCGCCGGCAACCTCAAACTCTTCACCGTCATAGTATAACCAGCCGATGGGGGAAACTACTGCCGCAGTACCTGTGCCCCAGGCCTCTTCAAGGGAGCCGTTTTTAGCTGCCTCATAAAGCTCGTCAACAGAAATAAGTCTTTCTGTAACCTTGTAGCCCTTTGATTTAAGAAGTTCAATACAGGATTTTCTTGTAATACCGGGAAGAACGGAGCCGGTAAGTTCAGGAGTAATTATTTCACCGTTAATTTTGAACATTACGTTCATAGCGCCTACTTCTTCAATATACTTTCTGTGAACACCGTCGAGCCAAAGAACCTGAGAATAGCCCTCCTGCTCAGCTCTCTTACCTGCACGAAGGGAAGCGGCATAGTTACCGCCACATTTTGCATAGCCGGTACCGCCCTTAACTGCCCTTACATCTTCCTTTTCGATTGCAATTTTAACAGGGTTAATACCCTCTGCGTAGTAAGCACCAACGGGGGAACAAATTACCACATAGGTTGCTGCGTCAACTGCATGAACACCGAGATGAGGGTCGTTGCCGTACATAAAGGGACGAAGGTAAAGGGAAGTGCCCTCTGAATGGGGAACCCAGTCTTTTTCCATTTCAACAATGGCGTCAAGTATTTCAAGAGCCATATCCTCGTCTATTTGGGGCAGACAAAGACGCTCTGCAGAGTTATTTAATCTTCTGATATTCTCCATAGGACGGAACATGGTAATATCGCCGTTAACTGTTCTGTATGCTTTAAGGCCTTCAAAAATTTCTGTGCCGTAATGAAGAACCGTTGCGGCGGGGTGCATGGGAATAGGTCCGAAGGGAACTATTCTTGCATCGTACCAGCCCTTTTCGGAAGAATAGTCCATCATAAACATATGATCTGTGAAAATTTTTCCGAAACCAAGCTTTGATTCGTCTGTGGGTTTTGCTTTTGGATTGGTTGTTTTTGTGATTTTAATGTTCATAATAATTTTCCTTTCTTTATATTTATCAAAGTTTATTCCTAATTATTTTACCGCTTGTTGTCTTTGGCAGTTCATCACGGAATACAACAAGTCTGGGATATTTATAAGGGGCGGTATGCTCTTTAACATAATCCTGAATTTCCTTTTTAAGTTCTTCTGTGGGCTCGGTACCCTTGGTTAGAACAATACTTGCTTTTACAATTTGTCCTCTCACTTCGTCGGGAGCGGCGGAAACTCCGCATTCAAGAACATAGGGAAGTTCCATAATAACGCTTTCAATCTCAAATGGACCTATACGATAGCCGGAGGACTTAATAACATCGTCAACTCTGCCGATATACCAGTAAAATCCGTCCTCATCGCACCAGGCGGCGTCACCGGTGTGGTAGTAGCCATCATAGCGAACTTCATCCGTTTTTTCTTTATCGTTATAATACTCAACGAAAAGACCGCAGGGATAACCCTCTTTAAGGTTAATACAAATTTCTCCTGTTTCACCTGCGGGAACCTGCTTACCGTTTTTGTCAAGAATTTCAACTTTGTAAATGGGAGCGGGTTTACCCATGGAGCCGATTATGTGTTTGGCTCCTACCAAGTTACCTATTATCATTGTGCTTTCCGTTTGACCGAAGCCCTCAAGAATTTGAAGACCCGTTGCCGCTTTAAATTGGCGGTAAACCTCCGGATTAAGTGCCTCACCTGCGGTTGACATATGTTGAACAGTGGAGAAATCATACTTGGTTAGGTCTTCCTTAACCAACATTCTCAGCATTGTGGGGGGCGCACAAAATGTTGTAATACCGTACTGTGCAAACATGGGAAGAATATCCGCTGCGGAAAATCTGTCAAAGTCATAAACGAAGGTTGCCGCTTCGCAGAGCCATTGACCGTAGAGTTTACCCCACATTGACTTTGCCCAACCGGTATCGGAAATGGTAAAGTGATAACCGTCCGGGTCAACATTTTGCCAATACTTTGCGGTGTGGAAATGACCCAAGGGGTATTTATAATTGTGTGCCGCTATTTTGGGGTAACCCGAGGTACCGGATGTGAAGTACATAAGCATAAGGTCATCCCCACAGGGAGCATCATTTCTTCTGCGGTAATGGGTGCTGAAAAGTGTATATTCCTCGTTGAAATTTCTCCACCCTTCTCTTTCGCCGTTCACTATAATCCTGTTTACAATACCCTTATAGTTTTCGCAGGCAATTTCAACCTGGTGGGGAACATCATCGTCCGCAGTACAAATAATTGTGGAAATTTCTGCGGTTTGAAACCTGTACTCAATGTCATGGGACTGGAGCTGATTTGTTGCGGGGATTGCAATTGCTCCCAACTTATTAAGACCTAACATTGCAAACCAAAACTGGTAGTGGCGTTTAAGAATGAGCATTACCTTGTCGCCTTTTCTAATGCCCAGAGACTTAAAGTAGTTAGCACATCTGTTGGAGTTGCGCTTCATATCTCTGAATGTAAAGGTTGTGGGTTCTTTTTCCTTTGAAACATAGAGCATTGCGGGTTTTTCCGGCTCTCTGTCCGCCAAAACATCCACAAGGTCAAATGCAAAGTTAAATTTGTCTTCATTTTTAAAGGTGATTGAAACCGGTGTTCCGTTTTCGTCCTCAACGGTGTCAACAAATTTTTGATAAATTCTTTCCTTTGTGTCCTTATCTCTGCGAATATCCTTCCTTTCGGCAACCGCTCTGGGACTTGTGAACTCGGGAATGGGTTCACCCGTGGGATTAAGAACAATAGCATAAAAAGAACAGTCCTGTCCGTTTACCGCAATCATACCGTGGGGAGTTGAAGAGTCATAGTAAATTGAATCCCCGGGGCCAAGAATTTCTCTGTGCTCACCAATTTGAACAAGAAGATTTCCTTCAACAACAATGTCAAGCTCCTGTCCGGCATGACTGGTAAGTTCAATGTCTTTGCCCTGAGCATCTTCGTCATATTTACTACGAACAAAAAGTGGGTCTGCTATTCTATTCTTAAATGCATAAGCGAGATTATAGTAGGTCATACCGTGGGCATCCGCAATCTCGGGGGCTTCACCGCTTCTTGTGACGGTGTAGGACCTGAGTGTGGGACTGTGACCTTCAATAATATCTGTAACATCAACCTCAAGGGCAAGAGCACAGCGGTAAATAAAGGCAAAGTTAAGGTCACTTTTACCAGCTTCGCAGTTTTGATACTCCTGGGTGGTTACGCCTGTTTTTTCTGCCATATATTCGTAGGAATAGCCTTCAATTTCACGAAGTTCACGAATTCTGGCCGCCATTTCTTTGATTTTAAAATCAAGACCGTTAATTTCCATAGTTAACACCTCTTTCAAATTGGGGTGGGGCTAAAGAATAAAAACTCGCCCCAAAGTTGAATTACTTTGAGACGAGTAATAATATACCCGCGGTACCACTCAAATTGCACATTTCTGTGCCACTCCTCGGGCTCTGACAAGCCCTATGCATTCACGCAGCAATAACGGAGAGGTTCTAATCACTTTCGTTTTCTTCCTCTCTGCTCAGAAGCTACAACTCAATCAGGCCCGCCAACGGTTTTCACCAACCACCGTCTCTCTGTAGGGGTCCTCGAAGGAGCTCTCTTCGTCAAAGCCTTTATGATATAATAAACCAACTTTGCCAAAATGTCAATATTTTTTTATGTTAAATTACTATTATAACTTGTTACGCTGAATTTTTCCGCTGATTGTCTTTGGAAGCTCATCACGAAATACAACAAGTCTGGGGTATTTGTATGGAGCGGTGTGATGCTTAACATAGTCTTGAATTTCCTTTTTCAGCTCTTCCGTGGGCTCGGTACCCTTGGTGAGAACAATGCTTGCCTTAACAATTTGTCCCCTCACCTCGTCGGGAGCGGCAGAAACACCACATTCAAGAACATAGGGAAGTTCCATAATAACACTTTCAATTTCAAATGGGCCTATACGGTAGCCGGAGGATTTGATAATATCATCCACTCTGCCAACATACCAGAAATAGTCATCTTCATCCTGCCAAGCGGTGTCTCCCGTATGATAGTAGCCATTTCTCATACACTCTGCAGTTTTGTCGTCTTCGTTAAGATATTGTGTAAGAAGACCGACAGGACCGCTTTCAGTAAGTTTAATAACAATTTCACCTGTTTCGCCCTTTGCAACCCTGTTGCCGTCAGCGTCGTGAATTTCAACTTGATACTGGGGAGTTGCTTTACCCATTGAGCCCAATTTAATGGGAGTGCCTGCAAGGTTGCCAATGGTAAGGGTGGTTTCCGTTTGACCGAAGCCCTCCATTATTTCAAGACCCGTTGCTGCTTCAAACTGTTTTGAAACTTCAGGGTTAAGAGCTTCACCGGCGGTCGTCATGTGTCTGATGGAGGACAAGTCATAAGCACTTAAATCCTCTTTAATCATCATACGAATCATAGTGGGGGGAGCACAGAAGGTTGTAATTCCGTACTGCGCAAAAAGAGGCAGAATGTCTGCGGAAGAAAATCTGTCAAAGTCATAAACAAATACTGCACCTTCACATAGCCATTGACCGTAGAGTTTGCCCCAAAGAGCCTTACCCCAGCCGGTATCCGAAATTGTAAAATGAATACCCTCTCGTTCACAGCAGTGCCAATATTTAGCGGTAACAAAGTGTCCCAAAGCATAGGTGTGCTTATGTTCAACCATTTTTGGGTTGCCTGTGGTGCCACTTGAAAAGAAGATAAGTGCGGGTTCATCTCCACAGGAAGTATCTGCGGTACGATTAAAGTGACTTGAGAAGATAGGATATTCACTATCAAAATCGTGCCAGCCCTCACGGGGACCGCCAACATGAATTTTTATTTTAACACTGGGACAATTTACACAGGTATTATCTACTATTTGAGAGGTATCATCGTCCCCTGTGCAAAGAATAGCCTTAACATTTGCACTGTTAAATCTGTACTCGAAGTCAGACTCTCTAAGCTGATGGGTTGCAGGTATTGCAACGGCACCAATCTTATGAAGAGCAACCATGGCAAACCAGAACTGGTAATGCCTCTTAAGAACAAGCATTACTCTGTCACCTTTACCTATACCTAAGGACTTAAAGTAGTTTGCACATCTTGCGGATTCAGCTTTAATATCTTTATAGGTGAAACGGCGTTCTTTTTTATTTTTATCAAGGTGAATCATAGCAAGATTATTGGGATATTTTTTACTTAAAGCATCCACCACATCAAAACCGAAGTTAAAGGTATCGGTATTTTTAAACTCAATACTCGCAAGGGAACCGTCTTCGTTTTCAACAGTTTCAACAAATTTTTCACAAAGAAGCTTTGTTGTGGGTTTTGTTGCGGCAACAGAGTCACGAATAATGGACTCTTTAGTGTCTTCGCCGGGAAGAACCACTGCACAGAAAACACAGTCTTGACCTCCCACGGCAATCATACCGTGGGGAGTGGAGGAGTTATAGTAAATAGAGTCACCCTCATGGAGAAGTTCTTTATGGGGGCCTACCTGAACAAGCAGGGAACCGGAAAGAACCAAGTCAAATTCTTGACCTGAGTGGGTTGTTAAGTGAATGGGTTTATTTTGCTGTTCCGCAGAATATTCATAGCGAACCCAGTAGGGCTCCGCAATTTTACCCTTAAACTTGGGAGCAAGGTTTTGAATGGTAATGCCCTCTTCTTTTGCGGTATTACCTCCCTCACCCTTCCTTGTAACCGTGTAGGATGAAAGGTGAGCAGTTGAACCCTCAAGAAGCTCCGTCATTTCAATGCCAAAGGCAAGGGCACACTTATGAATAAAAGTAAAGGGGAAATCAATTTCTCCGTTTTCATATCTTATGTACTCCTCAACGGTAACCTCGGTTCTTTCTGCCATGTCCGCAACGGAAAAACCAAGAATTTCACGCATTTCCTTAATTCTGTTTGCAATTTCTACAAGTCTGTTTAATGTGTTCATATAAACCTCCCAATGTGATTTGAAATAAAAAACTCGCCTCAAAGTATAACTACTTTGAGACGAGTATAAAATACATACCCGCGGTACCACTCAACTTGTGTAAAACACACCACTCTTCGAGCTCTGACAAGCCCTATGCACTAACGTAGCATTCACGGAAGGTGCCTAATTGCCGAAGCTTTCGGGCCTCCGACTCAGAAGTGATGGGAGAAAAGCACTCACTATCGGGATCTCAGCACCCCCGACTCTCTGGACAGCTAAACTGCCTTTTCCGTCTTCGTCACAGTCTTTATTTTATGAAACTATGGGTGAATGATATCACATAATTATATTTCTGTCAAGAGGTTTTGCGTTTTTTGTTTTCCATTATCATTCTTCCAGTCCTAGAATCTTTATTGAATCCTCTTTCATCTTGTATTTAAGAATTTTTCCTGCAGCATTCATCGGGAATGTATCGACGAAAATAAAATATCTGGGAACCTTATGTCTTGCCATTTTTTCCTTGCCGAACTCCTTCATTTCCGTCTCATCGGTTGTTTCTCCGGGGTTTAAGATAATCCAGGCACAGGCCTCTTCACCGTAGTTTTTGTCGGGAACACCCACAACCTGAACATCGTTGATTTTCGGATGTGTAAGATAAAACTCTTCCAACTCTCTGGGGTAAATGTTTTCACCGCCACGGATAATCATATCTTTAATACGGCCGGTAACCTTATAATAACCGTCATGGGTGCGACAACAAATGTCTCCTGAATGGAGCCAACCATCTTCGTCAATTGCTTCAGCGGTGGCATCGGGCATTTTGTAGTAGCCCTTCATAATGTGATAACCACGGGTTAAGAACTCACCGCTTTCACCATCGGGCAATTCTTCGCCGGTTTCAGGGTCAATAATCTTACAGTCAATGCCGGGAAAGGCTGAGCCCACGGTTTCAACTCTGTGGTCAAGATCCTCATTAACTTCACCCATAGTGCTTCCGGGAGAGGACTCGGTTTGACCGTAAACTGAAACAATTTCTGTCATATTCATCTCCTCGGCTGCCCTTCTCATTAGGTCGGCGGGACAGTTTGAACCTGCCATAATTCCCGTTCTTATGTAAGAAAAGTCTGTTTTGGCAAAGTCTTCGTGATTGAGCATTGCCAAGAACATAGTGGGAACACCATTAAAACAGGTAATTTTTTCATCATTTACACAGGCAAGGGAAGATTTAGGTGAAAAATAGGGCATGGGGTAAAGGGTACCGCCGTGAGTCATAGTTGATATCATAGTTAGTACCATTCCAAAGCAGTGGAACATAGGCACCTGAAGCATCATTCTGTCTGCGGTGGAAAGGTCCATTCTGTCGCCGATGATTTTACCGTTATTTATAACATTTAAGTGGGTAAGCATAACACCTTTAGGGAAGCCCGTTGTGCCCGAGGTGTACTGCATATTACACACATGGGTGGGCTTTACCAGAGAAGCTCTGCGCTTAACCTCCTCTTGAGAAACCATAGGTGCTCTTTCAACCATTTCTTCCCAGGTCAAACAGCCCTTCATGGAAAAGCCCACTGTAATAACATTACGAAGGAAGGGCAATTTTTTTGAGTAAAGAGGCTTTCCCGGAGTTAGATTTTCAAGCTCGGGACAAAGCTCTTCAATTATTTCCTTGTAGTTTGAGTCTTTATAGGAGTCAATCATAACAAGGGTATGTGTATCACTTTGACGAAGCAAATACTCTGCCTCATGAATTTTATAGGCAGTATTAACCGTAACCAAAACCGCACCGATTTTTGAAGTGGCCCAAAAAGTTAAGAACCAAGCAGGCACATTTGTTGCCCAAATAGCCACATGGTGTCCCTGTTTAACACCCAGGGAAATAAGGGCAGCGGCAACCTCGTCAACATCTCTGCGAAAACGGGAATAGGTGCGAGTGTAGTCAAGGGTTGTGTACTTAAAAGCATACTGGTCGGGGTAGATTTCTGCCATAGTGTCAAGCACTTGAGAGAAAGTCATATTTAATGTGTCAAATCTTTTCCAGGGGAAGGTGCCTGTACGAGCCCTGTTGTGGTAAAGGGTTGTGGGGCTTTTGGTAACACTTGTAAAACCTAAAATATAGTTAGCAAAATGGGTAAGAATGATATCGAAGTCTTCAATCTCGTCATTACTGTCAACGCTCACAAAGCCCTCATAGTTTAACGAACGAATGGCCGAAATAAAGGATTCCACGGGAAGTTCTCCCTCGCCTAAAAGTACATTTACTCCGTCTTTTTTATCTCCTATACGAACAAAACTTATGTATGCACCAAGGGTTTCAATGGTGGTAACCGCTGTTTCTCCTGCTACGAAATATGTTTCTCTTATATTCCAAGCAGCGCCGAGGCAAACAGAGGCAAAGGCATTTATTGCCTTAATAATGTTAGAAGTTTTTGCAAAATAGTCCTTTGTTTCGAAAAGAATTTTAATATCCTTTTCTTCCGCTCTTTTGATAGCGGGGGTAAGAAGTTCGCTTATTTTTTCAAAGTCAAAACTTTCTGTTACAGAAACAATAATCTGCTCCGCACCTGCGTCAAAGGCCATATCCACATAGCTTCTCAGTGACTGGGCATCTGCCTGCTCACTATCGAGAGGGTATGGGTAAGTCAAAGCGGAAACACTTAAAGCTCTGTTATGAAGTTTTCTTTTCGCATCCGGAGAGGCACCTCGAAGCACGGAATCGTGGTGCATTTTCTTTTCTTCAACTGCATCAAATATTTCAAAACCGGAGTAGCCGTAGTCGTAAGCTATCTTGCAAAGGTCAAGGAAGCTTTTGGCTTTTACCAGTTCAGTGGAAAAAGTAAGTTTCATTTATATCACCTATCAATCTTCTTCTGATTCGTAAACTATTTTATTTAAGGCATTTATGTATGCTCTAACACAGGCACCCACAATGTCAGTAGAAATGCCGTTTCCCGAGTAAAGCTTGCCGTTATTGCGAAGTTTAATAAGAGCGGAACCAAAGGATTCTTTACCCTGGGAAATGGTGTGAATTTGGAAATCATCCAGTTCATAGTGGTAACCGATAACCTGTTCAATGGCGCTGAATGCGGCATCAATGGGGCCATCACCCACACCCATGCCCACAAGTTTCCTATCTTCCTTGGTTAGAATAACATGGGCCATACATTTTGTAATGTTACTGCTTGTTGCGGAGTAGGACTCTAAATGGTAGGTGGAGGGTGCCTGCATTGCACTGGAGGCAATTATGGCTTCAAGTTCTTTTGCTCCCGCACTGCCTCTCTTTTCATATACCCTTGCAAGTTCTCTTTCAATCTTACCCACATCTTCTTCGTTTAATGAAAAACCAAGGGAAGCAGCAGCGGCGGAAATCTGCTGTGTTGTGGAGTCAGCGTCCAGATAGATATCCTCACCCTTTGTATCGGTTGTGGTTTCGGCTGTGTTTACCGAGGAAAGAAGTGTGCGTGTGTCCGAGTAGATTTTAGTCACATCAAGACCGGTTTTAAAGCCGTAAATTTCGCCCTTTGCTCTTACGGCATTTGCAAATTTGTCAACAGAAAGTTCGTATTTGTCCGCAATACAAACTTTAATACCGTCTGCTCCCGCTTTTATGCAGGCAAAGGCACTTGCGGTTGCCATATCAAGGGAGTTTGAAACCTTTACGAAAAGGGGAACGGAGACTTCGGTTTTAATTTTATTTACAAGCTCCGCAATTTCCGTAGGCATACATACTCCCGCTTCATCGGTAATGCAAAGACTTGTCGCACCGCAATCAACGGCTGCTTTGGTAACTTCAATTAAGAAGTCAACCTCTGCTCTTGTGGCATCCCCTGCGATAAATTCAACTTCACCGCAAATTTTTGCGGCAGCAGCAACAAGTTCTTTAATTTTTTTAAGCATATCCGGTGCTTTAAGGTGGTGCATATACTCCATTTGTACCGTTGAAACGGGCATTTCAACCTGAAGACAGGGACTTTTTGCACTGCTGATACTGTCAAATGCCTGCTGAACACCTTCAACATCTGCTCCTACCGGAATGCAAACCTTTGCATTCTTTACTATTTGAGAAATAGTTTTGTTGATTATTGCTTCTTCTTTGGGTTTTGTGATCGCAGGAAGTTCAATATTATCAACGCCCATACCGTCAATTGCACTTGCAATTGCAGTTTTTTCTCTGAATAAAAGAGGTGACTTTCTCTTACCTGCAAGGTTTTTGAGTGTAAAGTCAGAAACGATAATTTTTTTCATTGTATAATCCTCCTAAAAAAATAACCCGCAGATCTTAAAGACCTGCGGGATGATTATAAAAATAACCACGGTACCACCCGTATTGTCGCCATAAGGCAACCACTCTGAGAGCTCCAACAAGCTCCTGACCTGTAACGGGCTCACCCGTGACTTCCTATGAGTTCAGAAGTCCTGCTCCGATACGAGACTGCGAGGAAAGATTCTTACCGTCTCACACCAACCGACGGCTCTCTGTAAAAGTTTGCCTTCAACGCTTAATATCATCAATGCATTTGAATATGTACGGCCAATATAAACTATTTTTACGAATTTGTCAAGCACAATTTTTTGAAATCCTCTCTTTTGCCACTTGTATTATGGGTGAAAATAAGATATAATTATAAGACAATGTATATATTATGATCAAGGAGATAAATTTATGGAACCTATTAAAGTGGATTTTTCAAAGAAAAGTTTTGCAAGGCAGAAGGAAATAGTTATTCCTCCGGAAAGAGCGGGTCTTAAAATTGTCATCAGTTTAGTTTTGACGGCAATCACCGCACTTGTGGCATTTTATTTTATGCTCCCTGCAATTAACTTAAAAAACATTGAGTTTTATGCCTATATTGCACTCGTTGCGGTATCTTATGTTGTTTTTAACGGTATTCTTGCAGGGGTACTTTCCAAACCCGAATACACCCCATATGTTAAGAGAAAAGCAATTGTTCCCGGCATAATTATCGGAATACTTGCAGTTATTATGGGTATAGGTTATATTGCCGGCGCAGAAATTTTCAGAGCAGAAAGTTATTCGCAGCTTATTGAAGTCGAAAAGGGAAACTTCTCTGAAGAAATCAATGAACAGGATGCGGAATCATTTAAATCAATTCCTCGCCTTGACTCCGACTCTGCTTCACAAATTGCCGCAAGAGCTCTTGGTGACCTTGGTGAAATGGGCTATGTTTCACAGTTCACAATTTACCCGCAGAACACACAGATTAACTATAGAGGCACTCCGGTGAGAGTTGCTCCTCTCCAATATGCAAATATCGTAAAGTGGTTCTTTAATACCCGTAACGGTTTTCCCGGTTATGTTATAGTGGATATGGCCAATGAAAGTGCGGAGTTTATTGAACTTGAAGAAGGAAAGCATATCAAATATTCCCCCGCAGAGCATTTTAATAAACTTCTAAAAAGACATCTTCGTTTTGAATACCCCACCTATATGTTTACAATACCCACATTTGAAATTGATGATGCGGGTAATCCATACTGGGTATGCGCTCGCCTTGATAAGACCATAGGTCTTTTCGGCGGTACGGATGTAATAGGTGCGGTTGTTGTAAAGGCTGACAGTGAAACAGGCGAAAGCATTTATTATTCTACTGAAGAGCTTCGCAGCAACCCCGACCTTCAGTGGCTTGACAGAATTTATGACTCTAACCTGATAGTAGAGCAGTATGACTTTTACGGCAAATACAGAAGTGGTTTCTGGAACTCCATTCTAAGTCAAAAGGATGTTATCAAAACAACCGACGGCTACAACTACATAGCACAAAATGATGATGTTTGGATGTACACAGGCGTTACATCCGTTACATCTGACCAATCAATTACAGGTTTTGTCCTCGTAAATCAAAGAACAAAACAATCAATTTCCTATCCCGTTTCAGGCGGTACTGAAAAATCCGCACAACTTGCTGCAGAGGGTAGAGTTAAGGACCTTGGCTATACCGCCACATTCCCACTTCTTCTTAATATCGGTGGAGAGCCCACATACTTCCTTTCTCTTAAAGACGCCAGCAGCATTGTTCAGCAGTATGCCCTCATAAATGTTAAGCAGTACAATAACAATAAAATGGGAGCAAACGGCACAGACCTTTCAAAATGTCTTGCAAGTTATATTGCCGCACTTGAGGACAGCGGAATAAAGGTTGACATTGACCCGGAGGATATTGATATTCCCGATGAGTCGGAGGAAAATGGTGATGACACTCCGTCAGAGGGTAGCAAGGCTATAAGCGGTACGGTTACAGACATTCGCACTGCAGTTAAGGGTGGAGAAAGTTACTACTACATAAAACTTGATGTAAGCGAAAGTTACTTTGTAATTACCGCAAAGAGACAGGAAAGTGTTGTAATTCTCAACAAGGGTGACAGTGTTACAGTGACATTTGACGGCACCCAAGAAGGTAAAGACATAATTGACGCAAACAGTGTAAAATAAACTTTTGAGCCGCTTTTAACCCAAGCGGCTCTACTTATAGAGGTTATATGGAATATTACGAAAACAGGCAGGAACCGGAAAAGGCGGTTCTTATCGCAGTTGACACGGGTGAATATGATTGTGATTCCTCACTTGCGGAACTTGAAGAATTGGCAAAGACCGCAGGGGCTCAGGTTATCGGCTTTTTAACACAGAAAAGAGACAAACCTGACACCGCTGTTTTTCTCGGTAGCGGAAGACTTGAAGAACTTAAAGAATACTGCGAAAATAACGAGGTTGATATAGTAATTGCGGACAGCGAACTTTCACCGGTTCAGCAAAGAAATATTGAAAACACAGTAAACACCCGTGTTATTGACAGAACCACTTTAATACTTGACATTTTTGCCCAAAGAGCAGTGAGCAACGAGGGTAAACTTCAGGTTGAACTTGCACAGCTTAAGTATTTTCTTCCCAGACTTGTGGGTAAGGGAACGGTTCTTTCGAGACTGGGCGGTGGTATAGGTACAAGAGGCCCCGGTGAAACTAAGCTTGAAAGTGACAGAAGACATATTCGCAGAAGAATTAAAACTTTAAGCGATGAGCTTGAAGCAATTGATAAGAGAAGAACCCTCTCAAGGGCAAGGCGAGAAAAGGACAGAGTCGAAACGGTGGTAATTGTGGGCTACACCAATGCGGGTAAGTCCACACTTATGAATGCACTTACCCAAGCGGGAGTATTGGTTCAAGACAAACTTTTTGCAACCATTGACCCCACCTCCAGGGCGCTTACCTTGCCTGACGGCAGAAAGGTTATGCTTATTGATACGGTTGGGTTTATCAGACGACTTCCCCACCACTTGGTTCAGGCTTTTAAATCCACCCTTGAAGAGGTAGTCTACGCTAAGGTGATCTTAAATGTTTGCGATGCCTCCGACCCGGAGTGCGCTGAGCACATTAAAGTGACGGAAAACCTGCTTGAAGAACTGGGCTGTAAAGACAGACCGATTATTACGGTTTTGAATAAATGTGATTTACCCACCGATAACGAACTTCGCATTCCCGGAGCAGTTAGAATTTCCGCCCTTAAAGGTGAAGGATTTGAGAATCTTCTTGAAGCGGTTGCAAGGGCACTTCCATTGTCAAGAGCAAGGGTGAAAATACTTATTCCCTACTCAAAAGGGAGTGTAAACGCACTTTTTAGAGAGGACGGAGTTATCCACAGTGAGGAGTATTTACCTGAGGGAATTTTACTTGATGTAACCGCAGGGGTTGAGCTTATTGATAAATACAAGTCATATTGTGTATAATTTGGTAACAAGAAATTTACATTTGACTACTTGACAAAATAGTTCAATGAGAATATAATGGTGTCACAAAATGAAATAAGGAGGATTTCAAAATGGATGCTTTCAAAGGTTTGGGCGATCTTTTAGTTTATTTAGTTACTTGGTTCTTTACAGATTTTGATCTGAGAACAATCAACACTCAAATAGGCCCTGCGTTGATGACCGCTTTTAGTGCAATTTTGAATCCGCTCTTTGCATGGTCAAGTGAATTTCTGGGCGAATGGTTCGGTTTCTAACTTATGACTTAGCTTCCCTGTGTGAGCAGGGAAGCTTTTTTTCTTGACTTTTAATATGGTGTATATTAAAATAAATGTACTCTTAAATTTGAGGACGAAAGTATGTTTACACAGTTTATAGAATTTATTGACAGTAAAAAAGTGCTTATTCTCGGCTTTGGACGGGAAGGCAGGTCGACCTATGGCATCATAAGAAGACATCTGCCTGAAAAAGAAATCGGAATTGCGGACATAAAAGAACTGGAATTCAGTGCTCCTTTCACAACTCTTCACACAGGAAAAACCTACCTTGAATCGTTAAAAGATTACGAGGTAATTATAAAAACTCCGGGAATTTCCTTTCGTGATTTTATCATTCCGAGGGATGTTATTATCACCTGTCAAACGGACCTTTTCCTACATTTTTTTAAGTCCTTTTGTGTGGGAATAACCGGCACAAAAGGTAAAACGACTGTGGCAACATTACTTTATGCTATGTTAAAAAAAGCAGGCAAAAATGCCTGCCTCATAGGTAATATCGGTGTTCCGGCTCTTGAAGCACTTGAGGACGGAAAAGCGGAAATTGCAATAGTTGAAATGTCCTCACATCAGCTTGAGTTTACAACCGCATCTCCCCAGTTAGCTTTGCTCACTAACATTTATCCGGAGCATTTGGAACATCATAACGGCTTTACCGGGTATGTAAACTCAAAGTTTAATATCATTAAACATCAAAACTCACAGGACTGTTTTATTTGCAATGCCTTACAATGTTATGACGGATTTTGTGATTTTTCTAAAATCCCCTCAACGGTTATCAAGGTAACTACAAATATCAGCGGTTACGAGAAAATATATGAAACTGTGGAGTTTAATGAACATCTCATAGGCAACCATAACATTCAAAATGCGTTTCTTGCCACTGCTGCCGCAAGGAAATTGGGAGTCAGTGATAAGGATATTTGTCAGGCCATTTCCGAATATGGGGGGATAGAGCACCGTTTGGAATTGGTTGGTACCTATAACGAAATCAGATTTTATAACGATGCCCTTGCCACCATTCCACAGGCAACCATAGCCGGAATTGAGGGAATAGGAAATGTTGACACTCTTGTTCTTGGGGGAATGAGTGTGGGGGTTGACCTTGACAGTTTTGAAAATTACCTTTTTAACAGCAATGTTTCAAATATAATCGGTCTCCCGGACACAGGCAGACAAATCTGCATTGCCCTTGCCAACCGCTCCTGCAATAAAAATCTTATTTTGGTTGAGGATATGGAGCAGGCAGTGGAAAAGGCATTTGAAATAACCCAAAAGGGAAAAAGCTGTTTAATGTCCCCTGCCGCTTCAAGTTACAATGTTTACAAAGATTTTGAGCATAAAGGAAAACATTTCAAAAAGTTGGTTCAAGAAAGAACCGAAGAAAAATAAAAATTGCCCGAGAGTCACACTCTCGGGCAATTTTGCTTTTGTTTAATATTTAATGTTTGAGTAGGAACCCTTGGTTACAGCTGCACCTGTTCCGGTAATTTTGATACCTGCCTTAAGGTTAAGAACTGCATCAAAAGCGTAGGAATAGTCAATGTTTGTAATTTTACCGTCTTTAACCTTTACGGTAACCTTAATGTTCTTGAAATTAACGGTTGTTTTTTCAACCTTAATTGCACTGATTGCCTCTTCTACTCCCTTAACAACTTCGTCGTGGGTGATGAAGTCATTTGTAAATCTTGAAAGAGGAGTAGCGTCTGTCTTTTGAGGGTCGGTAGCATTGGCAAGTGTGAAGGTGTAAACACCGTTTTTGCCGGAGAAGGAGCCAAGGTCTTCTGCCTTAAGCTTTGTTGCTTTCATCTGGTAGTTGGACTTAAGGTCTTTTTTGTCCTTCGGCATATTAGCTTCTTTTTTGCCTATGCCAATGAAACCGCCAACAACACTGTCGAGGTTAGCATTTTTATCAATTGCTTGAATAAGTTTGTTAAGAAGATTTGTTGCACCGCCAACATCGATGGGGCTTGTGTATTCACAAGTTCTGTCAACCTTGTAGGAACCACTCTTTACAATCTTGGCAGTTTCGGCGTTGATATACTCTGCAAATTGCTCCTTTGTAAGGTTCGCAGTGTCAATTTTTGTTTCCTCTTCTGTTTCACTTTCAGAAGGTTCTTCTTTTCCGGTAGTTTTTTCTGTTGCCTCTGTTGCTTCTGTTGCTTCTGTTACATCAGTTGCTTCAGTTGCTTCTGTCGAGTCGGCTTCGGTTGCTTCTGTGTCTTCTGTAACTTCTGTGTCCTCTGTGATGGATGTATCTTCAAGTGTTGTTGTTTCTCCCCCACCCTTAGAACCGCAAGCTGCAAAAGCGCAGAGCATTGAAAGGACAAGTAAAATTGCGAGAATCTTTTTCATTTAATTTCCTCCTATTTATAAGGTTGTACTAATAAGATACAATAAAATCAGTCTAATGTCAACTAATTTTTAATTTTTCATGTAGTCAACAATTGCAGCAATTTTTTCTCCACGGATATAAACACGGGAAACTCTTTTATTTATGCCGCAAATTATTTCATAATTGATTTTCCCCGACTTTAAGGCGAGAGCGTCCACACTTAAGGGGCTTGAAATATCAGAATCTATAATTGTAACGGTCATACCGTCTTTTATATTTTCTATGTTGGTCACATCGACCATACATTGGTCCATACAAACCGCACCGATAACGGGAGCAAATTCGTTTTCGATTTTCACCTGAACATCGTTTGAAGTACACCTGCAGTAGCCATCGGCATAGCCCACGGGAATGGTGGCAACTTTAACTGTTTTATTTCCTGTATAGTACTTTCTGCCATAACTTACGGGGGAGTCTAAAGTTACTTCCTTAACCATAGAAACAACTGTTTCCATTGCAAGTGCAGGTTTTAGGTTTAATATACCCTTTAGGTTTGGAGAAGGGGTTAGACCGTAAAGAATTATGCCCGGTCTCACTGCATCCATATGCATTTCCGGATAAAGAATTGTGGCGGCGGAGTTGCAGCAGTGACGAAGGGCAAATTTTACACCCTCAAATTCAAGTTCTCTAATGAAGGTACAAAAGAGGTCATACTGTATTCTTGTAAACACCTCTCCGTCCCCCTTTTCATCCGCACTGGAAAAGTGGGTAAAAATTCCTTCGGGGAAAAGACCGGGAAGTTTGCAAACATTTGCCACAGTTTCAATGGAAGAGGCATGTTCTATTGAATCCGAAAACAAGAAACCCAGCCGACCCATTCCGGTGTCAACCTTAACATGAATATTTACTTGCAGTCCCGAATCAACTGCGGCTTTTGATAATCTGCTTGCGTATTCCTCATTAAAAACAGATTGAGAAATGTTATTTAATGCAAGAGCGCCGGCATATTCCGGGGGAGTATAGCCGAGAATGAGAATTGCACAGTTGTCATTGGCGCTTCTTACCTGCATTGCCTCTTCGAGATTTGAAACCGCAAAATAATTACAGCCACAGTTTGTAAATTCCTTCACCACATTTTCCACACCGTGACCATAGGCATCCGCTTTAACTACCGCCATAATTTCACTTTGGGGGCTGACATATTCTCTTATTGTTTCATAATTGTGTTTTAGTGCATCAAGGTTAATTTTTGTCCAGGTACGCCTAAAATATTTGTCCATAAATTTTGCCTCTAAATTTTATTTATCTAAGCTGAAAACCGTTTCAAACAGGCTTACCTCATAGCCGTCCCTCACAAGCCTTTTATAAACAGAATAATTATTGAAAAATTGATAAATTGTACCAATCGTGTAGATAAAGGGGGCAAAGATTTGCTTAAAATTAGATTTATGACCGCCACATTGAGAACTCTTTTTGATTGTGAGAGTATTAAAAAGTTCGTCTGTATCGTAGGAATATGATTTCAGGTAAATACTGTCCTCGGAGAAATCAATAACATTGTAAAGCATCTGTGAACCTTGGTCGTCGTATGCAAAACCAACTTCGGCATTTCTGCCAGTATCATCGGTTCTTGGTCTTGTGATAGAACCGGAAACCACGCAAATTGTGCCGTTTGCGTCGTTAACCGTATCGTTTTGCTTAACCCCGGAAGTGGTTTCGTTCCAGTTTACAACATTGCTGACGGTATAATAATGTGAATGTCCTAAAAGTGCAAGGTCAACCCGGAATTCCGAGAAAAGCGGGCCCCAGATAAGACGAAGATAATTATTTTCGCTTTCTCTGTGAGGGATTCTGCCTGAATAAAGGTCGTGGTGCATTATTACCACACGCCATTTTACATTTTTGTTAGAATTCACTGCATTTCTCATAAATGACTCATGATCAAGGGCAGAAGCGTTGTTGCTTTCCATCACCATAAACAGCACATCACCCTTAACAAACCAGTAGTCACCGCAGGCGTAGGAGGTGTTAATACCCTTAGTTTTTTCGTTAGGGAAGTTTTTGAAATACTTATAAGCAACACCCTTACGGTCATGGTTACCCAATGTTGTGGCAAAGGAAAGGTTTCTTGCGGCGGGGGAGGCGGTAAGACCTCTGTATTCCTTTTCAAGACCTTCACTTGCTTGGTCACCTGCGGAAAGAATGATAGAAATGTCCGCCTTTGTGTTTGCCCTGTCAATAATGTTATCAAAAGCAAGGGCATTTTCACTGCGTTTTTCTTCATTTTTATCTTCGGAAGTGATATGAATGTCAGTTACATAAAGAGCAGAAAAACTTTTATCTGAGTCAACAAAAAGTTCATAGGAGTCGGAGGTGTAGTCCCCTGAAATACATTTGTATGTATAGTCGCCTGCAGAAAGACCGCTTGCTGTAACCTTGTTTGCAAAACAGCCTGTGTTGGTCTTAACACAGTATCCCTCAAAGGTTTTAATCTCGCCGTTTTCGTTTTTAATTTCAACCTTTGGAGTTGATTCATTTTCAGTGTACCAAGAAAATTTTCTTTCGTTTTCGTTACTGCCGGGAAAAACTACCACACCGCTTTGAGATTCCTCCGTTGCCCAGTAGTTTGCCCATTCTTCCACGCTGTGAGCAAAGGAAGGAATAACGGCAGAAAGAAAGATTGTTAAACTGAGTAAAATACTTATGAATTTTTTCATTTTTTAGTCCCCCAATAAGTGAATTTTAGAAAATATCGTCATTTATTACACTGTCAAGAAGAGCCGGTAGCATAATAAAGAATTTAGGAAGCCAAACACCAAAGGAATATGTGGCAAGAGCGCCGAAGGAGGGAATTGCTCCAAGATAATATTCCGCTTTGCTTGTAGTATTGTCGCCTGTAAAGGTGATTTTATTTTGCCCCGTTTCCTTTGTAAGTGTGAATGAATCTATATTTGTAACAACTCTTGAGTCGTCATCGTTTACCATTTCATCGGAAAGGATATACGAGTTAAATGTAAGAGTACCGCCGTCAATATTTATTGTGTTAAAGCAGCCACCCACATTAGTATCCTTTGTGCTGTTCCAGTCCGTACCGTTCCAGTAGTTACCCCAGCCGTTCTTTTGCACGGTAAGGGCTGCAATATAGTCTGTTTTCATATAATGATTTGCAAGGAAGGGACGAATTTCATATCTTTTAGCACCGGCTGTGCCTATAAGGGCATAGGTTGTGCCGTCGTCACTGACTTTGTTGTTTTTAAGGGGCTTTGTTCTGAGATATTGATGGTCATGACCGCTCATAACGAGGTCAACATTGCATGAATCAAGAACCAAAGGCAAAACCTTTTGCAGGTAGTTAGCATCCGGCCACTTAGCATCTTTACCGAAGGAGTAAGGAGACTTGTGAATAAGAACAATTTTCCAGTCCTTGTCTGTGGAATTAAGGTCATTTTTAAGCCAAATGAGTTGTGAATATGAAACAGCCATAAGGTCATTTGTGTTAACAACGGCAAAGTGTGCGTTACCGTAATCAAAGGAATAGTTTACACCGCTCAGGTTTTGAACACT
>CAYFRJ010000005.1:0-30583 GCA_964345625.1 uncultured Clostridium sp. | reverse complement strand
CGTCATCCGTTTCGAAGGAGCAAAGGTCGCTGAGAGTGTTTGAAGAGCCGACACGGTAATTGTAGGTTTTCCCCCTTTCAAGGTTTGAAACCTTTGCCTTATGAACATAGTTCCCTTCAAATTCAAAAACATCGTCATATTCGATTTTAACCGTGTTGTCAATTTCCTGCTCATTTTCTTTGTAGATTTCCACAACAGAGTCGGTCTTTACCTTTGTGTACCAGGCGAGACCTTTTTCTGTGCAGGAGTCACCGTTTACAACAGCACTTATCCTGAAGGGCTCTTCCCCTTCAATTGCACATACACTTGGGGCAATGATGCCGATAAGCAGAGTGAGTGTGAGAATGATTGCCAAAACTGAACTTAACTTTTTCATACTGTTTCTCCTTTTCTTATACGCCCGAGTAAGCATTGAATCCACCATCTATGGGTAAAATTACTCCTGTAATAAAGCCGGAATATTCCTCATCACAGAAAAATGTGAGAGCACCTGTTAAATCCTCGGGTTTACCGAATTTGCCCATTGGAGTGTGGGAAATAATCTTTTCACTTCTTGCGGTGAGAGAGCCGTCTTCGTTAAAAAGAAGGGCATGGTTTTGGTTTGTGGCAAAGAAGCCGGGAGCCAAGGCGTTTACCCTGATACCCGCCTTTGCAAAATGTACCGCAAGCCACTGGGTAAAGTTGGAAACACCTGCTTTTGCGGCGGAATATGCGGGAATTCTTGTTAAGGGGCAGAAGGCATTCATTGAGGAAATGTTGAGAATGCTCACATTTTTTCTGCCTACCATTTCCTTTGCAAAGCACTGTGTTGTAAGAAGAGTGCCGAGAATATTGAGATTAAAAACAAACTCAATTCCGCTTGGGTCAAGGTCGAAAAATGTTTTAACTCCTTCAACTCTATTTTCAAGGTCACCGTCTTCAAAAATGTCTTTACTTGTGGTGCCCTTGGGGTTATTTCCTCCGGCACCGTTGATAAGAATATCACAGGGGCCCAACTTTTCGTTTATCTTTTTTCTTGCTGCCTCAAGAGATTCCATTTCAAGCACATTACAGCCGATTGCAACAGCGGTACCGCCATTTGCAACAATCTCATCTGCCACAGTTTCAGCAGCATCTTCTCTCAAGTCAAGAAGGGCAACCTTAACACCTAATTTTGCCAAATCCTTTGCGAAACCGGAGCAGAGAACTCCCCCTGCGCCGGTTATTACCGCAACTCTGCCTTTTAAATTTTCATGTGCCATACATTTTACACCTCTACCTTCTGATTTTTTATATTTGACTCGTAGCAGGCACAAACAATTTTTGCCGCTTTACCGCCTTCTTTTGAGTCTATTTTGAACTTTCTGCCGGTATCAAGGCAGTCATAAAAGTCCTTAATAATAGCGCTGTGACCGTGTCCCCAATAACTTTCTCCCACGAAAGTGTCTTTGGTTTTTTCACTTAAAAGAGAAATCTCGTCATTTCCTTCAAGTTTATACAGTCTGTCACCTTCTAAACGAAGGGTGGCTTTTTCCAACTTAATATCAATAATAACATCGGAGTTTTCATTGTGTGCCGTTGTTGCATAAAGCAAAGCAGTCACTTTGTTTTCGAGTTCCATAAGAACACAAACCGTATCTTCAACCTCAATTACACCTTTAAGGTGGTCGTTGAAAGCGTGTGCGGAAACGCTTTTACATTCACCGCCTAAATATTGAATTAAATCAACGGTGTGAATTGACTGATTTATCAGCACTCCTCCGCATTCCTTGTCTAAAGCACCGTGCCAATCGTCGCTGTAATAGTCTGCATCTCTGCACCAAGTAATAAATGCTCTTATGCCCTTTACTTTACCGAATTTTTCCGAGTCTATAATGTCTTTTGCCAAAACAACTCCGGAATTATATCTGTTTTGAAAGCATACTCCCAACTGTTTCTCGCTTTCTTTTTGTGCCTTTTCAAGTTCCTGTATCTCTTCAAGAGAAACAGAGCAGGGCTTTTCAAGAAAAACATTTATTCCTTTTTTCAGAGCTTTGATTGCCATTTGAGTGTGAAGATAGTGGGGAGTTGCTATGTGAATACAGTCAAATTCTTCATTTTTCAGCATTTCCTCAAAACTGTAATAGGGGTTGGCATTAAATTCCTTTGCTTTTTCATCTGCCCTTTCCCTTTTTATGTCACAAACTGCGGTGATTTCACAGTTTTTAATGTTTTCAAGGGCTGTAAAATGATTTTTGGCAACATTGCCGCAACCGACAATTCCTATTTTCATTAAATCACTCCCATCAATATGTGCTTGACATATCTTCGTTAACTGTTTGGGTTACTACCTTTTTCTCTGCTTGCCCTGTGGCAATTTTCTTTTGAAGCTCTGCATAGTAAAGATCCTCATCAATGGGCAGGGTAATGTCTTTACCCAGCCAGGATGAGAGGTGAGCAGCATTGGAAATGGTAAGACCGTTTATACCCTCTTCACCATTCGCTACAAGGCTACTGCCTCGAATAATAGCAGAAATGAAAGCATTAACAACCTCGGAGTGCTGTTTATTTCTACCGTCTGTTTCAACATTTTCCCACTTACCCTCAAGCGTTTCAAAACCGCCCTTAGCACTTGTTAGATGGTCGCAAACCTTGCCGTTAAGCCTGAAAAGGCTGATGGTTTCAGCATCATCGCAAATAATCTTACCGCCATCAAGGGTAATTTCAAGTCTTGGTGTGCCTGGATGGTCACCTGTGGTTGTAATAAATGTACCTGTTGCACCGTTGGGGTACTCACAGTAAATCGAAACATCATCTTCAACCTCAATATCGTGCCATTTACCTTCATGACAGTATGCACGAACCATTGAGGGCATTCCGCAAATCCATTGCCAAAGGTCAAGGTTATGAGGACACTGATTAAGCAGCACACCACCGCCTTCACCTTCCCAGGTGGCACGCCAGCCGCCAGAGTCATAATAGGCCTGGGTGCGGTACCAGTCTGTAATAATCCAGCTTACTCTTTTAATTTCACCAAACTCCCCGCTCTTTACAAGCTCACGAACCTTTCTGAAAGCGCAGTTCGTTCTTTGGTTATACATAATGCCGAAAACCACATTGCTTTTTGATGCCGCATCATTCATTTCACGAACCTGCTTTGTGTAAACTCCTGCGGGTTTTTCCGTCATAACATGAATTCCCTTTGAAAAGGCATATTTTGCAATTTCAGGGTGGGAGTAGTGGGGAGTGGCAATGATAATTGCATCAACCTCACCGGAATCAATGAGAGCTTTGCCGTCGCTGTATGTTTTGATTGAAGGAATCAATTCCTTCATCTTTTCGTTTCTTTCTTCAATCAGATCTGCACAGGCGGTAATTCGAGTTTCTCTGTGCTTACCTGCAATTTGGTTTTTAATGTGAGAAGAGCCCATATTGCCCACGCCGATAATGCCTAAACGAACCGGCTGTGCCTTTTCCACGAGTTTATGAATTGCACTGCAAGCAGCGGCAAAGGAAGTAAAATTGTCGGGGTAAACAAACTTTAAGTTCATCTTGCTTTCCACTTCATTGTCTGTTTCGAGGTCTGAAAGACCGTCAAAAACTCTTAAATGTGGCTCAACACTCAAAATAACAGGGGCTTCTCTCCCATCAAGAAGTCGGAGAATTTCTAAGATTTTACCGTCACCTTCCCCTGCCGGAACAATTGTGCCGGAGTCAACCTGAACATCCTTTATATGCAAATAGGTGACATATTTTTCAAGGGTTTTGAAACCGGAAAGAATGTCACAGCCACACTGCAGATAGTTTGCGGGGTCAAATACACAGCCCAGTTTTTCACCGAAGGTTTCCGCCAGGAAAAGACAGCGCTCCGTGGTATCACCGAAAATACCCTTTTCATTTTCGTGACAGCAAAGAATTCCTCTTTCAAAGGAATACTCCGCCATTGCTCCTACTCTGCGAAGCACCTCGTCTTTGTAGTCCTCATAGCTTTCCCCGTCCTCAAAGTAGAAACTGAAAATTCTTATGTATTTTGTTCCAAGAACTTTGGCCACTTCAACGGTATTTTTGAAAGCTTCAAAATGTGGCTCAAAATCATCGGTAATTTTAATCTTACCATAGTGTGAACCCACGGATGAAACCTTAATGCCGTTTGCATCAAGGTTTGCCTTTAAGGCCTTTGCCTCTTCAACGGTGAAGTTAGAAATGTTTTTGCCGTCACAGTTACGAAGCTCAATACATTCAATATTATTCTCCTTACAGGCCTTAATCTGCTCGTCGATTTTTGCGCTTGCCTCATCGGCAAAGGCTGAAAAGATGAAATGTGCCATATTTACTCCTCCAGTTTATTTAAAATTGCAAATTATTTTGTCATCTTTTGCGGTTACATGAACCGCTTTGAAGGGTTCATCAACTCCCATTACAAGTCTTGTGGTAATAACATCTTCCACATTCTTTCTTATGCAGGAACGAATGTCTCTTGCACCACGGGTACCGTCAACGGAAAGGGAGGCAATAGTGTGAGTTGCTTTGTTATCAAAGGTAAAGGCGATCCCCTTATCTGCAAGGGGCTCAACCAGTTCCTCGAGGAGAAGTTTTGCGATTTTAGCATAATCCTCTTGAGTTAAGTCATTGAATACAACAACCTCATCCACTCTGCCGATAAACTCGGGGCGAAGGAACTCGTTTAATGCTTTCAAAGTTCTTTCTTTTGTGGCTTCGGATTTAGTTTTGCCGAAGCCCAAAGCACTTCCACCACGGTTACTGCCTGCGTTGGAAGTCATTATGATAATCGTATTTTCAAAGCTGACCGTTCTACCCTGTGCGTCTGTAATTTTACCCTCATCAAGGATTTGAAGAAGAATATTCATTACATCAGGGTGAGCCTTTTCTATTTCATCAAAAAGCACCACGGAATAGGGTTTTCTGCGGACTTTTTCCGTTAATTGACCTGCCTCATCGTAGCCCACATAGCCGGGAGGTGAGCCGATAATTCTTGAAACTGAGTGCTTTTCCATAAATTCGCTCATATCAAGGCGAATAAGTGTTTCGGGAGTTTCGAAAAGTTCTTTAGCTAAAAGTTTAACAAGCTCGGTTTTACCCACACCGGTGGGACCTACAAATATAAAGGATGAAGGTCTCCGACGGGGGTTGATTCTCACTCTGCCTCTGCGTACGGCTGCACAGACAAGATCAACCGCTTCGTCTTGACCTATGAGTTTTGCCTTAAGGTTTTCTTCGAGTTTGGAGAGTTTGCGAAGGTCGGTTTCAATAACCTTGCTTGCCGGAATACCCGTCCAAAGCTGAATTACCCTTGCCAAATCCTCCTCGGTTACATGGTTGTCGCTTGCCAATTCCTCAAGCTCCTTGATATCCTCTCTTTTTTGGAGAAGTTCCGCTTTTACTTTTGCTATTTCTTCATAATCCGGGTTTTCCGTGTTTTCATGAAGTTCATTTTCAAGGGCCTCAAGTTCGGCTATCTCGTTCAGTGCCGCTTCGTACTCACTTATGTGCTTGTTGCGAAGGTTTGCACTGGTACACGCCTCGTCAAGAAGGTCAATGGCCTTGTCGGGTAAAAACCTGTCATTTATATATCTTTCGCTAAGGTCAACCGCCTTTTCCACAATAGATTTGCTTACTCTGACTCTATGGTAGTTTTCGTAGTAGTCCTTAACGCCTAAAAGCATTTCAACGGTCTGCTCAAAGGAAGGCTCCTCAACCTTAACGGGCTGAAGTCTTCTTTCGAGAGCCGCATCTTTTTCGATATATTTTCTGTATTCCGTGAAAGTGGTGGCACCTATAATTTGAATTTCACCCCTTGAAAGGGAGGGCTTTAAGATATTAGCCGCATTCATAGAGCCTTCACTCTCACCCGCACCCACAAGCTGATGAACTTCGTCAATAAAAAGTATAATATTGCCCTGTGTTTTTACCTCTTCGATAAGACCTTTAATTCTGCTTTCAAACTGGCCTCTGAACTGTGTGCCCGCCACAAGTGCGGCAAGGTCAAGCATTTGAATTTCTTTGTCTTTAAGTTTTGTGGGAACATCATCTGCCGCAATTCTAAGAGCAAGACCCTCCGCAATGGCAGTTTTGCCCACACCGGGTTCACCGATTAGGCAGGGGTTGTTCTTTGTGCGTCTGCAGAGAATTTGAATTGAGCGATAAATCTCATTTTCTCTTCCGATTATACGGTCAATTTTGCCCTCCCTTGCCTTCTGCGTAAGGTCGGTACAAAACTGTGAAATATATCTTCTTTTGCTGTCCTTATCTTCTTTTGGTTGTTTTTTGCCGAATCGAGGTTTCTTTTCCGTTTTTTCACCGGAATCTTCCCCCTGATTCATATTGGCAAAATTTTGTAAAAAGGGCATTGTACCCGCACCGCCGGGTTCAAAACTGCCGTTTTCAAACATTTCATTAAATTGTTCACTAACCTCATCAAACTCATCCTCGGAAATACCCATTTGCTGGATAATTTGTTTGATGGGGCCGATGTTTAACTCCATAGCACATTTGATGCAAAGACCTTCCTGGGTTGTTTTGTCCCCGTCCACTTTAGTTACAAAAAACATAGCGGGGCGTTCTTTACATCTTGAGCATAAAACCTGTTTCATTATTTAGACCTCTTTTTTAAATTTTCCGGATTTTCTTCCTTCAACTTTATTTGCTGATAAAATCCCGGCATATAACTGAGAAATGCCACTACGCACAGCACGGCACTGATGCTCACGAGGGTTATCATAAGCCAGTTTGGGAAGGTATAGAGAGCTTTCAAAACACCTATTTCCGGGCCGAATGCCATAATGGCACCCATAATTGTATAAAAAGCAAAGGTTGCAATTTTACCGGGAAGTTCCGCCGCACTCGGACGAAGACCAAAAATAAGCATTACTACACTGCCAAGAACCATAATCGCTTCCTTAACAAGGAAAACGAGGAAGATATAACTGAATGCTCTAATGGTGGAATCTTTGGCGGCACGGAAGGTTAAAAAGAAAACCACAGCAATGGTAATTTGGGAAAGTTTGTCTGCCAACGGGTCAAGTATTTTTCCCATATTGGAAATTTGATTGAATTTGCGGGCGATTTTTCCGTCAAGAAAATCCGTGAAGCCGGAAAAAGCAAGGGTGATAAATGCCCAAAGATAGTCCCCTTTCATAAATAAAACTGCGAAAACGGGAACTAAAAGTATCCTCAAAAATGAGAGGGCATTGGGAATGGTTAAACAGCCGTCAAATAAGGTTTTGAATGCGTTTGATTTTTTCATAGTGGTTTCCTCCCTATATCAAAAGTAAAATTTTTGAATAAAACAGTTGCAGAAGTTCCGCCTTTTCCGCCCCGACTGAAAAAGGGGTGTCGGGGAAAAATCTCGCTGCAAGTATAATGATAAGGACGGTAATTCCTGCGGCAAAAACACCCATAATCGCACCTGCGAAGGCACCGAGAGCCTGATTTACTTGCTTGATAAGGGGCAACTTTGTAATAAGGTCGGTGAGTTTTATAAATATTTTCGCAATGAACTTTGCAATAAAATAAGAGAATACGAAGCAAATACAGGTTAGCAGGGGAATAATTAAAATTTCTTCCGCATAAACGGCAATTCGCTCGCTTACCGAGTTAATTTGTGATATGGGTAAGCCGCTTAATGTGTGGTCTATGGGAATTTCCAAAGCGGAAGCACACCTAACCAATAAATCGGGAAGAGCATTTGAAAGAGAACCGCTTCCGTTTTCTATTGAAAGCATTATTTTTTCGCTTATTCCCTTTACCAGTCTTTCGTGTATGAATTGGTTTGTAAAGCCAACTGCAAGTTCGCTTGCATATTCCCTTGCAATCATCATACAAACTACCGTGGCAACGAGGGAAAGAATAATTTTCGTAAATCCCTTTTGTCTGCCGTTAAAAATGCAAAGTACAAAAACTATTATGGGAAAAGCATCAAGTATATAACTTAAATAATTCAAAACATATCACCCCTTTACGAGTAAAAGCAAATACTTCCGCTCTCCAAGGTGAAAATGCCGGTGGAGGTGAGCAGGACCTTGCTTACGGTATGGGCACATTCATATTTTTTCTTTTCGTTACCGCTTTTTGAGTAAAGAGTAACCTGGTCGTCAAGGGAAAAGGCAATTTTCCCCGAACGAATATCTGCACTTGAAGGAATATATTTCAGTTCAAATTCTTTGAAAGATTTGCCATATTTCGGAATGGTAATAACTTTTAGTTTTGAACCGCCGAATTCCTTGTAGCAAAGTAAAGTGTTTCCGCTTGTATCTTTATCAATGTAGAAAAGAGCATCGTCCGCATAGGTGAGTTTGTTAACGATTTCACCCTTACTGTTGAGAATAACCGTTGTGTTGTCACCTACTGCGATAATTTTACCGCTTGATGAGTATATAACTTTCAAAATGGCAGTACCCTCAAGTTTTATATCAAACTCGGGTTTTTCTTTGTTGGTTTTAAAGAGAATTACGCGGGAATAAAGTTCCGCATTTTTTGTGCCTACTGCGGAAAGAAGCACTTTTTTGCCATTATCCGATAAGGCTAAAGCACCGATATATTCTTGTGAACAGTCCCAAACAAACTGAACTTTTTGAGAATTATCGTAAACTTTTACTTCACTGGTGGCACCCTCAACGGGATAGGTGAGAGCCACCGAGCCGTTTTTACCAACACAGCCGTTAACTATGGGTCCCCCTTCTGAAAAATTTGCAAGGGTTACCGTTCTGCTTATAAGCATTGCCTTGCTTGTGGTGTTACTGAAAATTAAGGCTCTGCCGTTATTTGAAACCGCTTTCAAGCCGGACTGGTTTAAGAAAAGCTCATTGAGAACATTGGCATTTTGTGAAAGCACCTTAATTCCGTTATTTGTCACCAACAGGGGTTTGTCACCTATCAGTTCAAGGTGGTCAAGTGAGGTTTCCGCTTCACTGTATGGGAAACCCACAGGTTCCTGCAAATTTACGGGGAAAGACCTGAAAGAGTCCTGAATGTTGGACCTTTTTGTTTCATTTTGAGCAAAGAAAATGCCCAGGCCAATCAAGATTATCAAGAGAATCGCCAAAGGGATTCGAAATTTTTCATAAAACTTTTGTAAGGCAACATTTTCTTTTACCTTTTGAAAATCAACCGTTGCATTTTTCTTTTTTGCCATATTCTCACCCCCTTAATAGGTAACTTTATTCAGGTAAAGACCTTGGGGTTTAGCGGTAATTCCCGCCTTGTCACGGTCACCCCAAAGGATAATTTCATTTATTGAGTTCGGTGGTATTTTCCCGGAAGAAATATCCAAAAGGGTACCCACCATAATTCGCACCATATTGTAGAGAAATCCGTTTGCCTCAACCCTAAAAATAACCATTTCTCCCTCACGGAAAACCTCAGCGTTTGATACTGTGCGAATTGTATCTTGAACACTGCTTCCCGAGGCGCAAAATGCCTTAAAGTCCGCAGTGCCTACAAAATGCTTTGCTTGTTCATCTAAAAATTCCTCATCAAGTTGGGGCTTGTAGTGAAGGGAATAATTGTATAAAAACGGATTTTTGTTTTTTGAATTCCAAATTTTGTAAATATATTCCTTGTTTTTACAGTCATATCTTGCATGAAATTCATAGGGAACCTCTTTACAGTTCATAACCGCTATATCATCCGGAAGAAGGGCGTTTAATGCACCCACCAATCTTATGGGCTCAATTTCACATTCGGTTCTCATATTGAAGCAATATTCATTTGCATGTACTCCCGAGTCTGTACGGGAACAGCCCACCACATTGTCACGACTGCCGCAAATCTGTTCAAGTGCATCTTGAACAGTGTGCTGAACAGTGACAGCATTCTCCTGAACCTGCCAGCCGTGGTAAGCGGTGCCGTCAAAGGAAATGGTAAAAAGCAAATTGTGCATTAAATCACCGACTTAAAGTAAATGTTCAAAACGATAACCCCTGCCGTAACCGCAATACAGGCAAATATAGCCAGGAAATCACGGTAGGTAAGTTTCATTTGTTTCATTCTTGTTCTGCCCTCACCACCTGTATAACCGCGACAAGTCATAGCAAGCGCCAACTCATAAGCTCGCCTGAAGGATGAAACCATAAGGGGGATAAAAATAGGCACCAGTGCCTTAGCTCTTTGAATAATTGAGCCGGTTTCAAGGTCTGCACCCCTTGCTTTTTGAGCGTTCATAATTCTGTCAATCTCTTCAATGAGAGTGGGAATGAACCTTAGAGAAAGTGTCATCATCATGGCGAGAGTGTGTACCCTGATGTGAAAAACATTTAGGGGAGATAGGAGTTTTTCAAGGGCATCTGTCAACATTGTGGGTGTAGTGGTATAGGTTAAAAGTGAACTTATAATTACCAAGATCACAATTCTGCCCATAGTAAACACAGCGGTATTTACACCCTTTTCAGTGATTTTAATTTTCCACAACTCAAAATAAACGGCTCCTCCTTGAGTATAAAAAATATTCAAGATTGCGGTGAAAATCAAAATCAGCATAACGGGTTTAATGCTTTTTACTATCATTTTTAGGGGCACTTTTGAAAGAATTGTGGCAAGAAAAGTAAAGGCAATCATTATGCCAAGGGAGAAAAAGTTTTTACAAAGGAAAATAACAACAATCATTGCAAAGGTCAGAACAAGTTTTGCACGAGGGTCTGTACTATGCAAAAATGATTTCCCCGGGTAATACTGCCCGAATGTTATATCACGAATCATTTTGCCACCTCCCCTTTGAGAAGTGCCTTTATGATTTTTATGCCCTCTTCAACAGAGTAAACATTTAAGGGCACATCAAAACCAAGTTTATTTAACCGTGTAAATACACCCGTTATTTCGGGCACATTGAGACCCATAGAACGAAGTTCGTCACTTCTTGAATATATTTCATCTACGGTGCCGTCCATTGCAATTTCACCGTCGTTTATTACAATAACTCTGTCTGCAATTCGGGCAATGTCCTCCATACTGTGGGAAACAATTACCACAGTGGAACCGGTTTGTTCTCTGTAAGTTTTAATCAGTTTAATTAAATCTTTTCTGCCCTCCGGGTCAAGACCTGCAGCGGGCTCATCAAAAACGAGAATTTCAGGCTCCATTGACATAACCCCTGCAATAGCGGCTCTTCTTTTTTCACCGCCCGAAAGGTCAAAGGGAGACTTTGACAGCAGTTCCGGTTTTAAGCCCACAAACTCCGCCGCCTTTAGAACTCGTCTGTTAATTTCTTCTTCACTCAGCTTCATGTTTTTAGGACCGAAGGCAATATCCTTTGCAACGGTCTCTTCAAAAAGTTGGTATTCGGGGTACTGAAAGCAAAGCCCTACCTTAAAGCGATACTCACGAAGGGTGGCCTTGTCTTTCCAAATATCTACTCCGTTGACCAACACCTCGCCGCTTGCAGGCTTTAAAAGCCCGTTAAAGTGGGAAATAAGGGTGCTTTTACCGGAGCCTGTATGTCCGATAATTCCAACCATTTCTCCTTTGCTAATTTGGAGACTTATGTTCTTAATTGCGGTAACCTGCTGTATTGTTCCCTCGGAATAGGAATGGGAAACATTTTTAAGCTCTACTGCATAACTCATTTTATGGCACCTCCCAAAAGAGATGCTATGGAATCAACACATTCGTTTACCGTGAGAACGGTTTCTTTAATTCCCAGCCCTGCACAGAGTTGTGTTGATTCGGGCACATCAAGACCATGCGCACGGAGGAAATCTCCTTTGGAGAACACTTCTCTCGGAGTTCCCTGTAAAACAATTTCACCGCTGTCCATTACAACAACTCTGTCCGCAAGAGTGGCCTCCTGCATAAAGTGAGTTATGAGAACAATGGTGATACCCATTTCTCTGTTAAGGCGTAAAATGGTTTTGATTACTTCATCTCTGCCCATAGGGTCAAGCATTGCGGTGGGCTCGTCAAAAACGATGCACTCCGTTTGCATTGCTATAACTCCCGCTATGGCAACTCTCTGCTTTTGCCCTCCCGAAAGTTTGTGTGGCTCCCTTTCACGGTGCTGATACATATTTACGCACTTTAAGGCCTCGTCAACTCTTCTGCGAATTTCACTCGGCTCAATGCCTAAATTTTCCGGACCGAAGGCAACATCGTCTTCAACTATGGTGGCAACAATTTGGTTGTCCGGGTTTTGAGCCACCATACCGACTATACGGCGAATTTCGTCACCCTTTTCTTCTGTATCCGCAACAATCCCCTTAACACTGACACTGCCCTGTGTGGGCTCATAAACAGCATTAAGAAGTTTTGCGAGAGTGCTTTTACCTGAGCCGTTGTGGCCCAGCACAGCAACAAATTCACCTTTATTTATGTCAAGGTTTACATTCTTCAAAGCGGTAACACCGGGGGTATTCGGCTCATCGGAATCGTAAACAAAAGTAACATTTTTTATTTCAATCAGTTTTTCCCTCATAATTTCCCTTTTGCTTTATTTTGAATTTTGCGCAGAAATATGCTTATACACCAAACTGCTGTTGTCCCGGCATTGGAATTCCCAAATGGGCATAGCCGGCGGGAGTTACACACCTGCCCCTTGGAGTACGACTCAAAAAGCCGACCTGCATAAGGTAGGGCTCGTAAACATCCTCAATGGTAACTGTTTCTTCACCTATGGCGGCGGCAATGGTTTCAAGTCCCACAGGCCCGCCGTTGTAGTTGTTTATCATAGAGGTTAAAATCAGTCTGTCAACGGAATCAAGACCTAAATGATCCACCTCTAATTTTGAAAGGGCAATATCCGCAAGTTCCGTGGTAATTGCTCCGTCACCCATAATTTGAGCAAAGTCCCTTGCCCTTTTTAGAAATCTGTTTGCAACTCTCGGTGTACCCCTTGAACGCTTTGCAATTTCAAGAGCACCCATAGGGTCAATGGCAATCCCCAAAATCCCTGCGGAGCGGGTAATAATTTGCTGAAGTTGTTCCGGAGTGTAAAGGTCAAGTCTGAAAATCACACCGAATCTGTCACGAAGGGGAGCGGAAAGCTGTCCCGCTCTGGTGGTAGCTCCGATAAGTGTAAATCTGTTTAAGTCAAGTCGAATGGAACGGGCGGAGGGACCTTTGCCAATAATAATATCCAGTTTATTGTCCTCCATGGCGGGATAAAGCACCTCTTCCACAGCCCTTGTAAGACGGTGAATTTCGTCAATAAAAAGTACATCTCCCTCACTGATATTTGTGAGGAGGGCGGCTAAATCTCCGGGTTTTTCAATGGCGGGACCACTGGTTACTCTGAAATTTACACCCATCTCGTTTGCAATAATTCCCGCAAGGGTGGTTTTACCAAGTCCCGGAGGGCCGTAAAGAAGCACATGGTCAAGGGGCTCGTTTCTCTGCTTTGCCGCCTCAATATAGACTGACAGGTTTTCTTTAACTTTATCCTGTCCAATGTAATCATCAAGCACTTTAGGTCTTAACGAAAGTTCTGTTTCGCTATCCTCGGAGGAGGAATATTCCGGCCCTACAAAACGGCTTTCATAATCTGTTTCCAATTTTTATTCCTCCTTAAAGTTTTTTTGCCAAAACGGCAAGGGCTTTTTTAATCATTTCTTCCGTGGAAAGGTTTGCATCAAGTTTACCCACGGCAATGGCCGCTTCGCTCCTTGAGTAGCCAAGCATAACCAGAGCATTTACCGCATCCTCGCCGGCATAGGTTATGGAGGAGCGGGCAACACTGGCTATATTGTTCGCAGTTTCGGAAGAAACCGTAAAAAAGTCAAGTTTGCCCTTCAGTTCCAAAATAATCCTGTTGGCTATTTTCGGGCCTATGCCCTGAGCCATAGTAATCGTTTTTGTGTCTCCCCCCGCAACTGCAATCGCAAGTGCATCCGGCGTAAGAGCGGAAAGAATAGCGATTCCCGCCTTTGGTCCTACCCCCGAAACACTTGTAAGCAGTTTATAGCAGTCAAGCTCACTTTTTTCAACAAATCCGTAAAGGTCCAAAGCGTCTTCTCTCACATTAAGGTAAGTGAATAGGGTTTGAGTTTCTCCCACACTTACGCATTTTCTTGAAGAGTTTGCAGTAGTGGTGAGCAAGAAAGCAACACCGCCACAATCAAGGGCTATTTGATTTTCGTCTGTAAATACTACCGTACCGGTGATACTGTAAAACATAACTAACCTCTCATAAGTAATGACCCTGCGCTGTGACAATGGCAAATTGCCATAGCTAAAGCATCCGCTGCATCATCGGGTTTTGGAATTTCTTTAAGGTTCAAAAGAATTTTAGTCATTTCCTGAACCTGCTTTTTTTCTGCTCTGCCGTAACCCACCACACTCTGTTTAACCTGAAGGGGAGTGTACTCATAAACGGGTACTTTATGTTTTTGCGCCGCAAGTACCAAAACACCCCTTGCCTGGGCAACATCTATGGCGGTTTTTTGGTTGGTGTTAAAGAAAAGCTTTTCTATTGCCATTGCATCAATATTATATTTTGAAAACAGGGTGTCTGCCTCATCATAAATTTTTTCAAGTCTTTCATTAAATGGAGTTTTTGCTTGGGTTAAAATTGCCCCATGCTCAAGCACGTTAAATGTATTTGATTTGTACTCCACAACCCCGCAGCCCACTATGGCATAGCCGGGGTCAATTCCCAAAACTATCATTTCTTATTTTTCTCTCTTTCACGAACTATGGTTCTTGTGGGCGTACCCTCAAGGCCGAAAACCTCTCTGATTCTGTTGTCCAGGTAACGCTGATAACTGTAATGAAAAAGTTCCGCATTGTTGACAAAATAAACAAAGGTGGGAGGTCTTGTGCTTGCCTGAGTGACATAATATATTTTGAGATGCCTGCCCTTGTCCGAGGGCGGCTGAACTCTTGCTGTTGCCTCCGCTAAAATTTCGTTGAGTTTGCCCGTTGAAATTCTCATGGAGTTTTGTTCGTCAACAAACTTAATAAGTTCAAAAAGTCTGTCAAGGCGAATTCCCTCTTTAGCGGATATGAAAATTATGGGAGCATAGGACATAAAGGCAAAATCTTGCATCAGTTTTTTTCTCTTTTTGTCCATAGTTGTACCGTCTTTTTCAACGGCATCCCACTTGTTAACCGCAATAATGCAGCCTTTTCCCATTTCGTGGGCAATGCCCGCTACCTTTGAGTCCTGTTCCGTAAAGCCTTCGGTGGCGTCAATCATAATAACGCAAACCCGGGCTCGCTCAACCGCCATTCTTGCACGAATTACGGAATATTTTTCAATTTGGTCATAAACCTTGCTTTTTCTTCGAAGTCCGGCGGTGTCAATAAAAATAAATTTGCCGTACTCGTTTTCGACTACGGAGTCTGTTGCATCTCTGGTGGTGCCCGCAATGTCGGAAACTATCATTCTGTCCTCACCGAGAACAGCGTTTACAAGGGAAGATTTGCCTACATTGGGTTTACCTATAACCGCCACCTTAATGGCATCTTCCTCGTCTTCTTCTTTCTCGGATTCTTCGGGAAGGTGCTTCAAAACCTCATCAAGCAAATCTCCTGTTCCATGACCGTGAATGGAGGAAACGGGGAATGGGTCTCCGAGACCTAAGTTGTAAAATTCATAAAGTTCTAATGGAACTTCCCCTACGCTGTCGCATTTGTTTACTACCAATATAACGGGTTTTCCGCTTTTAATCAGTATGGAGGCAACCTCTTCGTCCGTGGCAACCATTCCCGAACGAAGGTCCGTAACAAAGAGGATTACATCTGCGGAGTCTATGGCAAGTTGTGCCTGTCTTTTCATCTGTTTTAGGATAATGTCATCAGATGCAGGCTCAATACCCCCTGTGTCAACAAGCATAAACTTTCTGTTAAGCCACTCGCATTCTCCGTAAATTCGGTCACGAGTAACACCGGGAGTATCGTCAACAATGGACATTCTTGTTCCCGTAAGTTTATTGAACAAAGTGGATTTGCCCACATTGGGCCTACCCACTATTGCCACTACATTCTCTGACATAATAACCTCTCATTCTCCGATAAAGGCAAGTAAAAGTTCTTCACCGCTACTGCCATTCTGTCTAATCTTTATGTTAAGTTCATTTTCCAACTGCTGTACAGTCATACTGTCAAGAAACATATCTCCTTCGCTTCGCAGACAGTTGGGGGGAATGATAAGTTCATCCCCTAAATCCGTTTCCTGAAGGGTGAAAAGAATATCTCCCCCTGAAATAAGACCGGAAACGGTAATACTTTCACCGAAAAGTCTGTTTTTTACTTCAACTACATTTAGGGAAAGCCCCTCAATTTTTTCCTCCGTCTGTTTTGCAAGATGAGAAATCAAAGGGAATGCCGCAGTTCCGGTAACCAAAGTCGCTTTGCGGTTTAATTTTGTGATGTCACATTTTGCAAGAGCACAATCAAATTCTTCTTTGAGAAGTGCCCACATTCCCACGCCGTTATCAAGTTGGGGAAAATCGTTGTAATAGTCGCACTCGGGCATTTCCCTTTCCGCATAGATGTAAAACTCATCTGCCGCATAAACTATATGCTTGCCCTGCCGATTTTTATGCTCTTTATTGAATCTATCAACGGTGTCAATAACTGCTCCTGCACTTTCTTTCGTGTATGGTTCGATGGGGAAAAGACCTTCTCTGTGTTTTGAAAGACCTACAGGAACGCAGGCAATGCTGTTAATGTTTTCACCCAGCCTAAAAAGTTCAGACAAAGAAAATTCGAGTTCATCTCCGTCATTGATTCCGGGACAAAGTACCAGTTGAGTGTTTACGGCTATGCCGCTGTCAACAAATTTTTTGATATATCTTAAACATTCTCCCGCTCTCGGATTTGCCATCATTTTCACCCGAAGTTTCGGGTTCATAGTGTGAACGGAAATATTTATGGGGCTGATGTGCATTTTTATTAGGCGGTCAACCTCGTTATCTTCTAAATTTGTAAGAGTAATATAATTGCCGAACAAAAAGGAAAGTCGGTCGTCGTCATCTTTGAAATAAAGGGAATCACGAAGACCCTTGGGAAGTTGGTCAATAAAGCAGAAAATACACTTGTTTTTGCAGGTGTGTTGTTTGTCCATAAGGTAGGTTTCAAATTCAAGACCTATATCCTCAAATTCACCCTTGCTGATTTTGACAGTTTTATTTTTGCCTTTGCTGTCTCTTGTTTCTAAAACGAGTTTTGTGTCATTCAAATAAAAGCGATAGTCGAGCACGTCGTTAATTTCATTTCCGTTGATGCTTAAAAGCAAGTCTCCGCTACTGATTTTCTTTTTTGATGCGATACTTTTTGTCTCAACCGAACTTATTAAAACCGCCATTTCCTTCAAATCCCAACACTTTCTCATTTTGATTATCGTATTGTAACATATTTTTTATTCTAAAACAACACTTTTGACAATTGTTTTTAATTATTTAACAATAGATATTAAAGCATTGACATTTTTTGTGGATTGTACTATCATAATTTCATAACAAATCAGGAGGCGAGGTTATGAAAAAATCAAAGCTTGAAAATGGGGTAATTATCCTTGTGGGTGCTCTGCTTATGGGGTTTTTATGGAGAGTGCGCGGCTCCGGTGGCTGGGGCTCCTCATGGGGACTTTTGAATGCCGGTTTTATCTACTCTCTTTTTGTGGTTTCCGCCCTTGGAGAAAGAAAAAAGATGAATTTCCCCTTTTTAACTCTAACCGCTTTTTCTTTTATGCTCACCGTTCCCGCCTGGGGTACATTTTTAACCCAAATCAGAGGTGTGCTTGACGGCGGACAAGATTTTGGAGTAACTCCCCAGGAGATAGCCATCAACCCAATTTCAGGCATTTTTATGATGCTTTGTCTCGGCTTCGGAACTGCAAGTATTTTCGGAGTAATGCTGGGCAGAGGTTTGTCCGACAAACCTTGGAAAATAAAGGATTTCATAATTTTATTAGTTATATTTCTTGCGGTTGAAAAACTTTCAAGCGCAACGATTTCACATTACATTTTGAACACTGTCCAGCCACAGGCAGGGGAACTTTTTGCCACAGGTCTCGCTAAAGAAGGAATAACGGACTCAGTTTATTCCTTCTATATGAAAAATTTTGACGGACTTTCGGTAAGCAAGAAATTTTTTGGTGGAAGAAACTATTTTGCGTCAATTAAAACCATTTCGAGAGCCATTGCCGCCGTTGGAGTTTTATTTACGGCAAGGTTTATCATTAAAGACAAATTAAGTGCCAAAATCGGCACTGTTGTTTGTTCCGCCTTTGCCGTGGCAATCACCGTTGCAGACCTGTTTTTCTACTTCGCAGACAGGGTGGGAGAAAACATTGATGTTTGGCCTATGTGGGAATATTCCACCGGATTTATTGCAGGTTTATTCATTACAGCCGCTTTGGTTTTAGTAAAACCAAGGGAAGATGTTGCTGAAATTGCTTTCTCGAATATGAATGAAAAGGTGAGAACCCCTCTTGTGTTCATCTTGACCTACATTGCGGGAATGGGAATTAACATCGTAAGGCCGATATTGGAAAGATTTGACTACTCTGAATATCAAATTTTGGTAACGGTTTTAGCAGTCTTTGGAGCTGTTATAGTGGCGATAATAAGTGTTAAAAAGTGCGGACTTTTCTTTGATAAAATTTCCTTTGAAAAGTATGCCACGGTGATTGTAGCCTGCTTTACACTTTACATTATTTTGGTTTACCTCTTCACGGGAGAAAATCCCAATGTTATTGCAATAAGCAGTGCTCACAATATTTTTTCCGTTATCAGTGCGGTGTTCGTAATTCTCTTTTCCATTTTAAGTTTAGAAAGAAAAAAACAGTCAAATTGAGGTGTATCTATGCCGATTATTTCTATATTTGAAAGCAGATTTCGTCCTTTTACATTTCCCGAATTACCTCAAAACTTTACTTTAACTCACCATACCGGAGCCATGGGTAAAGAGATGAATTCCCTTGAAAGCATTGACTTTTCAATTAAAATGGGGGCACAAATTATTGAGTTCGATGTCACTTTCAGACCTGACGGTACGGCGGTGATTGTTCACAGTGCACAGCCAAAGGAGAATGAGGGAATTTTACTTGAATCTGCTTTTGAACTTGTGGCAAAAAGCGACAGCGTAAAAGTAAATCTCGATATAAAATCCACTAAAAATTTACCCGAGGTTGACAGACTTTGCAAAAAGTTCGGTCTTACGGAAAGAGTGTTTTATACGGGAGTTTTTGAAAAATGGGTAGAAACGGTAAAGGCAAACTCCAAGATAAAATATTTTTTGAATCATCAGCCCACTCCCACGGAACTTAAAACGGAGCAGGGGGCTGCCACTCTTTGCAAAAAGATAAAAAATCTCGGTGCAATTGGTCTGAATTGCAATCATATGTTCATAAACAAAAAACTGACAAATCATCTTCAAAACGAAGGACTTTCGGTGTCTGTTTGGACGGCAAACACTAAAGCACAAATGAAAAAATGTCTTCTTATGAAACCTGACAATATCACCACAAGAAGACCGGATATTTTTGAGGAATTGAAGAAAAATCACAAATAAAAAACAGGGTGTCGATAATTTTCGGCACCCTTTTATACTGCCCTTTTCATAATTATTCTTGACAAACCTATGTATTTAATGAGATAATAGCCTGTAAAAGTGTGTTATAATGGAGGGAATGTGGTGAGAATAATCACAGGCAAGTCAAGGGGAATGAGCCTTAAAACCCTTGAAGGTACTGTCACAAGACCCACAAGTGAAAAAGTAAAAGAGGCGGTTTTCAGTGCCATTCAGTTTGAAATTGAGGGTGCGAAGGTGCTTGACCTTTTCGCCGGCAGCGGCCAATTGGGAATTGAAGCCTTGAGTCGTGGTGCCCAAAGTTGCGTGTTTGTGGACTCGGATAAAGAGGCTGCAAAAATCATTAAAGAGAATGTGGGAAAAACAAGATTTACCGAAAATTCACAAATAGTTCAAATGGATGCCAAAGCATTCCTTAATATGAATATTAAAACTTTTGACATTGCTTTTGTCGATCCACCATACAAAGATGGGTTAATGCTTAAAATCCTTGATGCCCTTGCTCCCTATATGACGGAAAATGCCCTTGTACTTTGTGAGCACGACATAAAGGAGGAACTTCCGGAGCAGGTGTCGGGTCTTAATAAACGCAAAGACTATAAGTACAGCAAAACAGTAGTCACCATCTACAGAAAGGGTTGATTATTATGAGAATTGCAGTTTGTCCCGGTTCATTTGACCCGGTTACCAACGGTCATATTGACATTATTCGCAGGACTTCAAAGCTTTTTGACCGGGTTATTGTGGTTGTTATGACAAATTACCATAAGCCAAACAGTTGCTTTACCGCAAGCGAAAGAGTTGAACTTATTGAAAGAAGTGTTTCCGATATCCCCAATGTAAAGGTTGAAATGTACGGCGGACTTCTTGCAGATTACTGTGAAAAAAAAGGAGCCTCCGTGGTTGTTAAGGGACTTCGTGCGGTGTCCGACTTTGAGGATGAATTTCAGCAGGCCCTTACAAACAAAAAACTCAATCCGGAGCTTGAAACCATATTTATAACAACGGATGCGGAGTATATGTACCTTTCCTCCAGTGTTGTAAAACAGGTTTGTGGTTTCGGCGGTGATATCAGCACATTCGTGCCCGAAGCAGTTTGCGATGACATCGTAAGAGGAATAAGAGAAAGGAATAAATTCTAATGAATACAGACCAACTTTTAAATCAAATTGATGATATCATTTCTGCAGGGTCAAAGACACTCAGAGGAGGCAAAGTAGCGGTTGATGCCCAGGCAATTCTTGACACACTTGAAGAAATTAAAGTGACCTTACCAAAGGAGATTGCCCAGGCCAAAATCATTGTTGCCGACAGAAACAACATTCTCACAAAGGCGAAAACAGAGTCTGTAACTGTTGTTACGGAAGCCCAGGAAAAGTCAAGAGCCCTTGTCAGCGCAGCAGAGGACAAGGTTAGAACACTTGTGCTGAAAACTGAAGATTACTGCAAAAATAAGGTTGCGGAAGCAGACAGCAATGCCGCAAAGATAGTTGCGGAAGCCAATGTTGAAGCGGAAGAGATAGTAAACAAGGCGAAGGAAGAGGCTGCCGCTTTGATTCAGCAGGATGAAATTGCCCAAAAGGCACAGGTTTTTGCAAAAACCCTTACGGAAAAAACCGCTGCACAAGCAAAGGAAATGGAAGAAGAGGCAAAAATCAAGGCGGAAGCTGTTCTTGCAACCGCATTTGAACAGGCAGAACTTAAAGAAAAGCAGGCACAGGAACACGCAAATGCCGTTGTTGATAAAGCAAACCGTTGGTCAAGTGAAATTCGTACCAATGCCATGGATTTCATTGAAAAAATTATGACTACGGCAGACACTGCCATTGCCAATTCTCTCAATGAAGTGAGGGCGGCTCGCACAAATATCAGAGGAATTTCAGGTCAACTTGGCGAGAGGGATATTTCTGATACAGAAGAATAAAAACACTCGGAGATAATAATGGACAAATCACTTTTCGCAAAAACGAAGTATTTCATCATTGATATGGACGGTACTTTTTATTTGAGCAACAATCTCATTGAAGGTTCCGTAGATTTTATTGACAAACTAAAAGAAACAGGCAGAGATTTTTACTTTTTTACAAACAATTCTTCAAACAATGTTGAGGTTTGCAGAGAAAAGCTTGCAAATATGGGTTTCCCCGTTGATGAAAACAGGGTAATTGTTTCTTCCCATGTTGCAGCGGCTTATCTTAAAAAAAATTATCCCGGAAAAAGAGTATATCTGCTGGGTAACGAAAATCTCACAGGAGATATGCAAAAGGCAGGGATTAACCTTGTGAAAGAAAATCCCGATATTGTGCTTTTAGGCTTTGACACCACTTTGACATATGATAAAATCAGAAAAGCCGCAAAGTATATTGACGAGGGAACTCTTTACATTGCCACCCACCCTGATATGAACTGCCCCACCGCCGACGGCTATATGCCGGATACAGGCTCAATGATTGAACTTTTTGCCGCTTCTACGGGGAAAAGACCGTTAGTGCTGGGAAAGCCTATGACCCCCACGGTGGATTATATTACGGAAATGCTGGACTGCGAAAGGGATGAGCTTGCCTTCATCGGTGACAGACTGGAAACGGATATCGCCATCGGAATGAAGCATAACATTCCCTGCGTATTGGTTTACAGCGGGGTAACAAGCCCCGAGGAGTATGAAAAAAGCTCTGTTAAAGCAGACCTTACGGTTGAAAACCTTAAGGAATTAGCAGAGTATATCTAATCATTATTTGTCGGTTCGAAACCTTCCCGACAGGCACTTGCTCGGTGCCAAACAAAACTAAAGGCGCTACTCGGTAGCAAAAGGAGTAATATGAAAAGCAAATCACAAAAACAGGCGGCTTATTTCGCCACTGCAGCAATGATTGCCGCACTCTATGCGGGAGCAACCTACTTTTGCTCTTTTTTTGGTGTAGCATACGGTCCCGTTCAGTTTAGATTTTCAGAGGCACTAACGGTGCTTTCCACACTTACCCCCGCAGCAATTCCCGGACTTACCATTGGCTGTATTTTAGGGAACCTTTCAAGCCCTATGGGAGTTTGGGATGTTGTTTTCGGCTCGTCAGCCACTTTGATTTCTGCAATTTTAGGATATAAATTCAGAAAAATCAGAGTAAAAGACATACCCCTAATATCAATTTTAATGCCCGTCATTTTTAATGCACTGATAATAGGAGCGGAAATATTTGTACTTATTCAAAACAGTTCCGGAGGAGTTGTGGCGTTTATTATCACCGCCATGCAAGTGGGTTTAGGTGAATTGGTGGTATGTATTGTGGGAGGAATTCCTCTTTTCCTTGCCCTTCAAAAAACAAATATTTTCAGATAAAGCAAAAACCGATTGCAACTGCAATCGGTTTTAGTTTTTTATTCATCATCCTGGTTTTCCCAGTTGTGCCAAACACCTTGAATGTCGTCATTATCCTCAAACATTTCAAGCATTTTGCTCATCATCTTAATATCTTCTTCGTCTGTGAGAGTAACATAGGTGGAGGGAATGTAGGCAGCCTGCGCAGAAACAAATTTATAGCCCTTTGATTCGAGTTTTTCAGAAACTGCACCCCACTCATACTGGTCCGTGCGAATTTCAAAGAAACCGTCTTCCTCGTGGAGGTCTGTGGCACCTGCTTCAAGGGCATCATCCATAAGTTTTTCTTCGTCAATGCCCTCTGCTTCTATAATAATTTGTCCCTCTCTTGAAAAAAGGAAAGCAACACTTCCGCTTTGACCCATATTTCCACCGTACTTGTCAAAGTAGTGACGAACATCTCCCGCAGTTCTGTTTCTGTTGTCAGTAAGTGCTTCAACAATAACCGCAATACCCTTGGGACCGTAGCCCTCATAAATAATGGTTTCATAGGATGCACCGTCTTGGTCTCCTGCGGCTTTTTTAATAACTCTGTCAATGTTGTCGTTGGGCACATTATTTGCCTTTGCCTTTGCAATAGCATCTCTGAGTTTTGCGTTGGTGTCGGGATCCGGTCCGCCCTCACGAACAACCACCGCAATTTCTTTACTCATTTTAGTAAAAATTTTCGCACGAGCGTTGTCTGTTTTCTCTTTTTTTCGTTTAATGGTACTCCATTTGGAATGTCCTGACATATAAAAACCTCGTTTCAATGTTTAACTGAAAAAATTATAATACCCAGCAGGGAATTTGTCAAGTTAAATAGAGCGTGCAAAACCCTTGCCGAGAATTTCGTTTGCCTCGCTTATGATGATAAATGTGCCTTCATCCACCGACTTTACGATTTTGATTAGGCCACTTATTTCGTTCTTACGAGCAACGCAAATGATCATATGTTTTTCTCCTCTTGAGTAAGCACCCACTGCGGGAAGAATAGAAACACCTCGCCTTGAGGAAGAAATGAGGGCGTTTGCCACCTCGTCCGCTTTGCTTGTAAAAACCATAAGCATTTTTCCGCTTCCCATACCGTAAAGCAGGGAATCAATAACCTTTGTGCTGGTAAAAGCAACTATAATTGCATAAAGACCGCTTTCAAAGGAGCGAAAAACAATCATATTTGCGATAACAACAACGGCATCCGCTACCATAATTATTCTGCCCACGGAAATATGGGGCCACTTTGCGTGAATTAGACGGCCCACTATATCCGTCCCACCGCTGGTTGCGGAGGTGGTCATTATCATACCCAAGCCCACACCTTGAAGAAAACCGCAAACAAATGAGGCGAGAATGTGGTCTCCTGTATAGACAGGAATAAATTTATCAAACATAACCGCTACAAAGTCAAGGGCTACGGCTAAAATTCCCGTAACACAGAGAGTTTTTATAAGGGAAGATTTACCTAAAAATATTACCATCAAGCCCAGGAGGGGAAGGTTCAAAATGAAACTCACAAGACCTATGGGCCAGTCAAAGAGTTTATGAAAAATTACGGCAACACCTGTTATTCCGCTTTGGGCGATGGAGTTGGGTAAAGCAAAACCATGTACGGCAACAGCATACAGAATACAGCCTATTACCCAAACAATGCTGTCTCCGAGGCCTCTTTTTACGGTGGTTTTATTCATTTTTCTTTGCCTCCCCTTCAATAATTTCAAAAAGCTCGTCAATTCTATTATTTTCCCCACTCAAAAACAGCCAACCGAAAAGGGCTTCAAGGCCTGTGGCACAGTGATAGTCTGCCACAGACTGATTTTTCGGTACCGTACCCACATGGGCATTTCTGCCCCTTTTATAGACATCCTGCTCCTCTTCGGTCAGAAGGGGTAAGATTTTCTTTATTGCCTGCGCCTGGGTGTGGGCACAAACTCTTATACTGGAAGCATCATGAAGTTTTTTAACAGGCTGATTTGCCTCAAGAATGATGGAGTTTCTAACCTTCAGTTCAAAAACCGCATCCCCTAAGAAAGCCAACGCTAAGGGACTGTATGAGTTGGGATTTATAGTATTTTTCAAGTTAATCACCTTAGTTTACAAAGTCAAATTCCAAGTCATAAATTGAAACGGTGTCACCCTCATTTATGCCTTTTTCTTTAAGGGCATCAATTATTCCCGAAGAGATAAGCACCCTTTGGAAATACTGAAGTGACTCGTAGTCATCCAGGTCACAGCGCTGTAAAATTTTAAGAAGCCAAGGAGCCTCAACAAAATAAACATCATCCTCAACCTCAATGGTGAAAGAACGGTCATTCACCTTTTCAAAAAGCTCTGCGGGAATGGATTCTTGCTGAAATCTGATAATGGGGGGAAGTTCACTGAGTTTATTCCAAATTACATTCACTATTTCCTTGGTACCGTGCTGAATGGGGGCACACATTTCGTGGTATTCGTAACCCTTGCCCTCAAAGTATTTACGAAGTGCAGCCAATTGCTCGTCTGTTGCAAGGTCAATCTTATTTGCAACCACGATTTGCGTTCTTTGAGAAAGTTCCGGGTTAAACTTTTCAAGTTCGGCATTGATTATATTAAAATCTTCTATGGGGTCTCTGCCTTCACTGCCTGCCGCATCAATAATATGCACAAGCAGACGGCATCTTTCCACATGTCTTAAAAACTCGTGACCCAGACCAACACCGTCTCCCGCACCCTCGATGAGACCGGGAATGTCTGCCATAACAAAGGAATGTCCTTCACCTACGGAAACAACGCCTAAAACCGGGGTTATGGTGGTGAAATGGTAGTTTGCAATAATGGGTTTTGCCTCACTTACAACGGAAACCAAGGTGGATTTACCCACATTGGGAAAGCCCAAAAGTCCCACATCCGCAAGGAGTTTAAGTTCCAATGAGACCTCCCATTCCTCACCGGGAGTGCCATCTTTTGCAAATCTCGGCACCTGCCTTGTGGGAGTTGCAAAGTGAGCGTTACCCTTTCCTCCCTTACCGCCTTTTGCGGCAATAAAGGGCTCATTTGTTGACATATCTGCCATTATGGCTCCGCTTTCCACCTCACGAATTATAGTGCCAAGGGGAACACAAATAACTAAATCTTCTCCGCTTTTTCCGTTACTGCGAGAGCCGGAGCCGGGTTCACCGTTTTTTGCGGCATATTTTTTCTTGTAGCGAAAATCCGCAAGGGTGGTTAAGTTGTCTGCCACCTGAAATATTATATCTCCGCCCTTACCGCCGTCTCCTCCGTCGGGTCCGCCGGCAGCAACAAATTTTTCTCTGCGAAAACTGACGGCTCCGTTACCGCCGCTCCCCGCTTTTATCTTAATATTTGCAACATCTACAAACATAGCTAACCTCCTTTTCATGAATGAAATGCGTCAAAAACTGATTTTGCGCTTGTTGAATTCATACCCTTAACGCTTGCAAGTTCTTCCTCACTTGCCTGTGAAATGGCTTTTATCGTTTTGAAATGGCGAAGCAGTGCCCTTGCTCTTGTTTCACCTATACCTTGAATTGAAGTCAAAGTGGTTGAAATTGTGGATTTTTTATTTTTTGAGTGATGATATGCAACTGCATAGCGGTGCACCTCTTCTTGAATAGTGGAAACAAGGGTAAATGCACTTCTTTTTGAGGTGAGGGACAGTTCTTCACCTGTTGAGGCGATTGCTCTCGTTCTGTGACGGGAATCCTTTACCATACCAAAGACGGGAATGTCAATTTGGTGAGCTTTAAGCACGGGCAAAACTGCGTTGACCTGCCCTTGACCGCCATCAAGTAATATTAAATCAGGCAAAATTCCGAAACCTTCCTCGCTGTCCTTGCTCTTTTCATATTCCTCAAGGCGTCTGTCAAGCACTTCGGCCATTGAGGCATAGTCATCTTGAGTGTTGTTTCCCTTAATTGCAAAGCGTTTATATGCTTTTTTAAGAGGAAGTCCGTTTTTGAAAACCACCATCCCGGCAACACTGTTTGCACCTGCAGTGTGAGAAATATCGTAGGACTCTATGTACTGTGGGGGAGCGTCTAAACCCAAAAGTGTGCCCAATTCATCAAGGGCAGCTGTGGATTTACCTGTTCTGCCCAAGTAAAGTGCTAACTTTTGAGCCGCATTTGTTCTACACATTTCCAAAAGGGAAAATTGTTCACCTTTTTTGGGGACGGTAATATTAACCTTTTTACCTTTAAGACTTGTGAGCCATTCGCTCAAAAGCTCCTTGTCATCCACTTCCCCGTCAACTGAAATTTTTGAGGGAATGTTATCTCTCATTGAGTAGTATGAACGAAGAAGTTCGTGCCTTGCGGCGGGCAAATCTTCAGGGGCATCTATTATAAAATGTTCCGTGTTAAAGAGTTTGTAGTCTGAAAATCTTAAAACGGAAAGGCAGGCCTTTTGAGATGATTTATCTGTTGCACAGACTATTGCAAAAACATCTTGCTCCTTTACAGGAATTGCAACCACCTTTTGTTTGTCCGTAATTTTGTTAATTGCCTTTATCGTGTCTCTGTACCTTGCAGCCCTTTCAAATTCCTCGTTTTCCGAAGCCCAAAGCATTTTCTCCGTCAGTTCTTTTATTGCCTTTTCCGAGCCATTTACAATGTAATCAAGTGCCCTTTCAACTGCCTCGTTGTGAGCAGCTTTTGAAATTTTTCCCGCACAGGGGGCGGAGCATTGACCTATGGAATAGTTTAGACAGGGACGGGTTCGCTTGTTTTTTACCGAAAACACCTTGTTGCAGGTGGGAATTTTGAAAATCTTTTTTGCGTTTTCCACCGCTTGAGAAATGCCTGCACCGGACATATAGGGACCTATATACTGTGCCCCGTCATCCTCTTTTTGAAGAACGCTTTTAAAGTTTTTGAATTCGCCCTCAATAACTTTTATGTAACTGTAGCCCTTGTCGTCTTTCAAAAGGATGTTGTATTTAGGGGTGTGCTGTTTAATCAAAGAACATTCCAGTACCAGCGCCTCAAACTCGGAGTCGCAAAGAATATAGTCGAAATCTTCAACATTTTCAACCATTTTTCTTACTTTTATTCCCTGGTTATTTTGTGAACCGAAATACTGACTGACTCTGCTTTTTAATGCCTTCGCTTTGCCGATGTATATTATTTCACTCCTCTTGTTTTTCATAATGTAAACCCCGGGAGTAAGAGGCAAGGAAAGGGATTTTTTCTTTAACATAGCAAGTTTCTTATTCACAAAATCACCTCGATTCGAACAAAACATCATTTTAATATAGCACATATGAAAAATGTTGTCAATTAAAAGAAAACTGTTTAATATTGCTTAATTGTAATGACAAAGTTTTAAAGCAACTGCAACAGTTTCCGTCTTAATTGACACTTATTTATAAAAACAGGGCAATATCAAATTATTGTGCAGTTTTTCTCTTATAAAATTAAACAATGTGTGTAGAATGTCCAATGACAAAGAAGGTTTTTTGTAGTAAAATACTGAATGGTGTTATTCAAAGTACAGAATAAGGAGATGGGATTTTGTTCGGCAAGAAGAAATATACTATAGACCCGAAATTGATAGCAGAAATCAGCGAACTTAAGACACTCAAAGATATAATTGTTTACGGAACAAAAAAAGGCGGAGACAAGAGACAGTTTGTTTTCCTTGACGCAAATAAAAACGAGGATGAGAGAACTTTTAATCAAACCTGGGACGAAGTTACCGCTTTAGGTACATACTACTACCTCAGAGAACTTGACGGCAAAAAGAAAATTGCCATTATTGCAGAAAATTCTTATGAATGGGTTGTTGCTTACTACGCTACTTTGATAGGTGGAAATATCTCTGTTCCCATGGACGTGAAATTAAGTGACGATGAGCTTGTTTGCCAGCTTGTGAGAAGCGGCTGTGAGGGACTTGTTTACACCGCAAAGACTAAGAGTGTTGCGGAAAAGGCAAAAGAATGCCCCGACAGCAAGATTAAAGAGTTTTTCTATATCCCAGATTTTCCCTCATATAAGGCTGAAGGCAGAAAGGCCATTAAAAAGGGTGACAGGCGCTTTATAGATGCCAAAGTCGATAAGGATGACCTTGCATGCATAGTTTACACCTCAGGCACCACAGGTCTCAGCAAGGGCGTAATGCTTTCACACTACAATATTTGCTCCGATGTTACTGCCTCCTGCTCAATTCAAACCGGTAAGCAGGCAATCGGATTTTTACCCTTAAACCATACATTCTGCTGGGTGGGTGCCCTTTTCAGCGGTTACATTTTAGCGGAATGGGGCTATATATGTGATGACTTGAAAGACCTTCAGGGAGATATGAAAAGATATCGTCCCCAAAACTTTTCCGCAGTTCCTCTTGTTGTAAACACGATTTATGAAAGGGTTTGGAGAACAGCCAGAAAGACCGGTAGAGAAAAGGTTCTTCAAAAGGGACTTAAAATCAGCAATTTCCTTTACTCCCGTGGCATTGATGTAAGAAGAAAAATTTTCAAAAAGATTATTGACAATTTAGGCGGCGAACTTGAAATTATTATTTGCGGCGGTGCAAACCTTGACCCGAAATATGAAAAGGGTATGAATGATTTCGGTATTCAAATCATTAATGGCTACGGTATGACGGAATGCTCACCTGCGGTAACCGTGAACAGAAGAGACGATTTTAAGATTGGCTCAGTGGGTAAGCCTCTTCCCTGTAACGAGATCAGAATTGTTGACCCGGATGAATTCGGTGTAGGAGAAATTCAGGTGAAGGGCACCAATGTTATGCAGGGATATTATAATGACCCTGAGGCAACCGCAGAGAGTTTTGACGGTGATTGGTTTAAGACCGGTGACTACGGCAGAATTGACGAGGACGGCTTCCTTTTCTTTGTGGGCAGAAAGAAAAATCTCATTGTTTTAAGTAACGGTAAAAATGTTTCTCCCGAAGAAATTGAAGACAAGCTTGCATGTATTGATTATGTTAGCGAAGTTCTTGTTTATCAAGAGGACGATAAAATCACGGCGGAGTTTTTCCTCAACGAAGAGGAATACCCCGATGCCCGTGAACTTCTTCGTGAGGATGTTCACGAAGTTAACAGTAAACTTCCGAATTTCAAGAGAGTTACAAGAAGAAAAATTCGTGACACCGAGTTTCCCAAAACCACCACTCTCAAAATCGTGAGGGACAATCACGAATAAAAGCAGAAACAGCATTGACATTTCATATTTTTTCTGTTAAAATCCAATATTGCCGTAGAAAATACGGCAGGATTTACAATATTTTATAATCCTTGTCACGGTTAAAGCCGTGACCATAGACCGGAAGGAGGTGCTTTAAGGATGTCAGCAATCAATTATGAGACAATGGTTGTATACTCAGTTGCCGAAGGCGAAGAGAAAGTACAGTCACTTCTTGAAAAGTTCAAAGCCATGATTGAAGAAAACGGCACTCTGGAAAGCATTGATGAGTGGGGTAAGCGTAAGCTTGCTTATCCGATCAATGACGAACCTGAGGGCTATTATGCGCTTTACACTTTCGCTGCAGAACCTGAATTTCCTGCTGAACTTGATCGTGTGTTCAAGATTACAGACGGAGTTCTTCGTTCACTTATCATCAAGAAGGACTAAGGAGGAAAACTTATGCTTAACTGTGCCATAGTTATGGGTAGATTAACAGCAGACCCGGAAATTCGCACCACAACAAGCGGAGTTTCCGTAACTTCTTTCACAGTTGCAGTTGACAGAAGATTTGTTCGCCAGGGAGAAGAGCGCCAAGCAGATTTCATTGATGTTACCGCATGGAGACAGACCGCAGAGTTTGTTTGCAAATATTTCC
>CAYFRJ010000004.1:71946-90335 GCA_964345625.1 uncultured Clostridium sp. | reverse complement strand
ATGGACGCACCTCTGGTGCACCAGTTGTCACGCCAGTGGCACAGCTGGGCAGCTAAGTGCGGAACGGATAAACGCTGAAAGCATCTAAGCGTGAAGCCGCCTCCAAGATAAGATATCCCATAGCATAAGCTAGTAAGACCCCTCATGGACTATGAGGTTGATAGGTTGCATGTGTAAGCGTGGTGACACGTTCAGCTTGGCAATACTAATAGGTCGAGGGCTTGACCATAATATGTTAAATCTCTCTTTTCCTTTGTTCAGTTTTGAAGGTGCGTAAAGTATGCACAGTTAACGAGTTACGAGAGTAACTCGTTTTTTATTTTTATTGACAAGCCAACCTCTTGTGATATAATTAAAAGAAAAAAGGGTGCGTCACTCATGAAATGGCTGTGTGTTATTATGTCATTTTTACTTTCAACCTCCTTCAGCATTTTGTCTAAATTTCCAAAACAGATAATTACTGTTAATAAATATGAAAAAGCTCAGGTTTTTGAGTCCTTCGGCACCTCCTCCTGTTGGTGGTCACAGCATATTGATGATGATGCTCAAGCGAGGGAGATTGCCAGAGCCCTTTACGACAAAGAAACGGGACTGGGATTAGATATTTACAGATATAATGTGGGTGGCGGAGAGAGAAATAACCCTAACAACAGAATTGCCATTTATGAAAGGGCGCCGGATTCTTTTCTGTATCTTAATGAAGAAACGGGAGAGTATGAGTTTGACTTTACAAGGGATGCCAATGCCAGAAGGGTACTTGACTATGCCGTTGAATACGGAGCAAGCAAGGTAATTCTTTTTTGCAATTCTCCACATTATTCTATGACTTTCAGCGGACAGGCAAGCGGCGGTTTAACACCGGATGTTTCTAATCTTCCAAAAGAGAATTACGGCGAGTTTGTGGACTATGTTCTCACAATTGCGGACCGGTTTGTGGAACAGGGTTACCCGATTTTCGGCATTTCCCCCATCAATGAGCCACAATGGGGCTGGGGCGGAGAGTGGGTAAGTCAAGAGGGTTGTCACTATACCGTAGAGGAAACCGTTGAGGTGCTTGAACTTTTTGCCACAGAGATGAAAAAGCGAAACAGTCCCTACAAACTTTTGGGACCGGAGTCCGGAGATTTAAGTGAAGGTTATTATGAATATATAGATAAATTTTTTGAAAGTGAGATTCTCAACGACTTTTGCGACTACTATTCCGGACACAGCTATTGGTTAGACGGAAATTTTGAACAAAAAAGCAAGTTGGGAGAAAAACTTAAAACCCAATATCCGAACAAAAAACTTGAAATGAGTGAATGGTGCGAGTTGCCTTTGAAAATTGACTCCACCACAATAAACAGCGGTATTCATAAGGCAAATGTTATAATTCAAGACCTTACCCTTATGAATGCGGTTTCTTGGCAAAGCTGGACAGCGGTAAACGAAGACGGTGTGCTTGACAGGGTAAACGGAGAACTTGTTACATACAGTCGCTACTGGGCGTTTATGCATTTTACTAAATTTATTAAGCCCGGAATGCAGAGATTGGAAGTGCTGGACTCATTTAAGGATAGCAGCAAAATCGCTTCCGTCGCCTTCAGAAATAAGGATGAAACCGTTTTTGTTCTTGTGAATAACGATGAAAATGATGCTGAAATTCGTTTTTGGGGGTTTTATCGTGAATGTGAAATTTACACAAGTGACAAGGATAAAAACTGCGAAAACACTTATGAAGGAAAAGCACTCAAAAAAATAACTTTGCCTGCAAGAAGCATAACAACAATTGTTTACAGATAAATAAGAGGCCTCACATTTTTTGTGAGGCCTTAAAACTTTTGCTTTTTAGAATTTCATTTTTTTGAAGGGATCAAGGGCAAGGTCAATAGTTTTTAATTTATTTTCTGCGTTGAGAGTGCCGCAGAAAAAACTCAGGGAAAGGTAATTCAAAAAATTAAATGCGACGGAATCTATGGGGGCTTTAAGTTCGCTGACCATAAAAGGAGTTTTATCGATTATTTTCTGATAAAAATCCTCTGCTACCGCATTTATTTCAAACTCTGTGGGGTTATCCAAATGCACACCGCAAATGGTGTTATTTGCATTTTCAATCGGGTAGTTGGTGATAATGATATGTTCATCCTCAAGGGAGCGAAGTGCATTCGTGAGACGAAGAATAAACTTTGAATATGCTTCCAAATCTAAATAATCTCCGCTGACTGCTACCCCCTTTTCAAAGGGATTGGGCAAAATTTCGTATGCGGCAACGGTGGGGTTATCTTTGTATATTTTGCTGATTTTAGCCCAAAGCTTTATTGCCTCGTTTCGCATTTCAAAGCCCTTGTTACCACATTCGAGAAATTCTTTCGGAGAGGAGTCATTACTGAAACCGGGAGTATCAACCAAAGAGAGCACAACATAAATTCCATACTTTCCGCAGATTTTAATAATCTTATCAAGACGGTCCGTAACAGGGTCGTATTTTTTTATCTTTTCGTCTTTGAAAAGAAGAAAACTTCTCAAAGGAATTTTAATACAGTTATAACCCTGCTTTTTTATCTTTTTAATGTCCTTGCTTGTAACGGATTTTTCAAGAAATGAGGCAAAAATCTCTCTTGCTCCGTAGTTGCCGAACCTTTTGCTTATTTCATCAAAGGTTTCCCTTGGAGTTCTTGAGAAGACTTCCCCGTTTTTAGTACAGTTAAAGGCAAAATCGTCAACGGAAACTCCGTAAAGGACAAGCTGTTCTGCGTATTTGGTTGTAAATTTTCCCTCTTCAAGTGAAAGAAAATCCTGCTTTGTGAAGGGACCCCTTTTACTGTTTAGATAAAAACCGTAGGCAATGGGGGCACCTGCCATAACCGTACCTGCGGTTATGCCGGCAAGGGCAAATTTTGTTTCGGTAGTCATTTTCATTTAATCAAACCTTCTTGCGTTAATGAATGATACTATTCTTGATGAGTTTATGATGTAAATTCCTTCGGTGTCATTGGATAACACAAATTTTGTTGTCAGTGTGTAAAGGGGAAAGAATACTCCCTGCTTTAAGATGTAATCCTCTGCGGTGTAGCAGCCGGTTAATATTTCTTCATCGGATTCCACGGTTTTCAGTTGGTCCACCGTGCCCTTGAAAGTTTTGGAGTTAAAACGGAAGGGACCACCCTCACGGAAATCCGCAATAAATGCGTCTGCATTTGTTTTGTCCGATGAAACGCAGGAGAGAGCAATTTGATAATTTCCTAAACTTACCGCAGTTGAAATTTCCTTGTCACTCATATTTATTACGCTGACGGCAAAACTGATGCCGAAAACTTTTTGCCAAAGCTGAAGTTGCTTGCGAACCGCAAGATCCATTTTTTCGGGACAAAGAACGGTAACCGTAATTTGCTCCGTTTCCAAGTTTTTCAATCCGTTTTGGAAATGTGTTTTGGCTTTTGATTTGTTATGCCCTATAGAGGGGGTTTGCTCCCCTACCCTTATGCGATAAGGAATATTGCCTATTAAACAGCTTTCGGGTATAAAACCATTTGTTTGCTTAACCCCTTTTTCTTCTGTATCAAAAAAGGAAATTTCAATGGTTTCACACAGAGCTTTTCTGATATTTGCATTCTTAATAACAGAGTCCGAACAGTTGAACATAAAGCCGTAAACCGTGTTGGGAATTTCCGCTTTGATATTTACTTCCTCGGGGATTTCCCTTTGCGCAGGAAGAAAAGCGGCACTTAAAGAGCCGTTTGAAAGTTTACTGCCTATGGATTCGGGGGCAGAATCAAAGGAAAACACCACATTCATAGGAAGTACTTCCTGCTCCCCCGCATAGAATTTGTTTCTTTTAATTGTCAGGGACGATTCAGGGTTCCAGTTGCTGAGATAAAAGGGACCGTTACATAAAATGTGCCTGCTGCTCAGACCGTATCTACCACCCATTGCGTTGAAAAATTCCTCGTTACAGGGCATAAATGCACTTTCTGTCAGTCTCTCAAGGAAGTCCTCGCAGGGATGTGTTAATCTAAACTCCAGTTGAGTGTCTGAAATTGCCTTAACTCCCAGGGCGGAGAAATCCGCTTCCCCGGAACGAACCTGTGCCGCTCCCTCAATCACCATGAGTTTCGGGGCATGGGGAGATGAAATTGTAGGGTCAAGAACTCTCTTACAGGCAAATACAAAATCCTTTGCCGTTATGGTTTCGGAGTAAAATTTGTTATAAAAGTCCTCACCAAACTGCTTTTTAAGAGCGGTGGGGCAGTACCATTCAGTGGCATTTTTTAAGGTAAAATTATAAACTAAACCATCTTCGGAAATTTCCCATTTTGAGGCAATTCCGGGAATAATTTCACCCTTGTTATTGTAACGAACCAAGCCCTCAAAGGTGTTGTTAATTACGGTCAATGCTCCGATTTCACTTGCATATTGAGGGTCGAGGGTTGCGGGAGAAGCATCAATTGCGAAAATCACACTCTTGCCTGCTCCTCGGGAACAAGCAGAGCAAAAAAGCAATGTAATTATCAGCATTATTGCCGCAATTCGTTTCATTTATTTTCCTCCAGCCAATCGGCAAGCAGGTCTGCAAGGGGGGTGCTTGCGGTTTGTCGGCTTTCCTGTTTTTTCATATAATTTGCCACATCTCGTTTACCTGCACCGTAACTTTCCTTTCTTTCTTCAAAATCGGAAAGTTTTTCACGGTAACCGCAAACGCAGTAGAAGGATTTTTTCTCTCCCTCTCCCCGCATTTCCATTTTTTTATGACATTCGGGACAACGGGCGTTTGTTATAATGGAGAGACTCTTACGGTAACCGCATTCTCTGTCCTGACAAATCAGCATTTTGCCCCTCTTGCCGTTAACTTCAAGGAGATATTTGCCACATTCCGGGCAAACCTCCCTTGTGAGATTGTCGTGCTTATATTCCGCATCACTTGATTTAACGCTTGCCACAAGTGAAGTCGCATATTTTCTCATTTCGTTGACAAATTGCCTGTCATCTGCACTCCCTTTAGCGATGGCTGTAAGCCGCTGCTCCCAACGAGCCGTCAGTTCTGCGGATTTCAAATCTTCAGGTACTATGTCAATTAACTGTTTGCCCTTGGAGGTGGGGTGAATTTCTTTTCCCCGTCTTTCAACATAGAATGTGCCAAAGAGTTTTTCAATTATATCCGCCCTGGTGGCAGGGGTACCCAAACCGCCCGCATTTTTGAGAGCATCCTTTAGGGTACCGTCATCAACTTGGTGGGTGGGATTTTCCATTGCGGTGAGAAGGGTTGCCTCGGTATATCTTGCAGGAGGAGTGGTTTTGCCGGAAACAATGCGAACATCCTTCACAAAAACGGGAGTTCCCTGTGAAAGTTGAGGCAGAGACTGGGATTTCATATCTTGGCTTTCTTCATCTTCGTCAGCCAAAGAGGAATCGTAAAGAGTTTTCCAGCCTGCAGATTTCACGCTCTGCCCTTTGGCATAGAAATTATATTTACCCACGGTAACTTTAACTTGAACTTCGGCATACTCAAATGGAGGACTTAACACCGCTAAAAATCTGCGAACAACCAAATCATAAATATGTCTCTCTTCCCTTGAAAGTTTGTTTAAGTCAACATATTGCTCCGTGGGAATAATGGCATGATGGTCGCTGACCTTTGCGTCGTTCACTATATACTTTGTTTGAAGGGGTTTTGTGCGAAGAACGGTGTTTGCAAAGTCTTTGTATGGCCCTACTGCAATTGAACTGAGTCTTTCGGGAAGGGTTGCCACCACATCTTGTGTAATATATCTTGAATCCGTTCTCGGGTAGGTTAGAAGTTTATGGTTTTCATAAAGGGACTGCATATACTGAAGTGTCTGCTTTGCACTGTAACCGTATTTTTTGTTGGCATCCCTTTGAAGTTCAGTCAAGTCATAGGCAGGTGGTGGGGCTTGATTCTTGTAGTTTTTCTTAACCTCGCTTAAAACTCCCCTTTGACCTTTTACCGCCGTTGAAACCGCCTGTGCTGCGGCGGCATCAAAAAATCGTGCTTGATTTTGTGAATCTTTATAGAGTGCGGTAAAGGAGCCGAAGTCGGCTCTCACGGTAAAATACTCTTTTGCTCTGAATTTTAAAATTTCTTCCTCTCTCTTGACAATCATGGCAAGAGTGGGAGTTTGCACACGGCCAGCAGAAAGCTGGGCATTGTGCTTACAGGTTAAGGCACGGGTAACATTTAAGCCCACCAGCCAGTCTGCTTGGGCACGGGATTGGGCACTCTTATAGAGATTGTCATACTTTTTACCCGGCTCAAGGTGAGCAAAGCCCTCACGAATTGCCCTGTCTGTTTGGGAAGAGATCCAAAGGCGTTCAATGGGTTTTTTGCAATTTGCTTTAATTAAAATCCAGCGAGCAACAAGTTCACCCTCACGCCCTGCATCTGTTGCGATAACCACTTTATCATATTCTTTACTGTTCAGCAGAGTGCTTACTGCCTTAAACTGTTTGGAGGTTTGAGGAATAACAACCAGCTTCATCTTTTCGGGAAGCATAGGTAAATCCTCCATACGCCAACTTTTGTACTTTTCACTGTACGCTTCGGGGTCCGCAAGTGTAACCAAATGCCCCAAAGCCCAGGTTATGGTGTATTTGTCGCCTATAATACAGCCGTTACCCTTTCTCTTACAGCCAAGTACCCTTGCTATATCTCTTGCAACAGAGGGTTTTTCAGTTAAAACTAAAGTTTTTGCCATAACGGTACCTCCATACTATTCCAATATATATGATATCATTTTATATCGTAAGTTGTCAATGAGTATGGGTTTACAAAATAATAACAAAAAATGTAAAAAATAAAGGAGTTTTGAGTTTTTCTGCGTATAGTTAAGTAGAGGGGTGATAAAATGGCCTGTATCAGAGAAGAAATTTACCAAAGAGAAAAACTGATTCTTTCACCAAGGGCAGCCTTCGCAGAGAAAACAAAAGGAAGGGCAAAAACCGAAGAAAATTGCCCCATGAGAACGGAATTTCAAAGGGACAGAGACAGAATTATTCACTCGTCCGCTTTCCGCCGATTAAAACACAAAACCCAGGTTTTCCTTTCCCCCGAAGGGGACTATTACAGAACGAGATTAACCCATACCCTTGAGGTTTCTCAAATTGCACAAACCATTGCCAGAGCATTGGCTTTGAACGAGGACTTAACTCAAGCTATTGCATTGGGTCACGATTTGGGGCACACCCCCTTCGGTCACGCAGGGGAAAGAGCTCTTAACGAACTTTGCCCCGGCGGATTCAAACATTATGAGCAGTCACTTCGTGTTGTGGACAAACTCGAAAAAAACGGGCAGGGACTAAATCTCACTTGGGAAGTGAGAAACGGAATACACAGGCATACTAACGGAGAATGGGCTCAAACCCTTGAGGGCAGAATAGTTCGTTTTTCTGACAGAATTGCCTATATTAACCACGATATTGACGATGCCACAATTGCGGGAATTATGCAGGAAAGTGATATTCCCGCTGAAATAAGAGATGTACTTGGTTATTCAAAAAGCGAAAGAATTAACACCCTTGTAATGAACTGCATAGAAAACAGCGAAGAAACCATTGCCCTTTCCCCCGATATTCAAACAGTATTTGATATGCTTCATTCCTTTATGTTTGAAATGGTTTACACTAACCCGAAATGTAAAAGTGAAGAGGTTAAGGCAAGGGAAATGCTGAATTTGCTCTATGATAAATTTTCGAAACATCCTAAACTTATGCCTGAAATGTATGTTGTGATTGCAAAAGAAGAAGGTCCCGAAATCGCCGCCTGTGATTTTATTGCGGGCATGACGGACCGCTATGCGGTGAGAACCTTTAACGATATGTTTATTCCTAAATCTTGGACATATATTGACACAGGAGAATTTTGATGAAAACTAAAAGTAAAGTAACCATACTTATTTTAGTAACTCTTATGTTAACCGCCCCTTTAATTACCGCCTTTGGGGACTGGTATGAGGATGTGAGTGGCGGTAAATATGTTCCCATTGAGGGAGAAAACTTTGAGGCGGACAGTTTTTGCGGAATTCCCGCCCTCTATAACGAAAACGGCTTAAACAAAACAAGCGGTGAACTTATTGTCAGGTTCTATAAGCAGGCATATTCTTTAGATGTGAACACCCAAAGTGACGGAGTACAAATGATTTCAAAAAGTTGTGATTTCGTTACCCCAAGTACACCGAGAAAGGGAGATATAGTATTTTCTCCCTCCCACTTACGCAAGGGAAACGGCGACCACTTTGCCATTGTAAAGTCCTATTCCAGGGGAAAGATTGTTTTATTTGAGCAGGATGTGGAAAAAGACGGCAAGGCGGCAGTGGGAAGACAGTTAAAATTCCCAAGCGATTCCTATTTTGTGTATTCACCCAAGGCAAAAAGCGGATATAAAAGCCCCACATTGGTGAATGTGCAAACCGGTGAGGTTGTGGTGAAGGCGTACCGATACGGCGATGCTACACTTAAAATAGAAATCCCCACAATTCCCGACTTTACAAATAACGAGAATTCCCACCGAGAAGTAACAGAATTTATAACCATTCCCAGAGAATCTACGGTTTATACCACCTACGAGGGAACCCCCATTGAGACAGAATCCACGGCACTACCCACATTTACAACAAGTCCCAATTGGGCAGAGCAGGAATACGGAGAAATCGCAACGGAACTTCTTGCCTCCTCAAGCCCCACAAGTGAAAAGGATTCGTTTTTTGAGTTTGATGAAATAACGAACGAACTTGCGGTAACTCCGATATTTATAATGGGTGCTGTGGTGGCAGTGCTTTTGGCAGGAATTATAGTAATTGTGTATGTTCTAAAAAAGAAAAAATGAGAGGAGGTAAGGGACATTGGCAATTTCAAGAGAATTTATAGAAACACTGAACGACAGACTCAGCATTGAGGATGTGGTTTCCTCCTATGTAACACTTAAAAGAACAGGAAAAAATTTGCAGGGACTTTGTCCCTTCCATAGCGAAAAAACCCCCTCCTTCACACTTTTTCCGGACACAAATTCCTTTTACTGTTTCGGCTGTCAAGCCGCAGGAGATGTGCTCTCCTTTATAATGAGAATTGAAAACCTTGACTGGATTGAAGCGGTGAAAGCAGCGGCACAAAGGGCAAATATGGCAATGCCCGAGGACGGCTATGACGACTCTATGGCAAAGTTGAGAGTCAGAATTTTAAACGCCAACAGAGAGGCGGCAAGGTTTTTTAATTCACAGCTTATGCTGCCGGAAAATAAAGAGGCGCTGGACTACTTTCTTAACAGGGGACTCACCCTCAACACCATAACAAAATTTGGATTGGGCTATGCTCCGGACGAGTGGCGGGCGTTGACAAATCACCTGAAATCTAAAGGATTTAACGAGCAGGAACTTGTTCTTGCAAACCTTGCAAGAAAAAAAGACGGCTCCGCAAACTGTTACGACAATTTCAGAAACCGTGTAATTTTTCCCATAATTGACCTAAGGGGAAATGTGGTGGCCTTCGGGGGCAGAGTTATTGACGACTCAAATCCCAAATATATAAACACCTCCGACACACCGGTTTACAAGAAGGGTGAGGGAGTATTTGCCTTAAATTTTGCAAAAAACAATGAGCTTAAACGACTTATTTTGGTTGAGGGCTATATGGATGTAATTGCCCTTCACCAGGCAGGGTTTACAAATGCGGTTGCCTGTTTGGGAACGGCATTTACTCAAGAACAGGCGAGACTTCTTTCAAGATTTGCAGATGAAATATTTATTTGCTATGATAATGACGAGGCAGGCAGAAAAGCCACGAGCCGAGCTATGAAAATTCTCGGGAAAACAGGTCTTAATGTGAAAATCGTCAATATGGACGGGGGCAAGGATGCCGACCAAATCATCAGGGAGCGGGGAAAGGACAAATTTGCATCAAATCTTTCCGCTGCGGCAAATGAAGTCGAATTCAAACTCGGCGAAATTCTAAAGAAGTACAACATTCAGACAGATGACGGAAAAAATAAATTTTTAACCGAAGCATCAAGTTTGCTGGCCTACTGTAAACCCATAGAAGCGGATATCTACATTTCACGCCTTTCCCAAATGTGCGATGTGAACCGAGACTCCATTGAAGCACAGGTTAACTATGCACGAAAACAGCTTGACAGGCAGAAAAAGTATGACAGAGCAAAGGCAGAAAGGAAACTGATATTCAGCGTTGGGGAAGATAAAAACAATCCGGAAAGAAAAGATAATTTAAGAGCGGCAAAGGCAGAGGATGTTCTAATTGCTTCACTTATGAGAAATCCGGACTTTTACCAAAAAATTAAAGATAAATTCTCCCCGGAGGATTTTATTACAACATTTAACAAACGAATAATCACTCACCTTATACAGCTCATTGAGGGGGGCTACTCAACAAGTATTTCCATGTTCTCCTCGGAATTTACTCCCCAAGAAATGGACTCAATAGCCCGCCTTGCACGAATGGGGGCTGACGGATTAAAAAACAGCATTGCCGAGTGTTTGGACTGTGTTGAGGTACTGAAAAAGCAAAAACAAAAGCAAAATTTAGACCCGCTGACCATGAGTGATGAAGAATACAGAAGTTTTATTGCTAAAAAAGCAGGAGGAAAGAAAAATGAAAAATAGCGAAAAAGCAATTCCCAATCCATTTGAAGCCCTGTTAAAAAAGGGTAAGGCGGCAGGCAAGCTTACCACCCACGAGATTGACAACGCCATCATTGAGATGAACATTGAAATTGAAACCCTTGACAGACTTTATGAAACCTTGGCGGCAGAAAACATTGAAGTATTAGACGATATGGAAAGTGACGATACTGACGACTTTGATGTGGCTATGCCAAAAACACCGGAAATGGCGGTTGTTGACGAAAGCAGCATAACCATTGATGATCCGGTTAAAGTATACCTTATGGAAATAGGAAAGGTACCCCTTCTCACACCGGAGGAAGAAATCCAATTTGCTCAAATTATTTCAAAGGAACTGAAACAGGAAGAAAAGAAAGAAGAAATTGAAAAGAGAAAACTTGAAAACGAGTCTTTGCTACAAAAAGCTATTGAAAACGGTGACGAAGAGAAAATTGAAGAATATGAAATTGAAAAAGAAGTAATTGAACTTGAAGAAAAAGAACTTAAAAGAAACATAGCGGAAAGAAACAGGGCAAAAAACAGGCTTGCCGAGGCAAATCTTCGTCTTGTTGTTTCTATTGCAAAGAGATATGTGGGCAGAGGAATGCAGTTTCTTGACTTAATTCAAGAGGGCAATCTCGGTCTTATTAAGGCGGTTGAAAAGTTTGACCACACAAAGGGATTTAAGTTTTCAACCTATGCCACTTGGTGGATAAGACAGGCAATTACAAGGGCAATTGCGGACCAGGCAAGGACCATTCGTATTCCGGTACACATGGTTGAAACTATCAATAAGGTTAAGAAAGCCGGCAGTCAACTTCTCCACGAGAACGGAAGAGACCCCACGGCAGAGGAAATTGCTCAAAGGCTTGAACTGCCCGTTGACAAGGTTCGTGACATTATGAGAGTGGCTCAAGAGCCGGTTTCCCTTGAAACACCCATAGGTGAGGAGGAGGACAGCCACCTTGGTGACTTTATTCCCGACGATGATGCTCCGGCTCCCGCAGATGTGGCTTCAATGACACTTCTTAAGGAACAGCTTAACGAAGTTCTTGAAACTCTTCAAGAGAGGGAGGCACAGGTTCTTCGACTTAGGTTCGGTCTTGAGGGAGGACACCCCCACACACTTGAGGAAGTGGGGCTTCAGTTTAATGTTACCCGTGAAAGAATTCGTCAAATTGAGGCAAAAGCATTGAGAAAACTTCGCCATCCCTCGCGCAGCAAAAAGTTAAAGGACTATTTAGAATAATGTATAATAATAAATATTAGATATTTTTAACATATAATAACTAAATTTATGTACAAACTAAATAAATATTTTTGTTAAAAGTTACAAAAGTTATCTTTCTGTTGACAAATTGGAACTGGCGTGATATTATACTCACAGCAATTGATGCTTGAATTATAATTCAATCAACCTACAGAAAGGAATGATTCCAATGAAAAAGTTAATTTCAATTGTTCTTGCTCTCGTTCTTGCGTTCTCAGGTGCTGTTATGGCTTTTGCAACAGAAGCAACAGATGCAACAGAAGCAACAGAAGCAACAACCGCAGGTCCGCTTGATGCCATCACGAAGGCTTTTGAAGACCTTTTTGCAAAAGTTAAGGAAGTTCTTGCAGGTCTTACAGATTACCTCAAGAGCATTGGCGACATGATTAAAAACCTTGTTCCGGGCGGCGAAGGCGGCGTTCTCGGTGCACTTGATGACTTTAGCGCAAAAGTTGGCGAGTCCGACATCGGTGGCGACCTTAAAGCTCAGATCAAGGGCTTCGTTACATCTCTCAAGCAGAAGATTAAGGACCTCTATACAGGCAACAAGGAAACTGAGATTGAAGAGACAGAAGCTGAAGTTGATGTACCGACAGGTTCCGCATCAGCAGGTCTTGCAGTTTTCGCAGCAGTTTCAGCAGCAGCTGCAGCCGCATATGTATCCACAAAGAAAAAGGCATAAAATAAGTATCAGTTGTTATAACTAAGTAGGCAGTTTGGGAAACCAAACTGCTTATTTAGTTTTCAGAGAACAGTTGGCAGTTGACAGTTTTTTGTTAAACTGTGTAAAATCAGGACATAGGTAAGTAAATAGTTTCAGGACATCGGTAAGTGCATATTGATTTTCCCTTCTTATTTTTCTTGCTTAGGGCAAAAATTAGCCTCCCTGTGTAGGGGCGAACAAGTGCGCCGCTGCCTGTGGCAGATAAAGGTGCGCTTGTGAGGTGAAGAAACAAGGAGCAATGCGAAGCGCTACAAGCGAGCAGTGCGACTGTGTTTCTGAGGGCAAGTGCCGAGCATAGCGAGGCGGAAGGTAGGGAGCGTTGGGTAAACGCACATCTGCAAAGCAGATAACAATCAAAAAAAGTTTTCAGTTTCCCGTTTCAAGTTGCGTAAAAAAACCTACCCCCTAAACTCTAAAGCGAAGCGTCCTACAGCTCTACTCCATGCCTACCACAAATATTTCTTGACAATTCCAATGTCCTTTGATATAATTCCCCTTGCAAATGCGGATGTAGCTCATCCGGTAGAGCGCCACCTTGCCAAGGTGGAGGTAGCGAGTTCGAGCCTCGTCATCCGCTCCAAAAACTCCCCAATCTCAAGTGAGGTTGGGGAGTAATTTTTTATTTAGTTTTCTTTTATATCTTCTGTTTTCTCTTCAATTTTAGGTGTTCTGTAAATGGCACAGGTTTTACACACATGAGCACACTCGCCGCACTGTATGCACTCACCGTCCCCCACCTTTTTAATGTCCATTTTACAGTATTTTTCACAGGCACCGCAGTGGGTACATTTTTCTTCATCCACAACCATACGAACGAAAGAAAAACGATTAAAGAGTGAATAAATTGCACCCAAAGGACAGAGAAATCTGCAAAAAATTCTGTAACAAAAGACAGCGGAAACCAAAATCAAAACAAGAATTACCACTTTCCAAGTGAATAAATTTCCCAGCAATTCACGAAGGGATGGGTTTGTTGCACTTAAAAGAATGCCGCCCTCAAGAGTCCCGGCGGGGCATATATATTTGCAGAATCCGGGAGTGCGCAGTAAAATGGGGATTATCAGTACAAAAACAACCAAAATCACATACTTTAGGTAGGATAAAACCCTTGTCCCCTTGCTTTTCTTAAGTTTTTTTGTGGGTATTTTGTAAAACAAGTCTTGAATTAGACCAAAGGGACATAAAAATCCGCAAATAAATCGTCCCAAAAGCACTCCGAAAAGAATTATAAGCCCAAGAATATAGTAGGGGAATCGGTGCCTTTTTGCTTGAAGTGCCGACTGTAAGCTCCCTATGGGGCAGGCGCCGATTGCACCGGGGCAGGAATAGCAGTTAAGACCGGGAACACACATATGTTTTAGGTCGCCCTTATATATTTTACCCTGTGCAAAGCCGATAAAGTTGCAGTTGTAAAGTACAGCAGTGACAACTTGTGTTAATTGTCGGGTATGCTTTTTTATAAAATTCATAATTAACCGATTCCTATACATTCAAGGCAAATTTTTGTTGCTTTCATAAATACTCGTGAGACATCTCCGTTAACAATTCCCAAGACAAGCAAAGTAATTCCGAGAATAAGAAAGCAAACTCGGAGAAATGTAACCTTATTCATTCAGTACCTTCTCAATGGCAGTTTTATAAATGCTGTACTGTGCCTGCGCCGATTTTGCGCCGATGAATGTTTGGGAAATAATGCCGTTTTTGTCTATAACCAAGGTGTAGGGAATGCCGTCAGAGGGGTACAAAGCGTTAATGGTTGCGTCTTCATCAAGGGCAAAGGGGAAAGTGTAACCGTTTTCTTCTATGAAATTGACTACATCTTCTTTTGATTCAACGCAGTTGACTGTGAGCACCTGAAGTTTATCTCCGTACTCGTCATAAAGCCGCTGAAAAGCGGGAAGTTCCACGCAGCAGGGGTCACACCAAGTCGCCCAGAAGTTTAATATTACCACTTTACCCTTCGATTCGGAAAGAGTGAAGGTGCCTCCGTCAGCCATTTTAGCGGTGAAATCGGGCGCAGGGTCACCGATTTGAAGTTCTTTCCCATCCCTGCCGACATTTCCCGTTTTGTCACAGCCGTTAAAAAGTACGGCAGTCATCATAATAACCAATAAAAGTGCAATTATTCTCAATGTTTTTTCCAAATTTATTCCTCCTGTATAAATCAATACTTTGTGCCCACATTATAGCATACACATTGAATTACGGCAATAAAAAATTTTAGAAAGAAGATGTTTTTCTTTCGGTAGTCTCCAAGGAAGATTTAGGAGTAAGGGTTAGGGTATTTTTGCCAATGCTTAAAACGAGAAACAGGGAACTTGGAACTATAACACGCACTGCATAATGTGGGACGAAAAACACACTTCCACAACATCTTGAAACCCTTATAAAATACATAAAAATATCTTGACTTTAATACCTGTTTATGTTACTATATGTGCACCTCTGCACAAGGGTTTATTTTTTTGCGCCCTTTTTATTGAATCGCAGAGGGAGGCTGAGCTTTTCGCTTTTGCCTGATAGAGAGCGAGAAAGCTTTAAAATTCCGAAAATGGAGGTGCCGCTAATGGCTGATACCGGCAAAAGAGTTAAAATTACACTTGCTTGCACAGAATGTAAACAGCGTAATTATAACACAAAGAAAAACAAGCAGAATACACCTGACAGACTTGAAATGACCAAGCACTGCAGATTCTGCAAAAAACACACTCTCCACAGAGAGTCAAAGTAAGCGGGAGGTTACCCTATGGCTAAAAAAGAAAATTCAAGCGCCCAAGAAAAGGTTGCCGCCGCAGAAAAGAAAAAGAACAAGAAGCCTTCAAACCCAAACGGTAATTGGTTCGTAAGAGCCGGAAAGGCAATCAAAAAGTTCTTTAAGGACACCAAGGGTGAAATTAAGAAAATTGTTTGGCCCGACGCTAAAACGGTTTTGAAATCAACTCTTGTGGTTCTTGCAGCAGTGGCTGTGTGCGCAGCTGCAATTTTTGTTATTGACCAACTTCTTTCTTTAGGTCTGGCCGGACTTAAGAACATTGCAGGAAGACTCAGTGAGTCCACCGCAGAAGAGGTAGAGTCAACCACCACGGCTGCAATGGTTGCACTCAGCAACCTATTTGTTCTCTAAACCGGGAGGAATTAAAATGTCTGTTGAGACAAAATGGTATGTAATTCATACCTACTCCGGCTATGAAAATACGGTGAAAAGCAGTATTGAAAAACTTGCGGAAAACCGTAAAATGCAGGACCAAATTTTAGAAATCAAGATTCCCGTGGAAATCGTGCACGATGCGGAAAAAGACAAGGACATCGAGCGCAAACTGTTCCCCGGCTATGTACTTGTTAAGGTTGCGGTTTTCCCCGATGAGAACAACCGCCCGAAAATGAGTGACGAAACTTGGCTTCTTATTCGTAACACAAGAGGCGTTACGGGTTTTGTAGGTCCCGAAAACAGAGCAATTCCCCTTTCTGACGAAGAAGTTATCAGGCTCGGAGTTGAGAAGAGAGTTGTTGAGGTATCTTACAGTGTTGGCGATACGGTTAACATTATTGACGATATGCTTGACGGATTCACGGGAGTTGTTGAGGAAATTGACATTGAAAACAATAGCGTTAGAGTTGTCGTTTCCGCATTCTTTGGCAAGCAGACCACAGTTGAGCTTGAGCTTGACCAGGTAGAACTTGTCGAGTAATCACGGTAATTTGAGGGTTCATCCCTTTCAAATTTAGCACTTAGGTGCAGTCACATTTTGTGTGGCTTCGTGGGAGGAGTTAAAAGCTCCGCAATTTACCACATTTTATTGGAGGAAAACTATTATGGCACAGAAAGTTGTCGGCTTAATCAAGTTACAAATTCCTGCGGGAAAAGCCACTCCGGCTCCACCGGTAGGTCCCGCACTCGGCCAGCATGGTGTTAACATTATGTCCTTCACAAAGGAATTTAATGAGCGTACCAAGAACGATATGGGCCTCATTATCCCTGTTGTTATCACAGTTTATGCAGACCGTACATTCAGCTTTATTACAAAAACCCCTCCTGCCGCAATTCTTATTAAGAAAGCTTGCGGCATTGAGAGCGGTTCAGGAGTTCCCAACCAAACCAAGGTTGCAACAATTACACAAGACCAGATTCGCAAGATCGCCGAAACAAAAATGCAAGATCTTAATGCCGCATCTGTAGAAACAGCAATGAAAATGATCGCCGGTACTGCACGCAGCATGGGCGTTACAGTTGCTGACTGATGATTGCAACTGTGGGAGGAATAATCCGATTTAACCACATGATTGGGAGGAAATTTAAATGAAACACGGAAAAAAATATATTGAAAGTGCAAAACTCGTAGACAGAGCAAATCTCTACGACACAAAGGAAGCACTTGAACTTGCGGTAAAGACTGCAAGCGCTAAGTTTGACGAAACAGTTGAAGTTCATGTTCGTCTCGGTGTTGACTCTCGTCACGCAGACCAGCAGGTTCGTGGCGCTGTAGTTCTTCCGAACGGCACAGGTAGGTCAGTAAGAGTTGCGGTATTTGCAAAGGGTCCCGATGCAGACGCAGCTACCGAAGCAGGTGCAGAAGTAGTTGGTGCAGAGGACTTAGTTGCAAAAATTCAAGGCGAAGGCTTTATGGATTTTGATGTATGTATAGCAGCTCCGAATATGATGGGACTTGTTGGTCGTCTGGGTAAGATTCTCGGCCCCCGTGGTCTTATGCCCACACCGAAGGCAGGTACCGTTACCCCTGATGTTGCCAAGGCAGTTACCGAAGCGAAAGCAGGTAAAATTGAGTACCGTCTTGACAAGACAAACATTATCCACTGCCCCATCGGCAAAGTATCCTTCGGAGCAGAAAAGCTTCAGGAAAACTTTGACGCACTTCTTGATGCTATTATCAAGGCAAGACCGGCAGCAGTAAAGGGACAGTACATTCGTTCCTGCACCCTTGCTACCACAATGGGCCCCGGCATTAAGGTTAACCCCACCAAGGTTGGCACCGCTGCCCAGGCATAATTAAAACAAAAATTGAATTTATACTTGACATGGAAACAATTCTGTGTTAGTATAACCAAGCTGTTCTTTTTGAAGACAGCAGGTGCTCTACAGCGTAATGGTTTTTACCGCCTGCCGAGAAGGGAAATGCACAAGATAAATGTATTTTTGTGCCCTTTCCGTGCATTGCGGAGAGGGCATTTTGTATGGTACCGATAAATTTATAATCCCTATGGAGGTGAAATAGAAAAATGCCAAGTGAGAAAATTTTAGAGCGAAAGAAAAAAGCAGTTGCTGAGTTAGCAGAAGTTCTTAAAGATTCCGTAGCAGGCGTTGTTGTTGACTACAAGGGTATCAATGTTGCCGAAGACACCGCACTTCGTCGTGAATTGCGTGAAGCAGGCGTTCAGTATTCGGTAGTTAAAAACAGACTTTTAGGTCTTGCCTCAAAGAAGGTAGGTCTTGATGAGCTTGAAAGTGTTCTTGAAGGTACAACAGCTATCGCTATCAGTGCCGAAGATCACACTGCAGCAGCAAGAATTCTTTCTAACTTTGCAAAGAAGCACAAGTTCTTTGAGATTAAGAGCGGTTACCTTGACGGCAAGGTGGTGGATCTTGCTACCATTGAGTCTCTTGCAAAGCTCCCCACAAGAGAAGTACTTCTTGCAACGGTTTGCAACGCATTCAACGCACCTATCGCAGCCTTTGCCCGTGCTATTCAGGCAGTTGTTGACAATGGTGGTGCAGAGGCCTGTGAATCTACAGAAAAAGAAGCAGAAGCCGAAGCAGTTGAAGAGGCAGCTCCCGCAG
>CAYFRJ010000004.1:38770-71846 GCA_964345625.1 uncultured Clostridium sp. | reverse complement strand
CCCGCAGAGGAAGAAGCAACAACCACAGAAGAATAAAATTTTAAAACTGACAAATTATAAAATTGGAGGAAACTAAAATGGCATCAGAAAAAATCAATGCTATGATTGAAGAAATTAAAGCTCTCACAGTTCTTGAACTTTCAGAGCTCGTTCATGCAGTAGAAGAAACATTCGGCGTATCCGCAGCAGCTGCTGTAGCTGTTGCAGCAGGTCCTGCCGACGGCGGTGGAGCCGCCGCTGAAGAGAAGACAGAGTTCGATGTTGTTCTCGCTGAAGTTGGCGCAGAAAAAATCAAGGTTATCAAGGCTGTTCGTGAAATCACCGGTCTCGGCCTTGCAGAAGCTAAGGCAGTTGTTGACGGAGCTCCCGGCACAGTTAAGGAAGCTCTCAGCAAGGAAGATGCTGAAGCAGCAAAGGCAAAGCTTGAAGAAGTTGGCGCTAAGGTTGAACTTAAGTAATTTTGCTTTAATCAAAAAAACACCCGATTGGATTTCCAATCGGGTGTTTTTGTATTATTTTTGATTTATGAGCTTTGAAATCGGAGTTATCCAGTACCTGTAAATCTCATAGAGCATTGAGAAAAACTCATTTAAGCCCAGTGTTTTAAGAAAATCCGTAGCGTTTTCACCTATTATACTGTTAAGGGTAGATACATTATTTTTTACAGTTCCCCCTGTATATTTTATGGGATTACCGTTCATAATTGTGAACCCTTGAGTTCTGTAGCAAAGGGGCATAAGGCTTGGCATTGTGTAGCAAATTGTTAAATCCACCTGTTTTTTGCTGACTTTGGGAATATCTCCGGTAAACTCAACCGTAATTGTTTCACCGGGCTTTAACCACTTAAAGTTGTTTACCTTAAAGCGAAGGTCAATTCCGTTTATTGTAATTGAATTGAGTTTAACACTTGTCTTCCAGCAGGTGTTTTTAACTTTAAGGGTAGTTGCATTTGAGTCGATGTAGCCGGGTTTACAATTTTCAAATTCCGCATAAACATTAAGTGCAGGGCTTGTGGAATCGTGAAATTGGGGATATTCCGGGTCAGTGTAAACATCTTTAATTCTGCTTGTGCAAAGCAGAGTCATCATCAGTTCTCTGGAGTAGAAATCCCAGAAAGTCATACCGTGGAACAGACCGTTCACAAACCATGTGTTGTCGGGCAAATAGGCGGTTGAGGCGTCAACAGTCATATCGGGACTAACTTTATATTTCCCGTCGCAGGGGTTAATTTGAGTGTAACCGTTGGCAAATTTTTCGCCCCAAGGGGCACAGGTTGCTCCCGTTGAACTGTTTGTGGAAACAAGTGCATCGGAATTCACTTTGTAACCTGATACGACGGGAATGCCGTGGCCTGCAATGATTGAAATATTGGCGCCGTTTCTGTTTGCCTTTCGCATTGCTTGACCAACCTTCGGCAGAATTTCATAGTGAAATCTGTCGCTGTTTTTGATAATAGCGGCATTTTCTTTTTTATCAAGCCGGTAAGCTTTTGCCTCTTCATATTTTTCGACGGGAATGAAGTCCCAAATACTGTTCCAGTAACCTATAATCTCCAAAAGGTAGGGCACAAGTTTATTGAGAACTTCGTCAAGGATGCCCAGCTGCTGAGCTTTAACTATCCAGTCATATTCCTCTTCAACTCTGAAGCCGAACTCAAGAAATCTGACAAGACATTCTTCGTCAAGTCTTATGTTACCCATTACCGGATCATAGGCGAGATATACGCCACCGATGGCGGGAACGGTGAGCACCGCATTTGCAATATGATTTTGGTGGCCGTAAAGGGCAAAATAGGTTGCTGCCGTTTGTCCCCCATGGCTTACCGCAAAAAGATTAACTTTCTTTTTGCCTGTGAATTCCCTCACAGACTTTATGTAGTCATCTAACATCTTCGCACAGTTTTCGCTGTTCATTCTGAAATCACTTGTGAAAACAAAGATGTTTTCATAGCCGATACGGTTTGCAATTTCTTTGCAAATGTCCCCTTCAAACTGAAAGTCACCTTCAGGGTACTTTTCCATAAGGGTTGAATACTGTGTATCCTCTGCTCGGGTTAGTTCCCTTGTCAGGTTATATTTGCTTGTACCGTCAGGGTTACACTTAATCTTTTCACAAAGCTCTAAAATCGCATCGCCTACAAGGGTGGAAATTTTGTCCGTATTGCCGAAGCCCAGCAAACCGACAGAGTAAAGCACGGAATTAAGGTTGTCCATAACCATATCACCGATGCTGTCACCCAGTCCCCACACTCTTTCGCCTGTTTCGATCTCAACTAAATTTGTTGCGGAGTAGCCGGGAATAAGAACAACGGGGTACTCGTTGTAGCCGTTATCGTCCTTAGCAAAAGCCACCGCACAGGTAGAAAATACTAAAATTATAGCGAGTAAAATCGCAAGCATCTTTTTCAAACATATTCCTCCCATCAAATTCATAATTATATATTAACAATTTACAATTGATTTTTCAAGGGAAAAACGAAAATTTTTCATTTTTTGAAGATAATATTTGCAAACAAAAAGAAAACAAAGTCTGATTTTTCGAAAAAGGAATGAAAAACAAATGCTTTAGAACTATTATTTTACAAAAATTTTAATAAAACTATTTATTTATTCCTCGTTATCTGTTATAATAAACTAATTATAATAGGAGAAGTGTGTTTTAAGGAGTATAACTATGGAAAAATATCTCATTAACCCCACGGAAAAAAAGTCAAAAATCAATAAAGATATTTACGGCAATTTTTCAGAGCATTTGGGCAGATGTATTTATGAAGGTCTTTATGTGGGAGAAGATTCCCCTATTCCCAATGTTAACGGAATGAGAAAGGATATAGTGGGTGCCCTTAAAGATATGGGACTTCCCGTTCTTCGTTGGCCCGGTGGCTGTTTTGCGGATGAGTACCATTGGAAAGACGGTATCGGCCCTAAAGAGGACAGAAAAAGAATGGTCAACACCCACTGGGGAGGAGTTGTTGAGGATAACAGCTTCGGTACCCACGAGTTTTTTGAACTTTGTGAACAGCTTGGCTGTGATGTTTACATAAACGGCAACCTTGGCTCCGGCACTGTTCAGGAAATGAGTGACTGGGTTGAATATATGACCTGCGACAGGGAATCTACCTTGGGTGGTCTCAGAAGAAAAAACGGCAGAGAGGAACCTTGGAAAATTAAATATTTTGGCGTAGGTAATGAAAACTGGGGCTGTGGCGGAAATATGGACCCCTATTTCTATGCAAGTGAGTATAAAAGGTATGCAACCTATGTGCGCAACTACCAAGGCAATGACAGAATTTATAAAATTGCCTGTGGTCCCAACGGCGAGGACTATAAGTGGACAGAAGATATGATGAAGCATGCCGCTTGGATGATGGACGGACTTTCACTTCACTACTACACAGTTACTCATAACTGGGACCACAAGGGCTCCGCAACACAGTTTGATGAAAACGAATATTACATCACCCTTCACAAGGCATATCACATTAAAGAAATTATCCGCCGTCACCTTGAAATTATGAATAGGTATGACCCTAAAAAGAGGGTGGATATGATTGTTGACGAATGGGGCACCTGGCACGATGTGGAGCCGGGTACAAATCCGGGCTTTTTATATCAGCAAAACACAATGAGAGATGCCCTTGTTGCCGCAATGACTCTTAACATTTTTAATAAAAACTGTGACAGAATCAGAATGTGTAACATTGCACAGACAATAAATGTGCTTCAGTCAGTGGCTCTTACAGAGGGGGCTGATATGGTGCTTACACCCACCTATTACATTTTCAAAATGTATAAAGACCACCAAGAAAATACTCTTGTAGGTTCATTTTTAACAAGTGAGCAGGTGGGCAGTGAAACACACAAACTTCCACAGCTTATTGAAAGCGCTTCAATAAATGAAAACGGTGTAATTTTCTCAACCGTTGCTAACACGAGTGCAACGGGGAGTGCACAAATTCTTTGTCAAGTTGCCCACAGCAAAGTGAAAAGTGTAAAAGGTGAAATTCTTACCGGTGCAATCAATGACTTTAACTCCTTTGAAAATAAAAATGTTGTTGAAACCAAGGAGTTTACGGATTTCACAATAACCGAGGAAGGTTTTAACGCAAAACTTCCCCCTTGCAGTGTTGTAAAATTTATTATTGAAAATGAACAGTGAGAGAGTATGTCGCAGATGTCTTCTTTCGGAAATGGGTAAAGAGGATATTTTAGCGGAGATAAAAGCGAGAATTGAAAAAATTTCACAGGCAGAGAAAACCGATGAAAAAGAGTACACCCGACGCCTTGAAATTTGTCAAAGTTGTGATGAGCTTATTGATGCTACCTGTCTTAAATGCGGTTGCTATCCCGAGTTCAGAGCAGCATTTGATAAAAATAAGTGCCCTGTTAAAAAATGGTAAGAATCAGTGAGGAGTTATATGAAAAGAAAATTCCCTTTATTAATTTTGATGTTTGCAGCACTTATTTCACTATGTGCCTGTATGGGTGAAATGCCGGAGGAGGAGTCCTCAGATTTCACCATACCTTCCATAAGTGAAGCACACAGCACCACCGAAACCACCACCGAAACCACCACAGAAACAACAACAGAGAAAATAACCACTGTTATTGAAAGTGTTACAACGGCAATTAAAAAGACAACAACCGCAGTGAGAACCACAACGAAAAAACCTACCACAACAAAGCCGAGAACCTCCACCGGAAGCAACTATGAGGGTGTAACAGAGGTTAGCAGCAGAAGTTTTATGGTGGACTTAAAGTACGGTGTTGACTGCTATAAAACCGTTGAAACAACTTACGGCTATGATTCAAACGGCAAAAAATATGTAGTTAAAGAGGAAACGGTAAGGGCGGTTTATGAGCGCTCAACCTATGTTGCGGGTTACTCCGATTTGCTGCCTGCGGCACAGCAAAACAGAGTGACCTACTCAGACTACATAAATAAGATTCTTGAAATTACAAACCAAATGAGGGCGGGAAACGGCCTTGCCCCCTTGGTGCTTGACGAAAAACTCACGGAGCAGGCCTGCGTGAGAGCAGAGGAAATTGCCTGGAGCGGAAAGCACAGTCACTATAGACCTAACACAAGAAAATACTCTTCACTTTTTAAGGATAACGGTTTTAACACGGGAGTTACCGGTGAAAATATCGGTTGGTACTACGCAACTCCTGAAGAGGTGTGTAATGCCTGGAGATCAAGTGAAGGTCACTATGCAAACATTATGAATCCACAGTTTACCAGAATCGGAATCGGAGTCGCTCCCGAGGCAGACCCCAGGTTACACCTTTGCTGGGCACAGCATTTTTACAGTGGTTAAGAGGTAAGTATGGATATTAGGGTTGGCGATCAACTGGTTATGAAAAAACCACATCCCTGTGGAAATAAAAACTTCTTGGTGCTACGAATCGGTGCGGATTTAAAAATCAGGTGCATCGGTTGCGGCAGAGAGGTTATGCTTGAGAGAATCAAGGTTGAAAAGAACATTAAGAAAGTATTGCGTGAGGAATAATGTTAGACAAACTCAAAGAAATTGAAATTAAATATGAATCTCTCAATGAACGGCTTTGTGAAAGTGATATTGCTTCAAATATCGAAGAATACACAAAGATTATAAAGGAACAAAAGGCATTAGCTCCCGTTGTTGAGAAATACAGAGAATATATAAAAATTGAAAACGATATGAATGAGGCGAAAGAACTTCTTAATGCCGGCGGACTTGAGCCGGACTTCAAAGAAATGGTTAAAGAGGAGTTTGAAAACGCAAAAAGTCAACTTGAGGTTTGTGCCGAGGAACTTAAAATATTGCTTTTGCCGGGAGATCCCAATGATGACAAAAATGTTATTGTGGAAATCCGTGGTGGTGCCGGTGGAGAAGAAGCTTCCCTTTTTGCGGGAGATCTTTACAGAATGTACGCCATGTATGCGGAGGCGAAGGGCTGGAAAAGTGAAATAATTTCGGCAAACGAAACTGAACTTGGGGGCTTTAAAGAAGTAGTTTTTGAAATTGACGGAGAGGGCGCCTACTCTCGTTTTAAGTTTGAAAGCGGAGTTCACAGAGTTCAGAGAGTTCCGGAAACGGAGAGTCAGGGCAGAATTCAAACCTCCACCGCAACCGTTGCGGTTCTTCCCGAGGCAGAAGAGGTGGATGTTGAAATTAACCCCGCAGACCTTCACATAGATACCTTCCGTTCATCCGGAGCCGGAGGTCAGCATGTAAACAAAACCGAAAGTGCCATTCGTATCACTCACCTTCCCACAGGTACAGTTGTGGAGTGTCAAGACGAAAGAAGTCAGCACAAAAACAAGGACAGAGCCATGAAGGTGCTTCGCTCAAAAATTCTTGAAGCGGAAATGGAAAAGCAGGCAAGTTCCATTGCCGGAGAAAGAAGGGCACAGGTAGGTACCGGAGACAGAAGCGAAAGAATTCGCACCTATAACTTCCCCCAAGGAAGAGTGAGCGACCATAGAATTAACCTTACTTTATATAAAATCGAAGCCATAATGAACGGCGATTTAGACGAAATTATAGATGCATTGATAACTGCGGACACGGCAGAAAAACTTAAGGCAGACACGGAGCAATAGAATGAAAACCCTTTACCTTAAAGCAGATGACGAGGGAGCAATTTCCCAAGCATCAAAAATCCTGAAAAACGGCGGTTTGGTGGCCATTCCCACGGAAACCGTTTATGGGCTTGCGGCAAATGCCCTTGATGGGGAAGCTGTGGGCAGGATTTTTATTGCTAAAGGCAGACCGCAGGACAATCCCCTGATAGTGCACATAGCAAATTTAGAGGAAATGAAAAGGCTTGTGGAGAGGGTTGATGAAAGGGCATATATACTGGCCGAAAAGTTTTGGCCGGGTCCTCTTACCGTAATTATGAAAAAGTCTCAACTTATTCCCGATGAGGTGAGTGCAGGACTTGAAACCGTGGCAATAAGAATGCCATCTCACCCGGTGGCAAGAAAAATTATAAAAGAATGTGGTGTTCCTTTGGCGGCGCCCAGCGCAAATGCTTCGGGAAAGCCAAGCCCCACCACCGCACAGCATGTAATTGACGACCTTGAGGGTAGAATTGACGCAATTATTGACGGTGGAGAATGTGCAGTGGGAGTGGAAAGCACGGTTATAACCCTTGAGACAACTCCCCCCACACTTTTAAGACCCGGCGGAGTAACCCCGAAGGAACTACAGCAGGTGCTGGGTGAAATAAACATTTCCCATGGGGTTTATGAGGAGCTTGATGAAAACGAAAGAGCAGATTCCCCGGGACTTAAATATAAACACTATGCTCCAAAAGCAAGGGTAACTTTGGTTAAAGGTGAGTTTGAAAAATACAGAAGATTTGTTTCTGCTCAAAAAGAGCGCACCTGTGCTGTTTGCTTTGAGGGTGAAGGCAAATTCTTCAAAGATGCCATTGAGTACGGCAAAGCGGAGGATTCTTTAACCCAGGCACATAAAATTTTTGATGCCTTGCGACAGGTGGATGCCCAAAACTATGAAAGTGCCTTTGTTCGATTTCCAAGCACAAAGGGAGTGGGGCTTGCGGTATATAACCGCCTTCTTCGCTCCGCCGCCTTCAGAGTGATTGACCTTGACTTTGATATTCCCGTTTACGGTCTCACGGGGCAAACCGGTGCGGGTAAGGGTGTAGTGGGAGAAATTCTTAAAGAGCACAATTTCTATATAATCGACACGGACAAACTTGCAAGAATTGCGGTTGAAAATAAAGAAATAATTGAAATGCTCTGTGATGAATTCGGTAAAGATATTTTGAAAAACGGCATTTTAGACAGAAAAGAGCTTGCTGAAAGAGCCTTTGCAAACGAAGAGAGAACAAAGAAACTGAATGCAATAACCCACCCTGAAATTACCCGCCTTACAGTGCTTGAAATTCATAAGGCACAAGGGGAAAAGGCAAGGGCAGCGGTGATTGATGCCCCCGTACTTTTTGAAAGTCCTTTAACCGGCTTTTGCGATAAAGTCATTTGTGTAACCGCAGATGAAAAGGAGAGAACCGAAAGAATAATCAAAAGAGATTCTCTCACTCGGGAGCAGGCACTGGCAAGAATCAAAGCACAAAAAAATGAAGAATTTTACAAAGAAAATTCCGATTACATTATAGAAAACCAAACTCTTGAAAACACGAGAGAGCAGGTTTTAAAACTAATTGAGGAGGAACTGAAATGAGCAAGAAAACACAGGAAGAAATTTTGAAGGAAGAACTTTTTTATTCACCTAAACACGCAAACTATGTGTGTGACGAAAAGGAAATTCAAAAGGCGGACAAATTCTGTGAGGGTTATATTGACTTTTTGAACGCCTGTCGCACGGAGCGTGAGGCAGTGCAGTACACCAAAGACCTTGCAGTTAAAAACGGCTACACAGAGTTTGACAGCAAGAAAAAATATAAGAGCGGTGACAAGGTTTACTCAATAATCCATAAAAAGTCAATAATTCTTTGCACCTTCGGTAAAAAGAGTGTGGCTCAGGGTGTTAAAATTGTTGCATCTCATATTGATTCACCTCGCCTTGACTTAAAACCCAACCCCCTCTACGAAGAGGAGGAACTTGCATTTTTTAAGACCCACTACTACGGTGGTATTAAAAAATATCAGTGGACTACAGTCCCCCTTTCTCTTCACGGCGTTATATTCAAAAAAGACGGGGAATGTGTAAATGTGAGAATCGGTGACAAGCCGGGTGAACCTAGGTTTGTGGTTACTGACCTTCTTCCCCACCTTGACAAACAGCAGGCAGACAGACCTATGGACAAGGTTATAAAGGGTGAGGAACTGAACATTTTAATCGGTTCCCGTCCCTTTGGAAAAGAAAAGGGCGACCAACTTGTGAAGCTTAACATCATGAAGCTTCTCAATGAAAAATATGGCATTACCCAGGCGGATTTCCTTTCCGCAGAACTTGAGGCGGTACCTGCCTACCCCGCAGTGGATGTGGGCTTTGACCGCAGTTTAATCGGCTCCTACGGTCAGGATGACCGAGTTTGCGCCTACCCATCACTTATGGCAGACTTTGCATTAAAAACTCCGGAACTTACAAGTGTAACGGTTTTGACAGATAAGGAAGAAGTCGGCTCGTTCGGTAACACTGGTCTTCAGTCCGCTTTCTTGAAACAGTTTATCGGTGACCTTGGGGCAGCCGAAAATGTTCCCTGCAGAGATGTTTTAAGAAAATCCGAATGTATTTCCGCAGATGTAAATGCCGGCTATGACCCCACTTTCGGTCAGGTCCACGAAAAGTTGAATGCCGCTTACCTTAACAAAGGCATTGTGCTTACAAAGTACACAGGTGCAGGGGGAAAAGGCGGTACCAATGATGCGAGTGCAGAGTATGTTTCAAAAGTCAGAACAATTTTTGATTCAAATAAGGTTGTTTGGCAAACAGGTGAATTGGGTAAAGTTGACGAGGGTGGCGGAGGCACCGTTGCGAAATATATTGCAAACCTCGGAGTAAACACCGTGGATGTGGGTGTTCCCGTTCTTTCAATGCACGCCCCCTTTGAAATTGTGGCAAAAACAGATGTGTATATGGCATTTAAGGGTTTTAAGGCGTTTTTAGAAAGTAAATGACAAACCGAACATATTTTTCAAGGGGTGTACTATGTTTTATTCAAAGTGGATGTCCTATATAAATGAGGATGCAAAAATTACAAAAATCGCAATGCCCGGCTCCCACAATGCGGCAACAAAGGGTATGAATTTTTTCGGCTGTTGTCAAGACGGCACACTTTTAGAGCAATATGAACACGGTGTTCGCAAATTCGGAATTCGCCTGCGATTTTCAAAGGGTACACTTTACTGTGCCCACGGTATTGCCAAAGGAATGACGGCTCAAGAGGCATTTTCCGACCTTGCAAAAATCATTGAAAAATATGATGACTTTTTTATTCTTGATATTCGTACCTACCCGAACCAACAATTCGGCCCCATTAAACTCAAATACGAGGGGGATCCGGAAGCAGTGGAAGATTTAATCATCAAATACTTAAATCCCGAAAAATATGCTCTTACGGATTATGACGACATTAGAAATGTCACTTTGGGAGATATCAAAAAGAGTGGGAAAAAGTATATAATTCACAGTGAAAAAGAGGAATATGCCTATTCAAAGAATACTCATTTACTTTCACCTTGGGATGAGAAGGTTCACGGCTATAAGCCGGAAAAATTTGCCGGGGAATGTACAAAGTTCTTAAAGGAACTTGAAAGTGAGGGCTTTTTCTGGTTCCAAACACAGCAGACACCGGGACCGGGAACGGAAAACGGTCTAACAAAATGGCCGAAAACTTTGGACAAACTGGGCAGACCTTTCTTCCCGCAAATAATTGAAACTATAGCAAATGACAAGGAAATGCTTGAAAAAGTGAATGTAGTTGCAGGGGATTTTATGACAGAGGACTATATGAAAGCAAACGAGATTTTAAAACTTAACCTTGCTAAGGGAATAGTAAAGCAGGAGTTAATTACGGAATATGCCAAAAATATCGGCGCAAAAATATGAGGTACACTATGGCGAAATACACTTCAATGATAATAGGGCACACCACCCTTGACACAAATACGGACCATTTGGGAGATACCGTTAAAATCGTAGGGGGTGCGGTAATTTATTCCTCCGCCTCCGCCCACGCATTGGGACACAAAGTTCTTGCGGTTACAAAGCTTGCAAAGAAAGATTTTGACCGCCTTGAGCAGTTCACAATTCCAAAGGAAGATATTATTTGCATTGAGAGCGAAAAAAGTACGGATATGGTAAATGTTTACCACACCGCAGATAAGGAAAGAAGAACCTGCTCCTGCTTTTCACAGGGGGACCCTTTTACAGTTGCGGACATTCCCGAGGCAGATGCTGAGATTTACCACCTTGCTGGTCTTATTTACGGTGATTTCAGTACCGAACTCATCAAAACACTTGCCAAAAAGGCAACCCTTGCTCTGGATGTTCAGGCGGTGCTTCGTCACAGAAACGAGGACGGCTCAATGCATTTTGAGGACTGGAAAGATAAACTTGAGTGCCTGCCCCATATTCATTACCTGAAAACAGATGCGGCAGAGGCGGAAATTTTAACCGGCTGTGAGGACAGAAGACAGGCGGCCAAGCATTTGTACTCCTGGGGTGCAAGGGAAATTATGATTACCCACAACACAGAGGTTTTAATTTACGACGGCAAAGAATTCTACACTTGCCCCATCAAATCAAGAAATTTAAGCGGAAGAACAGGCAGAGGTGACACCACCTTTGCGGCATATATAAATGAAAGACTTAAAAGTTCCATTCCCGATGCACTCTTAACGGCAACAGCTACGGTTTCTCTTAAAATGGAAACACCCGGTCCCTTTAGGGGCACTCGGCAAGATGTGGAAAAATATATTAACGAGTTTTACAGATAAACAGTTGGTGAGTTTATGACAAAAAAGCAAGGTTTCCCACCCAACGAGGAACTTGACTTAACAGTGGGACGCAATGCGGTTCTTGAAGCCCTTAAGAGTGGCAGAGAATTAGACACTCTTTTTGTTGCTCGTGGTGAGAGAGGCGGCTCTTTGGGGCTGATTATTTCTCAAGCAAGAGACAAGGAAATAGTAATAAAAGAGGTTGACAAAAGAAAACTTGATGCAATGTGCGGTAACTCAAACCATCAGGGAGTTGCGGCAAGAGCGGCGGCACATAAATATGCCGAGGTTGAGGATATGTTTGCCCTTGCAAGAGAAAAAAATGAAGAGCCCTTCATTATCATCTGCGATGAAATAGAGGACCCCCATAATTTAGGTGCAATCATAAGGACAGCGGATGCCTGCGGTGCTCACGGTGTTATTATTCCGAAGAGAAGGGGCGTTTCGTTGACTTATGCCGTAGGTAAAGTTTCCGCAGGTGCGGTTGAATATGTTCCCGTAGCAAGAGTTTCCAATTTAGCCCAAACCATAGACGAACTTAAAGGCAAGGGCTTTTGGATTTACGGTGCAGATATGGACGGAAAAAGATGGGATGAACAGGATTACTCCGGGGCAGTTGCCTTGGTAATCGGCTCGGAGGGTAAGGGAGTCAGTCGTCTCATTAAAGAAAAGTGTGATTTCATTGTCTCTGTGCCTATGAGAGGTAAAATCAACTCCCTGAACGCTTCTGTAGCAGCAGGAATTTTAATGTACGAAGTAATTAAACACAGATGAGGGAAATGCGATGAGTGATTTATTCAAAAAGAATTCAACGGATGACGAACTTGAAGCGATACTTGCTTCGGTGAAAGAGCTTTCCGGGAAAGAGGAAGAAGATTCCTCCGCTGAAGTGAAAGAGTGGTCCAGGGAAGACATTAACCGCCTTATTGCTGCCACAAGCGGAGAGGAATATGTTCCTGTTGAGCGGGAAACTCCCAAGTACGAGCAGGAAATAGCTAAATTCATTCCGAGTGAACTTAATACGGAAATTTATTCTGTTAAACCGATGGGAGAGCAGGAGAGCGATGAAAGTGACAGAGATGTTTTTTCCGGCTACTCCGAGGTTGACGGACAGGAAGAACTGTTTCAAAAATCACCGGTTGTTGACGACTTTGACCCGGATACCTTTGAACTTGAAACTGTTATAATTCCCGATGATGTGCATAAATCAGACAGCAAATTCGGCGGCAGAACTCCCGTTTCCCGATCAACTCCCACCGGCATAGAAGATTATGAGCCCTTGTTTGAAGAAACACAGGAAAAGAGCGAAGAAGAAAAAATTGCTGACTATAAAACTCGTTTCTTTACTAAAATTGACCCGAAGGATATTGTAATTCCCGGCTATGATGACCACGAGCCCGAAAGTTACGACAAAAGCGGTATAGTGGTTCGCAAGGGTGAAAGCAATGAGTCTGGACTTGATGCAATGCCTACGGTTATGGCGGCAGAGGATGTAAGAAAAAAGGACGAGGAAAAGACTAAAGTAGTTCCATTTGGCACTTCAAGTCAGCCGAAAAAACAGGAGCAGGAAGATGTTGAAGGTCAACTTGTATTCAAGGGACTCGTGGGTGCTTCCGAGGATGAAACTCCTGTAAAGGTCTGCGAAGACGATATGGAGGCAAAATTAAGCAAGAAAAGAAAGCAAAAGGCAAAAACCTTTAAACTTGAGGACTTTGATGCCGAGGATTTTGCCGAAGAGTTCGATGAATTTGAAGATATTGAAGATTTAGGTCCCATAGATATTTCCTCCTCCGCAGAAAAAACCGAAAGTGAACTGGGTACTTCCCTTGTGGAAAGTATCGGAGAGTACACAGACCCCGCAGACAGAAACATAATCCACACAAAACTTGAGGAAAGAGTGAAGAAAACAAAGAGAAATCTCTTTATCATGGGTGCTGTTCAGTTTGTGCTTGTGGTGTTTGCGCTTTTACCTCTTATTTCAAATTATTTTTCACTTGAAAACCCTATCATTCAGCAGGATTCCATGATTCTTGCAGTACTGAATGCCTTTGCCATTATTGCGGCAATAACCATTGACAGCGAAAGATTTTTTGACTCCTTTGTGGGCATTTTCAAGGGTAAAATTACAGCAGATTCCGCCACGGCAATAGCGGTGTCCGTTGCCCTTGTTGAAAATACATTATCCGCAATTACAGGACAGGGTTTACCGGTTTTCGGTGTGGTTGCGGTTTACGGACTTTTCCTTAATAAACTTGTGGATGCCATTGACGCAAAGAGAATTTTTGACAATTTTTCCGTTTGCACCTACAGCTACGACCACAATATGTATGCCATTCACCATTTTGACAATGAAAATGAAATTTTTGAACTGGGCAGAGGTCTTTTAATGGGCAATGCGGAAATGCTTTACTCCTCAAAGGTGGAATTTCCCAGTGATTTTTTGAAAAACAGCGAAAAGGACAAGAGAGACGACAGACATATTAAGTGGATGATTCTCGCTTCGGTTATTGCTTCTCTGGGTGCGGGAATTGCGGCAGGAATAGTAAAGGGAGAGTTTTACGATGCTGTCAGTGTATTCACGGGCGCTCTTTGTTTAAGCACTCCCATTTTCGGAAGGTTTATTCCCTCATTTATCACCTTTGCAACAAACAAACACCTTAACCAAGAGAGAACGGCGATAGTGAGTTTAGATGCGGCAAATTCCTGTGCAAACTCCAATGCGGTTGTTATGGACAGTGCGGATATTTTTAACCGCTCCGCCTGTACCCTTCACGGAATGAAGGACTTTAAGAGTATGCGAATTGATGTGGTGCTTATTTATGCCGCAGCAATGGTTATTAAATCCGGAGGACCTTTGAAGGAATGTTTTGAGCAGGTTATCGACTCGAGGCAGGATTTGCTGCCACCGGTTCGTGAATTGGTTTACGAAGACAAAATGGGCATTTCTGCAAGAATCTACGAGCAAAAGGTGCTTTTAGGCAACAGAAATATGCTCATTCACCACAATATTCAAGCCCCTGAAAAGGAATTTGAAGACAAGTATGTTCACTCAGGCAGAAAGGTGATTTACCTCGCCTGTAATGAGCAGTTGGCAGCCATGTTTGCTGTGAGTTACAGTGTGGATAACAGTCTTAAAAACTACTTAAAACAGCTTGAAAATAACGGAATTCAGGTGCTGGTAAGAACCAACGATGTTAATGTAACGGAGGAACTTATTTCTTCAAAATTCGGTCTTAATCCCGACAACTTTAAGATTCTCTCTTCCGTTGCAAGCCGTTTGTTTAAGCGCAGAAGAGACACCATAAGCGACTCACTTCCCGCAGAAATTATTCACGACGGTAAGGCGACTACAATGCTTAAAGCAATAGCCACCGCCTGCTCTATGACAAGAAAGAACAAGCTTTGTCTTATTATTCAGATACTTGCCATGGTTTTGGGCGTGGGACTTGCCGCCTTTGCCGGTTGCAGCGAAATCGGATTCAGTGCCGCTATAGCGCTGGTGGTTATGATGGCAGAAACCATAGGTGTGGTGAGCGCACTTCTTCCCCACAGAAAGTAAAATTAACTGACTCCCCATAAAAACGGGGAGTTTTTTTCTGTACACATTGTTAACTTTTTGTCACTTTACATTTTCATAATTATAATATATAATACATAATTGATGCAATGTTGACATAAATCTCAATTTATCGGAAAGGTCTGTATATATGGTACGGTTTGAAGAACTGCGACTTTCACTTTTAGATTACCGTGAAAAACTCACTCAACTGGGAGAAGCCCTGGGAGTTGAGTTAATGAAAAAAGAAATTAAAGAACTTGAAGAACAAACGGCTCAAGACGGCTTTTGGAATGACATTGAAAACTCACAAAAGGTACAAAAGCGACTTACACAGTTAAAAAACAAAGTAAAGGCATATGAAAGTCTTCAAGGGGAGTTCGAAGATTCATTGGTTCTCATTGAACTTTCAAATGAGGCGGAAGATTTAGATATGCTTGAGGAATGTCAGGAAAGTGTTGACTCCTTCGTTGAAAAACTTGAAGATATGACCATTTCAACCCTGCTTTCGGGGGAATATGACAATAGTCCCGCAATTCTCACCTTCCATGCAGGTGCAGGTGGAACGGAGGCACAGGACTGGAACTCAATGCTTGTTCGTATGTACCAACACTGGGCGGAAAAGAAGGGCTTTTCCGTTTCAATGATTGATTTTCTTGACGGTGACGAGGCGGGACTTAAATCCGCAGTTCTTCGCATAGAGGGAGAAAATGCCTACGGCTACCTTAAAGGGGAAATGGGTGTTCACCGCCTTGTTCGTGTTTCACCCTTTGACGCTTCCGGCAGAAGACACACCTCCTTTGCCTCCCTTGAGGTTATGCCGGAAATTGATGACACGGTAGAGGTGGAAATCAACCCCGACGACTTAAAAATTGACTACTATCGCTCCTCGGGAGCAGGGGGACAGAAGGTTAATAAAACCTCCTCTGCAGTTCGTTTAACCCATATACCCACGGGAATAGTTTGTGCCTGCCAGGTGGAAAGGAGCCAGCACCAAAACCGTGATATTGCTATGAAAATGCTTAAGTCGAAGCTTATTGAAATCAAGGAAAGAGAGCATCTTGACAAGATAGAAGACATTAAAGGCGTGCAAATGGAAATCGCTTGGGGCAGTCAAATTCGTTCCTATGTGTTTATGCCCTACACTATGGCAAAGGATCACCGCACCGGCTTTGAAGTGGGCAATATAAATGCGGTTATGGATGGGGACATTGACGGCTTTATAAACGCTTATCTTAAAATGGAATCCTTAAAGAGTAACAAATAATTACCGACGAGGGACTTATGAAAAGAGTATTTGATTTTACGGTTAGCTTGCTTATGCTTATAGTTCTGTTTCCGTTTTTTCTTATTATAGGACTAATCATCTATATTGATGCGGGCAGACCGGTAATATTTAGGCAGGAACGAGTGGGTAAAGACAATGAACTGTTTCTGATCTATAAGTTCAGAACAATGAAAAGAGAAACCCTGAATGTTCCAACGGCACAACTTGAAAATGCTGACGAAGTAATTAACAAAAGCGGCAGGTTTTTAAGAAAAACGAGTTTTGATGAACTGCCCCAGCTTCTTAATATTTTGAAGGGCGAAATGAGCTTTGTAGGCCCTCGGCCCTTAATCCCCCAAGAGGAAGAAATAAGAGAACTTCGAGCTCGATATAATGTTTTTTCCGTAAAGCCCGGAATTACGGGACTTGCCCAAATAAACGGCAGAGACAATATCACCTACGAAGAAAAGGCACTTTTTGACAAGGAGTATGTCGAAAAACAAAGTTTTATGTTTGATATGAAAATTCTGTTTAAGACGGTAATTGTGGTATTGACAGGCAAAGGTTTTGCCGAAGGCAGTAAAGACCAAAAGAGGTAATAAGATGAAAAAATCCATAATACCCATTCTGATATTCATAGTTGCAATCGGAGTTTTATTGGGTGTAATTATTGAAAAAATTGGGGGTGACCCATTGCTGGAAGAAACAAACAGTTCTTCATTATCCCAATCGAAAACAAACACTTCAAAAATGCAAGAGAGTATCAGTGAGATTTCTGAAACTACAGGAGAAACCGTAACGGAAAGTGAAATTGCAAGTATGATTGAAAGCAAAACCACCACGAAAAAGTCATTGTTCTCGAAAAAAGAGACCACTCTGCCTTTTACTTCATCCACTGCGGCAAATCAGTCAAATTCTCCCTATGCCTATGCGGGAATAAACCCAAAACAAATTGAAATTACAGATGCAAATTGGGAAATGGTGCTTGTAAACAGACACTACAGCATTGGGAAAAACTATGTTCCAAAGCTTGCTCCCTCGGTGACAAGTGACCCTAACAGCAAACAACTTGACTACAGAGTTGCACCCCACTACAATGAAATGTATCAGGCGGCGGCGAAGGAGGGCATTTATTTAACACCCCTTTCCGGTTACCGCTCTTATGACAGGCAAAAAACTAACTTTGAAAACAAAATCAACAAATATATAAAAGAGGGATATAATAAGGTTGATGCCACAAAGGAGGCGGCAAAAATCATTTTACCTCCCGGCACCAGCGAACACAACGCAGGTCTTGCCATGGATATTATTTCCCTTGAACAGTCCTTTGAAAACTCAAAGGCCTTTGCTTGGCTCAGTGAAAATGCCGCTGACTATGGTTTTATCTTGAGATATCCGAAAGATAAACAGCATATTACGGAAATTATCTACGAACCCTGGCATTGGCGCTATGTGGGTGTGGAAAACGCAAAAAAGATTAAGGCAAGCGGACTTTGCTTAGAAGAATACTTAGCTCAAAACAAATAAGGAAGTGATATATTGAAAGCAAATGAAAGTGTAAAAAACTACCCTTCTGAAAGAAGGATGTATGCAAACTATGTTGCCAGAAGCATTAAAAAGATTTGCAAGGAATTTGGACCGAGAGGAGCCGGCACGGAGCAGGAAAAGAAGGCTCTTGAGTGGATGGCAAATGACCTTAAGGAAAGTTGCGACGAGGTAAAAACTCAGGAGTTTACCATTCATCCCGGTGCATTTATGGGCTGGATTCGTCTTACCGTGGTTTTTGTTACCATGGCGGCAATTTTAGTGTTTTTAACACATTTTTTACCTAACTTAGCCCTTTATTTTTCAATCGGTGCATTGGTACTTGTGGCAATTTCACTTTTCTTTATCATAACGGAGTTTATTCTCTATAAAGAAACTTTGGATCCATTTTACCCGAAGAAAACTTCACACAATGTTATTGCGGTTCGCAAGGCGAGTGGAGACACCAAAAGAAGAATTATTCTTTCGGGTCACGCCGACTCCGCTCCGGAGTGGAGATTTACCTACTGGGGCGGCCCCAAAATTCTTTACCCCGTTGTGGGAACCGGACTTTTAGGTGTGGTTTATACCGTTATTGTAAGTGTAATTACTTTGATATTTGTGCTTCAAGGCAAAAACATTGCGGAAAGTCAGGTTATGTGGATTCTTTCAATTATAAATGTCTGTCTCATTCCCGCTTTTTTGGCATGTATTCTTTTCTATAACCCCAAAAGAATAGTGGAAGGGGCAAATGATGACCTTACGGGCTGCCTTGTGTCAATGTCGGTTCCCCGTTTTCTCAAAGACCAGGATATTCGCTTTGAAAATACGGAGGTTATGGTGCTTATCACCGGCTCCGAGGAATGCGGACTTCGTGGAGCAAAGGCATTTTGCAAAGAATATGCAGAAAAATTTAAATCGGAAAAAGGGGTTGAAACGATTTTCGTGGGCTTTGACACCGTTCGTGACTTTGATTTTATGACTATTTATAACAAAGATATGACCGGTACGGTTAAAAACGACGAAGAGGCCTGTGCCCTTGTTAAAAATGCAGGTGCCCTTTGCGGTTATGACATTCCCCTTGAAACCATCGCTCTTGGCTCAACGGATGCGGCGGCATTCAGCCAGGCGGGAATTAAAGCGGCAAGCTTTGTTGCTATGGACCCGACTCCTGCCCGCTACTACCATACCCGTCTTGATACCCACGAAAACCTTGACCTTAAAACCATTGAAGCCGGTGTTGACATAGCCCTTGAAACCACATTTATGTTTGATGAAAAGGGATTAAAGGCTTGATGGACATAATAGCCAAAAGAAAACTCTCTTTTTTGGAAGAAATGTCAATATAGAAAAAACAGTATTTATGCTATAATTCCAATGTATTTATGCAAAAGGAGATTTACTATGAACAAAAAATTTCTTGCACCTTTAAGCATTATTCTTGTATTTGCCTTACTTTTCGGTTTTGCGGGCTGTTCGGTTTTGAAAGAGGAGGAAGAGGAAACCACAACTGTTAAGGTTGCCACCCCCCTTCCCACAGATATTACATCCTCTTATGACGAGGAGAGCAATATTGTAACAGATACCCAATATTCGCCGGAAAATCTTGCAAAGAATACCCAAACTATCTTTGAATATTTTAATCTCCATATAAACGAGGTTAAAAATGCAAAGGCAAGCGTTAAAATGAGCGAAAAGAAGAGAATCAACAAGGCAACGGATGAAAAGGGCGAAAGTATTAAGATGAGCGAAAACGACTACATCAATGCCGCCATTGTTTCCCTTGACGATTATATGCTTCACAATGACAGTGACGAAATTGCCTATGGTGAAGAGTTAAAGGACTTCATTCCGGTAAAAGGTGAAAGTTTTGTAAGCACCCTTACCCTTGATGAGGTTGAAAGTGCAACCTGTGTTGACAGAGATACGGTGAGAATAATTACCGTTACTCTCAAGAGCCCAACCCTTCCTTCAACAATGGAAAAGGCGTTTGAGCTTGAAGACATTGATGAGGTTTTGGAAGAATTCAAAAAGGCAAACAAATATATGCTTATTGAAAAGCCCACACTTACATATAAGAATTGCCAAATTATTATTACTGCCAATATTGAAACAGACGAAATTATCGCCATTGAATATGTGAAGAGTGCGGATGTTTCAACAAAGTTTATCGGTGTGGGTTCCCTGGCGGAGGTTGGAGAGGTTCCCGTTTTGTTTAATTACAGAAACACAATTACCTACACAATAGACAGAACAGACCCCGCAACATTAACAACCCTTGCGGAAAGATAAAAAATGAGAGCATCTCGAAAGAGATGCTCTTTTAACTTAAAACAAAGTATTTCCCGCAAGGTTTATTTCTTCCTGTGTTAAGCCCACAGATAACAGATACTGCGTAACTCCCCCGTATTTTTCTTTTAGAAAATCAAACAGTTTAATAATGTTTTCTCCGTCTGAGCGAAAACGAGAATGGTCCTGTTCCCAAATCAGCCCCGTATTTTCTCTGATTTCTTTTTCAACAAAGGGTTTTACATAATTATAAGACAGTTCATAGTCTTTAAGTATATCTTTCATTTCCGCACCCGCCGAGTATAGGAGTAAGGCGGAAAGAATACCCGTTCTGTCCTTACCCAAAAAGCAGTGAAACATATATTTACCCTTAATTTGAGAAATCTGCTTAAACACTTCCCGAAAGCTGTCACTGTAATGCGTTAAACTTAAGGCATACATTTGCCAAAGGGGAAGGTTAACATCGTTTAGGGCAGGGTTTGCCTCAAGTAATGTAATATGATGATAGTTAAAAAAATCATCTGCGGCAAAGGGGGAGGGGCGCTCTTCGGCCTCTTTAACTCCCCGAAGATCAATGATGGTTTTAATATTATTTTCCTTCAAAAACTTAATATCATTTTCTGTGGGTTCCTTTGGAATTCCGCATCTTATCACCTTGCCGGGCAGGGTGGTTTTTTCTTTGCATTTAATCCCCCCAAGGTCACGGCAATTTATTATATTTTCAAATTTATAGTTCATATTATTGAAGATTTTCAAGTTCCTTAAGTTCTTTTTTCGTTGCTTTTATCTGGGAATCTTTAAGGGTTTTAACTTCGCTACGGTGAAAAGTTTTCGGAATATCACTTTGGTTTTTGTCAAGTGTAATCATAAGTTTTCCCGTGAGAAGGGAGTAGTCAACTACTTTTCCCTTGCCCTCCTTGGTTAACACAATTGCACCGGGTTTCGGAGTAATCTTCAAAAGGTGTTCGTATGATGCTTGCTCAAATTTTAAGCAGCACATAAGACGACCGCAGGTACCGGAAATTTTTCCCGGATTGAGGGAAAGTCCCTGCTCCTTTGCCATAGTGATTGAAACGGGCTGAAAATCACCTAAAAAACTTGAACAGCAAAAAATTCTGCCGCAAATTCCAAGACCGCCCAGCATTTTTGCCTCATCACGAACACCGATTTGGCGAAGTTCAATGCGGGTTCTGAATGTGGCAGCCAAATCCTTAACAAGTTCTCTGAAATCCACCCTGCCGTCTGCGGTAAAGTAAAAGAGAACTTTACCTCTGTCAAAGGTATATTCAACATCCACAAGGTTCATCTCAAGGCCGTGTGCCTCAATTTTTTTACGGCAAATTTCAGCCGCTTCCTTTTCTTTTTCCTTGTTTTCTTGGTAAGTTTTAATGTCTTTTTCACTTGCGGGGCGAAGGATTTTTTTAAGGGGTTTTACCAAGTCCCCTTCGTCAACATCTTTATTTTCAATGGCAACTTCACCGCATTCAACACCTCTGACGGTTTCCACAATGGCGAAGCCACCCTTGTTAAATTTTGCCCCATCCGGGTCAAAGTAATAAATTTTACCCACTTCTTTGAAGCGGATACCTACTATTTCTGCCATATTCTACTCCTGTTCTACTCCTTTGAAAAGTGTGCAAAGTCGTGCTAAAGTAAGATTAAGATTTGCATTTTTGTCTAAAGAATCCATTAAAATGTTTACATTGTCAATAAGTTTTAAAAGGGCGTTTTTTGAAAGCTTTTTGGAAAGCACCGAGGCCATATCGGAATATTCATTCTCTTGTTCTCCCAAATATCTGTACCTCAAGGCGCTTGCGAAAATCTCTGCCATTATGGGAAGGGCGGCTGACAAAAGTTTTTGGTTCTTGTCAAAAACTCCCGTGGCGCAGACTAAATCGAAATGATTTGAACTGCCTGTGGCAAGGGCTACATTTTTTGCCGCCTGCATTGCTTTTTCCATATCAACATTATCCTTAGCATCCCTTGCCACTCCCCCTAAAGTGAAAACGGGGGCTCTTGAAAGAATCGTTTCTAAAAACACGGATTTTGAAGGGGTAAGGATAATAAAATTTGAAAATCTCGTTGGTTCTTCAAGAGTCTTTAAGAAAGCATTTTGCCCCTGTTCATTCATTAAGTGTGCCTCTTGAAGAATATAAATTTTTCTTTCTGCCTCATTTGGGAATATATTTGAATCGCTGACTATTTCACGAACATAGTCAACGGCGTAACTTTCGTTTTTATTGCTTCCCTCTTTACGAGGTGACTGAATGATAATATCCGGGTGAAGAGAAAGGGCGGCCTTGTGACAGTCGGCACAGTCACCGCAGGGTCTTTGAGTGTCGGCACTGCAAATTAAGGTGGCGGCTATTTTATTGGCTAATTCAAGACGATCTTCACTTGAACCGCCTTCAATTATTACCGAGTGAGGGAAGCGATCGGTTGCCAAAGATTGGCAAAGCATTTCCTCCACGGGGCTTGACATATCAAAGCCGTAAATGTTCATCTAATCACCTTTTATAATTTCCACATTTCTTTTAATTACATCTTCACCTCGCCAAGCGAATGCCCTTGAGGTGAGGGGGGTGTCCCGGTCAACCTTTGTTAAGGCAGAGTCTATAAACTCTGAAATATCTGTTGTTTTTGCATTTCTGTTAAGGGGACAAATATCTTGACAAATGTCACAGCCCCAGGCACATTTAGTTTTTTTGATTAAATCCTTTTCCGCCTGTGTCAATTCACCTTTTTGTTGAGTTATGTGGGAAAGGCACAGGGAAAGTGAAATTTTGCCCTCTTTAATTGCACTGTTGGGGCAAACTTCAACGCATTTATTACATTTTAAGCAGTTTGAAATTTCTTTGTTACCAGTTGGTTCTAATTTCAGTGTAGTTACAATTTCACCGAGAAAAACGAAGGAACCATAGTCTTTTGTTATCAGTAAGGAATTTTCACCTAAAACACCCAGTCCGCCAAGACAGGCGGTTTGCACCTCGGGAATGGGAGAATTGTCTGCAAAGGGTACAAACTCCTCATTTTCATACAATACGGAAAGTTCTTTACAGCAGAGAGTTAAGCGGGACATTAAAACCTCATGGTAGTCTATAGGTACAGCGTATTTGGAAATATTTCTGCCCTCATAGTGTTCTTTTTCCAGTAAATAAGGAAAGGCAAAAATGATTATGCTCTTTGCATCTTTTGGCACACGCCCCTTTGCCCTGCAGTCTATTAATTTGTTCTTTACACTCTCAAAGGGACAAATGCCGTAGAGAGGTGAAACCTTGCTTAAAATTTCTTTCATATCATTTTAACGCTATCATTATGGGCATGGTAAAAATTGAAAGGAAGCTTACAAATGCAACTGTTTGACTTGCAAGGGAAACATCTTGGTCATACTTCGAGGCAAACATAATGGTGTTATTTGCAGGGGGAGTTGAGGAAATTACCACAAGGGTTGAGCCCAATGCACCCCCGATGCCGAAAAGTTTTAATCCGAAAATCATGGCAAGGGGCATCAAAATCAGTTTGAAGCCACATACACCCAATATGCCGGGATTCTTTATCATTGACTTAAAGTTGGTATTAGCAATGTAAGTGCCGAAAATCAGCATAGCGAGGGGTGAATTCATACTTGCCACACTTTTGATTGGGGATAAAATAACATTTGGTAAGTCAATTCTCAATAAAAACATGGGAAGACCTGCGATAACCGCAAGAACGCCCGGGTTTATGATGATTTTTTTTAAGTCAATTTTTGCTTTGTTTTCGGTTTTATCTCTGTTCATAAGCCAAATACCGTGGGTGAAGGTGAAAACCTGAAAGGTTATAATAACCGCAGAGCCATAGAAAATGCCCTCGGAGCCCACTATGGACTCAACAAGGGGAAGCCCCATATAACCGCAGTTGCCATAAATGGAGGCAAACTTATAAACACTTGCCTTTTCCGGTTCGGACTTATTGAAAAAAGGGATTTCAACTATTGCCGCAATGCCGTGCATTAAAACTCCGCAGCCCATTGCAACAAACAGTCCCTTCGTGGTCTTTTCGTTACATTCAAGGATGAAAAAGCTTTCAATAATTTTTGCGGGAGTGATTACATAAAAGAGTAAATCCGTGCATTTTTTTGCGATTTCTTCCGTAAAAACCTTACATTTGTCGGCTATTACACCCACCAACGCTATTAAATACAGAATAGCAACCTGTTCGGCTGCAATAAGCATATTTTGAAAAAACATCAGTTATTCCGCCGTTTCTTGGGTGATTATATTGCTCTTTTTGGGAACAATGCGAGTAATTACCGTGGCAAGAGCAAAAAGACCGGCAGAAAACTCACCTAAATTTGCATAGGAAAGAATAAAGGTCAGGTCAGAATGTCCCGTAACAAAAAGAACTGCTCTGGGAACAAAGCAAACCGAGGAAATGAGACAGGCACAAAGGCCGAAGCCCGCAAGTCTCCATTCACTGCCTTTTGAGTTTACATTGCCGTTTGCCTGGGCAAATGCCATATAAAACATTGCGAAGAATACAAGTGAAAGCATATCTAAGGTGAGGTCGCTTACTCTGAGATAACTTATGGTTGACATAAAGTAGAGAACCAAAGATACTACACATTTAATCACGGGAGCAAGAGAGAGAAGGCGAAGTTTGTCTCCGGAGGATTTTCCCGACAAAAAACAAAGGGAAAGGGCTAAAAAGTAAATTGCCGTAAGCACACCGAAGCCCAATTTGATATAGGTTATGGGCAAAACAACACCTGTTGAGGTGGTGGAGGAAACCACATATTCCGTGGCATCAAACCCAATGTTTTTATATTGGGAATATACCTCCCAAATTGCACCGCCACTTGCCAATAAAGCCAAGGCACCGCAGGCGGGCAGACGCTTTGGAGCGGTTTCAAGGGAGATTTTTTTTCTTTTTATAAAAGCACTGACAAGGAAAAAAACTACCGCTACAGAAAAGACTGTAACAAATACAATTACATTTGAGTCAACCCTTTTGAAAAATCCGTTACCGCCCTCAATTACCGTGTAATATTGAATTGTGCGAAGAGGAAGTAAAAGCAGTAAAATTGCCGCTAAAACTATTGCCTCAATAGAAAAAATACTGCGTAATTTCTTTTCCATTATCTTGCCTCTTATCTGTCATAAATTGGTACATAAAAGTGTTTGTCACCCACATTTTTATATGCGGGTCTTATGATTCTGCCCCCTGTGAGAAGCTCCTCAATTCTGTGGGCAGACCAACCTGAAATTCTTGAAACCGCAAAAAGCGGAGTGTAAAGGTCTTGGGGAATGCCCAACATCTTATAAACAAAGCCGGAGTAAAGATCAACATTTGCACAGATTGCCTTGGAATTGCCCTTAATTTCCGCAAATACCTGTGGGGTAAGTTTTTCAATGGCTTTTAACAGTTTGTACTCATTTTCAAATTCCGTGCCCACCGCAAACTCTCCCGCCTTTGCGGAAAGAACCTTTGCTCTCGGGTCGGAAAGGGTATAGACTGCGTGACCCATACCGTAAACAAGACCGCTCTTGTCCCCCGCTTCTTTACGAATAAGTTTTGCAAGGTAGTCCTCAACTTGTTTTTCGTCTGTAATGTCGGTAAGGTCATTTTTAAAGGCAGAAATCATTTGGGCAACCTTTGAGGAGGCACCGCCGTGTTTGGGACCCTTAAGAGAACCGATGCCTGCAGCAATCGCAGCATAGGTATCTGTACCGCTGGAGGTGAGAACTCTGGTTGTAAAGGTGGAGTTGTTACCGCCGCCGTGCTCTGCGTGAACCATAAGACAAAGGTCAAGGAGCTTAGCCTCTTCGTGGGTGAAGTTATTGTCCTTACGAATTAAACTGAGAATTGCCTCTGCGGTGGAATGTTCCGTCTTCACCGAGTGAATATACATACTTTCTTTGTAGGAATGTCTGCATTTTACCTGGTAAGAATAGGCCATAATTGCGGGAAGTTTTGCAATAAGGTGGACACTTTGTTTTATGATGTTTTCAAGACAGGTGTTGTCCGGGTCTTCATCAAAGGAATAAAGCTCCAAAACACAGCGACTCATTTTATTCATAATGTCCAGTGAAGGTGCTTTCATTATGATGATTATGTTTTCAATGAAATCTTCCGGAAGGTCACGACAATCCGCAAGAATTTTTTCAAAAAGATGAAGTTGATCCCTTGTGGGAAGAGAGCCGAATATAAGGAGCCAGACAACCTCTTCGTAGCCAAATCTGTCCTCTTTAATGCAGGCGTTAATTATTTCTTCTATGTCATAGCCCCTGTAAGTTAAGTGACCTTCTTGGGGAACCTTTTCACCGTCTTGAATATAGTAGCCCTCAACGGAGCAAACTTTTGTAACACCCGCCATAACGCCGGTGCCGTCTGCATTACGAAGACCTCTTTTTATGTCGTAAACATTGTAGTCTATAGGTTCAACCTGATAATTTTTAAGGATTTGATCCTTAAAGAGCGATAGGTTTTCCTTGGGAATTTTTGATTCTAATATTGACATATATTTCCTCGCTTATCATTTATTTTCCGGCTCGGTTGTAACCACCTCAAATTTTTTGCCCCTCGACCAAATTGAGGGATCAATTCGAAGCTTGTAGCCGCAGCCATAGGGCGGAAACCATTCGTGTATGGGTGCCTCGGGTAAACCGTAGGCGGAAAGAATGATTCCGATTACACCGCCGTGGGTAATGATGGCAGTGTCAAAAACACCGCTTTTCATCATTCCCTCAACGATTTTTTCAAATATACCGCAAATCCGTTTGCCGAAGTCGGCACTTGTTTCCCCAAAGGGAGGTGTAACTTCTCCCCTCAGCCAAAGGGGAAAAAGTTCATTATTTTCAAGTTCCTTTGCGGTTTTATTTTCAAATTCACCGAAGTTACACTCGGAAAGTTCTTCGATCACCAAGGGAGTGTGCTCCGGGTATAGAATTTCACAGGTTTCGGTACATCTTTTCAGCGGGCTTGTAAAAATTGCTTGAACATTGGGGTAGTCATTATTTTCTCGCAGTTGCGAAAGTTCTGCCCTACCCTGCTGTGAAAGGGAGGGGTTGGTGTGTCCTATATATTTGCCCTCGTTTGCCCCCTCAAATTCACCGTGTCTTATTAAATTTATTGTGTATGTTCTCATAGGTTATTTCAGTGACTCGTAAAGTGCTATGTATTCCTTTGCACTCTTGCTCCAGGAGTTGTCACATTTAAGTGCTCTTGTGACAAGTTTTGCCCAATATTTCTTGTCGGAGTAGGCACCGAGGGCACGATGAATTGCATCAAGCATATCATAGGCATCATAGCTCTTAAAGGTGAAGCCGTTGCCCTTACCGTCACCGGAATCTGTGATGGTGTCTTTAAGACCGCCCGTTTCACGCACAATTGGAATTGTGCCGTAGCGAAGTGCCACCATTTGCGAAAGTCCGCAGGGCTCACTCTTTGAAGGCATTAAGAACATATCTGCGCCGGCATAGATCTTTCTTGCAACATCGGGAATAAAGCCCACCTTAAGGCCTACTTTTTGAGGGAATGCCATAGCTAATTCGTTGAAGAATACCTCATATTCCCAGTCACCGGAGCCCAAAACAACAAGCTGAAGGTCGCTGTTTGAAAGAAGTTCCCACATAACTCGTTTAATAAGGTCAAGTCCCTTATGGGCAACAAGTCTGGTGACAATGCCCATTACGGGAATATCCGCATTTACGGGTAAGCCGAAAAGTTCTTGAAGTTTTGCCTTATTTTCCGCTTTCGCAGAGTAATCCTTTGCGCTGTAGTTGGCGAAAATATTTTCGTCTGTTTCCGGGTTGTAGTTTTCAACATCAATTCCGTTAAGGATGCCGGAAAGTTTATAGCTTCTCTCATTGAGAATGGGGTGAAGACCGTGACTGAACCAGGGGTCAAGAATTTCCTGAGCATAGGTGTTGCTCACCGTGGTAACACGGTCGGCACATTCAATTCCGCCCTTCATAAGGTTAATGCAGTTGCCGAATTCCACAAGGGGAGCCTGCTTTTCGCCAAGACCGAAAACATCACCTAAAATTTCCTTACCGTAGATTCCTTGGTATTGAATGTTATGAATTGTAAATACGGTTTTTATTCCCGTATAGTCCTCTCTGTTTGCATAAAATGTTGAGTAGTAAATGGGAACAAGGGCACTTTGCCAGTCGTTACAATGAATAATATCGGGCTTAAAGTTAAGGTAAGGAAGCACCTCAAGAACCGCTCTTGAGAAAAATGCAAATCTTTCACCGTCATCGTAGTGACCGTAAAATCCGTCTCTCTTGAAATAGTATTCGTTATCAAGAAGGTAATAAACTACACCGTTAACCTTTGCCTCAAACACACCGCAATACTGCATACGCCAGGAAACAGGCACCATAATATTTGTGATAAATGTAAGCTGTGAGCGCAGTTCCTCACTGAGAGAGCCGTAAAGGGGCATAATAACTCTGCAGGCAGTCTTTCTTTTTTTCAGAGCGGCGGGCAGAGAGCCCGCAACATCCGCAAGACCGCCGCTTGCGGCAAAGGGGAGCGCCTCACTTGCTACATATAAAACCTTCATAAAATTCAGTCCTTTATTGTTTTTTTGTTGTTGCTGTCTCAGGGGGTGCCGTTGTTCCTTCGGAAACTTGTGCCTGAGAGGTTGAACTTGGGTAATTTTCAGGGTTAAGCTGAGTGGAAGCGGTAGTGTCCGTGGTTGGCTTTGTGGTGGTTTCTGTGGTGGTAGGTTTAGCCGTTGTGGTGGGCTCCGGCTCGGTTAAAACAGTGAGTGTCATATATTCACCCTTGATATTTTTAAGAGGTTTTTTGCTGAGTGGATCCGTTCTGTAAACTATTTTGGTGGTTCTCTCACTTGTGGTAACCGTGGTGGTTTCCTTGGTGGTGGACGGAGCGGAGGTACTACCATCCTTGTCACAGGGGATAGTATACTTTTTAACCTTTGTCACAGGCTCACCGTTTTCATCCGTCACCGGCTCACCGTTTTCATCCGTTACGGCAATCACACTTGTTTCTTCAATATAATAAAATTCACTTGTGGTTTCCGTTGTACTCTTTGTAGGCCTTGGGGGGTATCTGTGGTTTGCGGAAATACTCGGTTTAGTGTAATACTCAAGCATAGTGTAGGAGAAGGATTCACCGTCTTCCTTTGTTTCTACTATCACAACAATGCTTGATTCCGTTTCAATCTCCGAAGATGTGGATTCTTCGGTATTGTTTGCACCGATTACACCGGTTTTAATCAAAATTACAAGGATTAAAAGCACAAGTGCAATACCAACGATTGCAAAGGTTACTATATTTTGCTTTTTTTCTTTGTCTAATGCCATAAAGTTCACACTTTCTTAAATTACTATACCCTTACCTATGTAGAGAGGATAGTTCAATGCGCCGCTTAACTTTTGATTTGAGCCGATAACGACATCCTTATCTGTAATAACATATTCAACATTTGCATTTTCACCGATTACGGTGTCCTGCATAATAATAGAATTTTTAACCACTGCTCCCTTGCCCACTTTAACTCCTCTAAAGAGAATGCAGTTTTCAATTTCTCCCTCAATTTTACAGCCGTCGGCAAAAAGGGAGTCACTTACTTTTGCATTTATGCCGTAGTATGTGGGAACAGTGTCACTTGTCTTGGTGTAAACCGGAGAATCTTGAGTGAAGAGAGATTTTCGCACCTCCGGTCTCAAAAGGTCCATACTTGCTTCGTAGTAACTTTGAAGAGAGTAAATAACCTTCGCATAACCCTGTTGTTTATAGCCGAAAATTCTGAGATTTGAAATATTTTCGGGCAATATATCTTCAAAATGAGCAATTTTCCTTGATCTTCCTTCCACGAGGAATCTTTCAAGAACTGTACGGCGAATAAGCATAAGTTTAAGGGAATAATTTACAGGTTTGTCAAAGGAACTGACACTCTTAAAACCGGTTACTCTGCCCGTTTCGTCAAGAACGATTTCTGTGCCTAAATCAAGCTGGGGAGGAACGACATTGACACAGGCAATGGTAATATCCGCATTCTTTTCATCGTGATATTCTATCATTTCACTGTAGTCAACACCGCTGATTACATTACAGTCAGCAAGAAGCACATAGTCTTTTCCCGAGTCTGTTATGTAGCCCATGCTACCGTAAAGAGCCTCTATCTTTCCTTTGAATGTGTGAGATTCGGTTTGCGTAAACGGGGGCAAAAGGTTTAGACCCTCTCTTTTCCTTGCAAGGTCCCAGGGTTTGCCGTTACCGATATGATCCATAAGGGAGCGATAATTTGAGCTGGTAACAACTCCAACTCTTGAAATACCTGCATTTACCATATTTGAAAGGGGGAAGTCGATTAAACGGTAGCGTCCCGCAAAGGGAACAGAGCCCATTGTACGCAGATTGGTGAGTTCGGGGAGAACTTCATCGTAAGCGTTTGAGAAAATAATACCGAGTATTTTTTTTGCTGCCATTATTTTGCACCTCCCAAATCTTCGTCAATCATTTCTTTCGGAGCAACAACGGCACCTTTGCCGATTTTAACGCCGTTACCCACAACGGCAACGCCCCAATCTTCAATATTTTCCATACTTTCGGGACTTTGTCCCACAACGGCACCCTCATCAACGGTTACATTTTCCGCAACGATGGAGTACTGAACCGTGGCACCCTTCTTAATTGTTGTGCCGGGCATAATTATCGAATACTTAACATTTGCACCCTCTTCAACGGTTACATTGTCAAAGAGAACGGAAAAGTCCACATTACCCTCAATTTCACAGCCCACGGTAATCATTGAGTTTTCAACTACCGCACCTGCAGCTGTGAAGTGAGGAGGTGAAACAGGTGAACGGGAATAAATCTTCCAACTGTCATCATCCAGGTCAAGGTCAACCTTCGGGTTGAGAATGTCAAGGTTTGCATCCCAAAGGGAGTTGATGGTACCAACATCTTTCCAGTAGCCTTCAAACCTATAGTCAAACATTCTTTCACCGTTCTGGTGCATTGCGTGAATAACATCTTTACCGAAGTCGTTACTTGAACTTTCCTTTGCCTCGTCATCAATTAAATATTGGCGAAGCTTTTTCCAGCTGAACACATAAACACCCATAGAGGCCATATTGCTTCTGGGGTTTTTTGGTTTTTCCTCAAACTCCGCAATGGAGCCGTCGTCATTCACTATCATAAGACCGAAACGACTTGCCTCTTCCCAAGGAACTTCAAACATTGCTATGGTGCAGTCTGCATTCTTTTTCTTGTGGAAGTTAACCATCTTTGAGTAGTTCATCTTGTAAATATGGTCGCCCGAAAGAACGAGAACATATTCCGGATTATACCTGTCGATGAAATTGATATTTTGATAGATAGCATTTGCAGTGCCCTTGTACCATTCCGTACCCTTAATCTGCTGATAGGGGGAAAGAATGTGAACACCGCCGTTTGCCCTGTCTAAATCCCAGGGTTGACCGTTACCGATATATTCGTTGAGAATAAGGGGTTGATACTGTGTAAGCACGCCCACCGTGTAAATACCGGAGTTTACACAGTTTGAAAGGGGAAAGTCAATTATACGGTATTTTCCCCCATAGGGTACAGCGGGTTTAGCGATGTTTTTTGTAAGAATACCAAGTCTGCTTCCCTGTCCGCCTGCTAAAAGCATTGCTACACATTCAGTTTTTCTTGCCATTTACTTGACCTCCTTAACTGTTTTCTTTCTTGATGTATTTTTTAGGTACATACAGCTCATACCCTCAACATCAAGGGCGATGCTGTAATCGTACCCATGCATGGGTATTTTCTTTGCTTTCACGGAGCCCACCGTACTTTCTCCTTTGCCACCGTATTTGGGGTCTGCGGAGGAAAAAACAACTCTGTAGGTACCGCTCTCGGGCACTCCGATTCTGTAGCCCTGTCTGGTTAGATTTGTGAAATTGCAAAGGGAGATAAGTTCTTTCCCCACTTTGTCCCTTCTGATGAAAGCAACAACTGAGTTGGCATAGTCATCGCTGACAATCCAGCTGAAGCCGTTCCAGGAATAGTCGTCTTCCCAAAGAGAGGGGTTTGTCAGGTAAAATTTATTTAGGTCTTGAGTGTATTGCTTTAACTGTCTGTGGGATTCGTAGTCAAGCAGGAACCAGTCAAGTTGCTGCTGATAGTTCCATTCAATGAACTGACCGAATTCACAGCCCATAAACAGAAGTTTTTTACCCGGATGGGACATCATATAGCCAAGGAATGAGCGAACTCCCGCAAACTTTTCTTTGTAACTGCCGGGCATTTTGTTTATAAGTGAACATTTACCGTGAACCACTTCATCGTGGGAGATTGGCAAAACAAAGTTTTCCGAAAAAGCATAAAAGAATGAAAAAGTAAGGCAATCGTGATTAAACTTTCTGAAAAGTCCCTCAAGGGCAAAGTAGCGCATACAGTCGTTCATCCAGCCCATATTCCATTTGAAATTGAAGCCGAGTCCACCGGAGTAGGTGGGTTTTGAAACCATGGGCCAGGAGGTGCTTTCCTCCGCAATCATAAGCACATCACTGTGCTCTTTGAAAATTGCCTCGTTGAGTTTTTGAAGAAACTCAACCGCTTCAAGGTTTTCTCTGCCACCGTTTTTATTCGCTACCCAGTGACCGTCCTCTCTGCCATAGTCAAGGTAAAGCATTGAGGCAACCGCATCAACTCGTAAGCCGTCAATATGGTATTTGTCCAGCCAAAACATAGCACTTGAAATGAGAAATGAACGAACCTCATTTTTGCCGTAATCAAATACTCTTGTGCCCCACTGGTAATGTTCACCCTTGCGAGGGTCTGCATATTCATAGCAGGGGGTACCGTCAAATTCATAAAGTCCGTGGGCATCCTTGGGAAAATGAGCGGGAACCCAGTCCAATATAACTCCGATTTCAGCCCTATGGGCTTCGTTTACAAAGTAGGCGAAATCTTCAGGGGTACCGAAGCGGGATGTGGGGGCAAAATAGCCGGTAACCTGGTAACCCCAGGAGCCGTCAAAGGGGAACTCCGTAACAGGCATAAGCTCAATATGGGTGTACCCCATC
>CAYFRJ010000004.1:0-38760 GCA_964345625.1 uncultured Clostridium sp. | reverse complement strand
CTCTTCGCAAGTTCACGGTAGGAAAGGGGATTTCCGTCCTCATAAAGTTGCCAAGAGCCGAGATGCACTTCATAAATGTTTACGGGTGAGGAGTAAATATCTGTCTGCTTTCTCTTTTTTAGCCATTTGCCGTCGGTCCAGTTAAAGTTTATATTCGGGTAATATTTTGAAGCATTGTCCGGTCTGGTTTGTGCGTGAAATGCGAAGGGATCTGCCTTATAGAAACTTTCGCCGTTTTGGGAGGTAATGTGGTACTTATAACTGTCATAGACACTTACACCCTCAATCTCGCATTCCCAAACGCCGTCGCTTATTTTATTCATAACCCCACGAGAGGGATCCCAATCGTTAAAGTCGCCTCCTACACAAACACTTTGTGCATTGGGAGCCCACACTCTAAAAACGGTTTTACCATCCTCTTTGGGGTGAGAACCGAGGAACTCATAGGTCTTGGCGTTGGCACCTTTATGGAAAAGGTAAAGAGGAACATTGTTTTTTTCACTCATTTAAGACATCCTCCCCCTATTTTATATTTATACAGAATAAATTATAACAGTATTACAGCGTAATTGCAAGAGCGGAATGTGACTTTTAGTGCCAAAATATGGGAGTGATTATTGAGTATTTATACAAAAATGGTTACAAGTTTGTAGCAATTGTTGACACTGCATTTTTGCTTTGATAAAATTGATTACAATAGGGTAGTATCATCTTTGTAAAGGAGAGGAATTATGGTAAGCTCAGATAATCTCTGTATGAGCTGTATGCGAGAAATCGGCAACGAAAAAAAGTGTCCCCATTGCGGGTTCCATGTTGACACAGCTCAAAACTCACCTTTTTTGCCAATTCGCACAGTTGTTGCGAACAGATACCTTATTGGCAGACTAATTGAATTTTACGGTGAGGGTGCTACCTATATCGGTTGGGATTTAAAGGAAAAAAAGGCGGTAAATATCAGAGAATTTATGCCCGATACCTTTACCACAAGAACCGCCGTTACCAATGACCTTCGTGTAATGCTGGGCTCGGAGGGTACCTTTGCGGAACTTCGCCGCAGTTTTGAAGAGCTTTGGGTTAAACTTGCACAGCTTAACGGCCTTTCAGCCATGATTTGTGTCACCGATGTCTTTGAGGACAACAGCACATCATATGCGGTTTATGACCATGTTGACGGTATTTCATTGAGAGATTTTCTTCTAAGGAGCAAAACCGGATACATCCCTTGGGAAAAGGCAAGACAGCTTTTAATGCCAACCCTTTCAACCCTGGGAACCCTTCACAATAACGGAATTATTCACAGAGGAATTTCTCCCACAACTCTTGTGATAGGTGAGGACGGAAAATTAAAAATCACCGGTTTTTCAATCAGTGAAGTGAGAACAGTGGGAAGCAGATTTAATCCTCAGATTTTTGACGGCTATGCCGCTGCGGAGCAGTACGGTTTTGACGCAAGACAGGGCCCTTGGACAGATATTTATGCCTTTGGTGGCGTACTTTACAGAACACTTATCGGCTCCGACCCGATTTCCGCAAAGGAAAGAATGACAAATGACCAGCTTATGGTACCGGGTAAGTTTGCGGAAATAATTCCCGCCTATGTCATAAACGGTCTCATAAATGCCCTTCAAATTTTACCTAAGGACAGAACAAAAACAGTTGAGCAGCTTAGGGCAGACCTTTCCGCTTCTCCCACCGCTGTGGCACCGGGTGTAACTTATGTAAGAGGTCAGGAGCATCAGCCTATACATCAACAAGTGCCTGCACAGCCCCCTGTTGACAAAAAGAAAAGAAAACCTATGAGTGCAGGCAAAATTGTGGCTCTTACCGCAATTTCCATTGTACTGATAGGTGTTATTGCGGTAACCCTTATGTTTACGGTGTTTAAGGACAGACTAAACTTTAATATCAATTTCAGTGCAACACAGGTCTCAACCCTACCCAATACCACATTGAGCGAAAATGTTGAGGTACCGAATTTTTATGAAAAATACTTCAACGATATTGTGGCAAACCCTGTTTACAGTAATAATTTCAGGATCGAAAAGGACGAAATTTACGACGAAAATGTACCCGAGGGCTATGTTATTGCCCAGAATATTCCTGCAGGAAATCAGGTCGAAAGAAAATCAATCATCATTTTGACGGTGAGCAAGGGAACAGAAAAAATTCGCCTTCCCGATGTTGAGGGTGCAGATTACGAGGATGCGGCGTCCCGCTTAAGTGATGTCGGTTTCACTGTTCAAAGAGTGGAAACGGATCAAGGCGGTAGGTTTAATAACGAGGTTGTTTCCATGTCCTTAACGGAAAATCAGGAATACCCCATAGGAACAAAGGTGGTCTTGAAGGTATATATTTCTCCGGATGCCTCAACTCTTGAGCAGGATGACGAAGACGATTACGGTCAAGTAGGTCCCGATTTTTCACAGGAGGAAGGACATACATATCAGTAACAAAAAAACCGATTGGATTTCCCAATCGGTTTTAAGTTTATTTCAGCGTACATTTTGCGGCGAAGCAGTCCGGGAGGGGATCCGTTACATAGGTGTTTTTGTTTAAGAAAGCACCGTCTGTTGAAAGGGAATATCCAAATACCATAAGGTCTTTTCCGTTGGCACTTATTGCGGTGCCGGTATCCTTTTGACTGCCACCGATAATGGCTTTTTGAACTGTTCTGCCCATAGGGGAAACTGCGTAAACAAAAGCATCGCCTCCGCCGTAAAAGGCACTAAAGTCGGCTCCTCCGGAATGGCTCATACCTGTAACAATGTAAAGGTCGTCACTCTTGGTAATGTCATACATATAGTCATCCATTGCACCCTTTCGGGTATGAATCCATTTGTAGTTACCCTGTGAATCAATGGAAACCAGTACCGCATCGGCACCGCCCCAGGCTGTTGTTCCCAAAAGGGTACCCATTGTTACCGTACCGCTTAACTGTCCCATAAAGTGACCGGCAACCACGCAGCCACCGTTACCGTCTGCAACCAAATGCTCAAAATTATCTCGGTAATTAGTTGAAACAGGGCGTCCCCAGAGAGTATTTCCCAGAAAGTCGTACTTAAATATGATGTTGTCCAGGGAGCCCTCAATCAGTTGGATATTTCCGTTTTCATCTGTCACATAATTTGCAAAGTGACCGTCATTGGAAATTGTGGAACAGGCAGCGAAAATATTGTTGTCGGAATCTGTGGCAATATCTGTGAAACTTGCGTGTTGAGAGCCGCTTAAATATCTCTTCCAAAGCACTTGCCTGCTTAAATCATAACGGATTAAGAATGCGCTTGTTGTGGTGCCGTTGTCGGGAATACCTTCAAAGGAGCCGGTGGAGGAGGCGGTTTTACCGCCAACCACAAATCCGTCTGAAGTGGGTGCGACACAGAGAAATCTGTCCTTGCCGTTTCCCGATAAGGTTTCTTGCCACAGTTTTGTACCGTTTGTGTCAAAGGCATACATAACAGCATCTTCCGAGTACACTGTTTTTGTTACTTCATAGTACTGGTGACCCACTATCAACAGGGTGCCGTCACCAAGCACACAAATATCACTTAAATGTGTTTCTCTGGTGATGTCATATATTGTTATTACCCATTGACGAGTACCGTCGCTTGAATATTTTGCAAGATAACCGTAGGGAGTCTTCTTCCATTCATTCATATAAAACTCATTGTTTGGGTCGGATTCAAGGGACTCGGTATAGCCTATAGCATAGTAATCTGTGCCGTCCGTGTCACAGGCCACAAATCTGTCAGCGTTTAAGCCTCCGAAAGTTGTGAGTTTATTGCGGGTAATCCTTTCAACCTTTTGAGTAGTACTTTCAGTCGTAGATTCAGTGGTACTTTCAGTTGTAGACTCTGTAGTGCTTTCAGTTGTGGATTCGGTTGTACTTTCCGTAGTGCTTTCGGTGGTATTTTCTGTTGTAGACTCTGTGGAACTTTCCGTAGGGGACTCGGTTGTAGTTTGAGTTAGTGTAGTTGTAGTGTCGGGATTATTTGTTTTATCCCTGCAACAACCCGAAAACAGTCCGCATAAATTACAGAAAAAACTGTAAATAGTCATCACTATGGTTAGAATTATGGCAACCAGTACAGATAATACGGACTTTGTTACCAGCATAGACTCACCTCCTCGGGACACATTTTTCTAACATAATTATATCATAAGGATTTTACCATTTCAACAAGTTTATTTTTTATTGAAAATGAGCAGATTATATGTTAAAATACGGGTGAATTAAACTCGGAGGAAAATCAATGGAAAAATATATAGATTTACACACCCATTCAAATAAATCGGACGGCACAATGACACCGAGTGAGGTTGTCAGGGAGGCGAAAAAGGCGGGGCTTTCCGCTATCGCCCTTTCCGACCACGACTGTATTGACGGTGTAAAAGAGGCTGTACTTGAAGGGGAAAAAATCGGGGTGGAGGTAATCCCCGCCATTGAGTTTTCTGTTCAAAGCGACACGGAAACCCATATTTTAGGGCTGTTTATTGACATAGAAAATCCGAAACTGCTCAGCACTCTTGAAAATTGCAAAGACAGCAGAATTTACAGAAACAAAGAAACCTGCAGACTTCTGAACGAACTTGGTTTTGATGTTACACTTGAAGAGGTTAGGGCACTTTCCCCCGGGGATATCATAGGCAGAGCCCACTATGGGAAATTACTTGTAAAAAAGGGCTATGTTGACAGTGTCGATAATGCTTTTAAGCTTTACCTTTCTGCAGGAAGACCTGCCTACTGCGGAGCACAGCACCTAAATGCAAAGGAAGTTGTTGAACTTATCAAGGAATGTGGCGGTCTTTCCTTTGTAGCTCATCTGCACACAATGAAAAAATCCGATGAAGAATTAAGGGAAACTTTGGAGAAATATAAAAGTTACGGATTAAACGGTGTGGAGGGCTACTACACGGACTACACGGAAGAAATGCAGGAAAAATATCAAAAAATTGCAAAGGAACTGGGCTTGATGCTCTCCGGCGGCTCGGATTTTCACGCTGAAATGAAGCCCCATATTTCCATAGGAATCGGTCGAGGCAACTTGAAAATTCCCTACTCAATATTAGAGGAAATGAAACGGGTTCTTTTATGAAATAAAAGAAAAGTTGACAACACATATAAAGTGTGTTAAAATTTCTTGCAACATTAGACAATGGGAAAATGATGCATATACTTACTTTGAAAGGAGTTTATCCTAAAATGGATGACCCGGAACCTGCGCTTTCTATCATACTTAAACTATTACTTCTGTTTGTGCTCATTGTTGTGAACGCATTTTTTGCAATGAGCGAAATCGCTATTATCACTCTTAACGACACAAAGGTAAAGCGTCAAGCAGAGGAGGGTAATAAGAGAGCGAAACAGTTAGTAAAACTAACGGAAAATTCCAGCAGCTTTTTATCAACCATACAGATAGGCGTAACCCTTGCGGGCTTTTTGACATCTGCTTCCGCAGCCCAAACTTTTGCACAGATGATAACAAATGCCCTTGCTAAAACCGCTGTAATAAATTATGTTTCAAGAGGCATTATTTCGGCGGTGTCCGTTGTTGTGGTTACCTTTATTACCTCTTATTTTTCTTTGGTGCTGGGTGAACTCGTTCCAAAGAGAATAGGAATGCAAATTCCGGAAAAAATTGCCTACAGGGTTGTAGGTATTTTAATCGGATTTTCAAAAATCACAAAGCCCTTTGTGAAATTCCTCGCTTTGAGTACCAACGGTGTGGTTCGCCTTTTCGGCTTTGACCCAGATGCGGATCTTGAAAAGGTTACAGAGGAAGAAATTCGCTTGATGGTGGATGCCGGCGGAGAAGAGGGTGTTATTGAAAATACCCAAGCGGAGATGATTGACAACATCTTTGAGTTTGACGAAATTGATGCCGGAGACATTATGACTCACAGAACAGATATGACCGCAATTGAAATGTCCCGCTCCATTGAAGAAGTTGTAGCCTTATTTGTTGAACACGGCTATTCGAGAATTCCCGTTTTTAAGGAAGACCAAGACAATATTATCGGTGTTCTTTACGCAAAGGATTTACTTGCTTTCGTGGGACAGTCGATTCCTGAGAACCTTACCATAGAGTCGGTTATGAGGAAAGCCCTCTATGTTGCTGAAACCCAGGTCTGCACAGATGTATTTAAGTCAATGACGGAAAGTCGCACACAGTTTGCCGTTGTTGTGGACGAGTACGGAGGCACAGCGGGCATTGTAACCCTTGAGGATGTGCTTGAAAGCATAGTGGGTAATATTCGAGACGAATATGACGATGATGAAGAGGAAGAAATCAAACAGATCGATGAAACCACCTTTACCGTTGATGCCACCACAAATATTGATGAAATTGACGAATTTGTGGGAGCGGAAATTCCCGAGGGAGACTATGATACCCTTGCCGGCTTTGTAATTTCCCTTTTAGGTTACCTCCCCGACGAAAACACGCCCCTTCCCATTGAACTTGAGTACAAAAACATAAAAATTACGGTTCTTTCAATGGAGGAAAGACGACTGGGTGAGATTAAACTTGAAATTTTACCTGTGGAAAAGGAAGAGGAAGAATAATTTGCAAAATGAAAGCCAAGGAAAAGCCTTGGCTTTTTTGTTTTGTCCCAAAGCCGATTATGTTCACAAACTGATAAAAAAAACTAAATGTAGGCCTTTAGGTGATATTGCACAACTAAATAAGGGGAAATTTTAACAAAAAATGAAGGAATTATGTTGACACTTGGTTACAAAAATGTTATTATTACGGGGCAAATAGCAACAAAAGTTGCAAAATCATTAAAGGACGGTAATATCTAATGAAAAAAGCGTTGTCAATTTTTTTCGCAGTACTTTTCACTCTTTCCTGCGTGTCGGTTATTGCATTTGCCGGTAATGACCAGACCGTAGACAACTCTGTAACAGTTAATGTTCCGGATTTTATCACAATCAAAACACAAAACGGCAGTAATTGTGTTTTCTGCGGAAAATTCTGTGCTTCGGAAGAAGCTTATGCAACCCATCTTGAGACCTGTGAAGGTTTTGCGGAGTTCCTTGTAACCTCTGCGGAAAATGAGTGCTATTACTGTGGCAAGACCTTCAAGAATACCAAGGCCCTCAACATGCACTATGAAGTTTACAACAACTGTAAAGATCACATTGCAAGTTGCCCCAATTCGGGTGAAGACTATGTTGACGGTGGCTGCACATTCAAGTGCGTTGAAAAGGAAGAACTTGAAAAGCACCTTGCTCAGTGCCCATGTGAAGGCAAATACACAACAGAAGGAAAAATTAAGCACTACCTTCAGGTTGCTCTCGATTTCATTGTTAATGCGGTTAAAGGCGCAGATTGGGGAAAGATGTTTAGTTCATTGGGTGACCTGTTTAAGGCCCTCTTTGCAGGAGTTAAAATCTAAATATAGTTTTGAGCATACAAAAGCAGACGATTGCCCCGGCAATCGCCTGCTTTTATTTACGGAAAAGCAAAGCAAAACCGCACCCTGACCGAGTGCGGTTTTGCTTTTGAGGGGTTGTATAAAAGGGGGTTAGGAGAATTATTGTTTATTTTTTAACCTCAAGCAATTCATTGAGGTCAAAGTCTAAAATTTCTGCAATTGCTTTAAGTTCGAAGTCTGTTATGCCGCGAAGCTGACCTTCTATTTTTGAAAGCCCCGAGGAATTAAGTTCAATTCCCTTATCGTTGAGCTTTTCAAGAAGTTCTCTTTGCTTCATTCCTAATTGCCTGCGTTTGTCCTCAATCTTTTTGCCCACAAAGTTTTTGTCGCCGATTGCCTGCTTTCTGATACGCATAACAATATACCTCATTCCGATAACTATCTGTGCTCAATTGTATTCTATCATAAGGGAAAAGGCATTTCAAGTCACTTGAGGCATAATTCAAAAAAAAATTACGGTTTATTCACAGTTCATTAATAAACTTTTATTTTTTTATCGTTGCATTATTTACTTATATGTTATACAATAAGATATATCTGTAACGAAGGGAGGAAAATTAGCAAAATGAGTGAATTTGACGCAAAAAGAAATCTAACCATGCTTACGGACTTCTATGAGATTACAATGGCAAACGGCTACTTTAAGAGTGGGTTTAAGGACACTGTCGCATACTTTGATATGTTTTACAGAGTGATTCCCGACGGGGGAGGTTTTGTTATTGCCGCAGGTCTTGAGCAGTTGGTTAACTACTTAAAAAATCTTTCCTTTTCAAAAGAAGACATAGATTATCTTCGTGGCAGAGGTTTTGGAGAGGAATTTCTCGATTACCTCGCCGGTTTTGAATTTACCTGTGATGTTTGGGCGGTTCCCGAAGGGACCCCTGTTTTCCCCTACGAGCCTATAGTAAAGGTTAAGGGTCCCATCATTCAGGCACAGTTTATTGAAACCATGGTACTTATTTGCATAAACCATCAGTCCCTGATTGCCACAAAGGCAAACAGAGTAGTGAGAGCCGCACAGGGCAGAACGGTAATGGAATTCGGTTCCCGTCGTGCCCAGGGTTTTGACGGTGCAATTTACGGAGCAAGGGCAGCCTGTATAGGTGGTTGCATAGGTACTGCCTGCACCCTCAGTGATATAGCTTTCGGTACCCCTGCCCTCGGCACAATGGCTCATTCTTGGGTTCAACTTTTTGACACGGAACTTGATGCTTTTAAGGCATACGCAAGGGAATACCCCGATGCCTGCACCCTTTTGGTGGACACCTACAATGTGCTTGAAAGCGGAGTTCCCAACGCAATTAAGACCTTTGATGAAGTTTTGAAACCCCTTGGCAAAAGACCGAAGGGAATCAGAATTGACAGCGGAGATATTACCTATCTTTCAAAAAAATCAAGAAAAATGCTCGACGAGGCGGGCTATCCCGACTGTATTATTGTTGCCTCAAACTCCCTTGACGAATATATCATAAAGGATATGCTCGTTCAGGGCGCTAAGGTGGACTCCTTCGGTGTGGGTGAAAGACTTATAACATCCTCCTCCGGTCCCGTGCTTGACGGAGTTTACAAGCTCGTTGCGGTGAAGGACGGGGAGGAAGTAATTCCTAAAATAAAAATTAGCGAAAATATTCAAAAGATTACCACACCGGGTAATAAACGCTTTTACAGATTTTACGACAGAGATACGGACAAGGCGATTGCGGACTTAATTGCCCTGGCACACGAAGTAATTGATGACTCAAAGCCCTATGAACTTTTTGACCCGAATCACACCTGGAAGAGAAAGACGGCAACAAATTTTTATGCCCGTGAACTTCTTGAGCCGGTTTTTGTAAAGGGCGAGTGTGTTTATGAGAAAAGGGATATAAACGAGATTAGGGACTACTGTGCAAAGCAGATAGAAACTATGTGGGATGAGGTTCTTCGTTTTGAGAATCCCCACAGTTACTATGTTGACCTTTCACAGGAACTTTGGGACTTAAAACATAAAATGATAAATGAAAACAGAGGATAGTATGCTGTATAAATGTTGGGGCTTTGTAAGACAGAGTCTTGTGAGAATAGGACTTTTGGGAGAGAAAATTCTGTTTAAGTTTTCCGGCGGAAAAATGCCGAAGGCACTTTTTTCACTGAATGCGGGAGCAGAAAAGGTTGAAACCAATGTGAAAATAATCGGAGAAACAGCTTATTCAACTGATATCGCAAAGGTTGATAAAGAGGGAAAAATTACACAAGAACCTTTTAAGATTATGTCATCAACGGATTTTCATTACGATGAAGATTTAGATAATAACTTAACAACCACCCGAATGTTTGTGCGTCATATTAAGGAACAAAAGCCGGATTTAATAATCCTCACCGGTGACATTATATTGTCAAAATATCAGCAGGTGGATGCAATTAAGTTTGCTCAAATGATGGAAAAAATCGGAGTCTATTGGACGGCGGTGTTTGGTAATCACGAAACACGGGAAGAAAAGGGCTTTTACAAGTGGCTTCTTATGAAAAGCTTTTGCGATTACCCCCATTTTATCGGTAAATTCGGTCCCAAGGAACTTTATGGTTACGGTAACCACACCATAAACATTTTAGGTGCCGACGGCAAGATAAATAAAACCCTGTTTCTGTTTGATTCAGGCAGAGATATTAACGATGAAATAAGAGAGCGGTACTCACTTTCCAAGGAGTTAAAGGGCTACGATTTCATAAAAAGAGAACAGATTGACTTTTATGAAAATGAACTTGACCGTATTGAAAAAGGGCAGGGGAAGGTTGAATCCTTTGTATATATGCACATTCCCCTTTGTGAGTATGAAAAGGCATTTAAACTTGACGAAAACAAAAACTATGTACCCACGGGAGAACTTGAAATTCTCTACGGCTCACAGTATGAGAGTGTGGGGTGCTCCCCATATAACAGCGGATTTTTTGAGAAAATTGTGGAAAGAGGCAGTACAAAGGCGGTTTTTGCGGGTCACGACCATGTAAACGATTGGTGTGCCACTTACAAAGGAGTTTATTTAGTTTATTCCTGCCCTCAGGCGTACAATGCCTATCATTTGGGAACAGTTACAGGTAAGCCGAAAAGGGAATGGCTTCAGGGTGTAACCCTTACCACCGTCAACTCGGATGGCAGTTTTGATATTAAAGCAATATATAACAGCAAATTTTTATACAAGGAGAATGAGAATGGGAAATAAGAAATTAAAAAAGCAAAATGTATTTCAGCGCTTTTTTGCAGGCAATTCATATTGCTGGTTGGCAGTAGGCTGCACCGTGGGAATTATGATGCTGGTGTACTTCTCCTACAATTTATTTCCGTTTGGAGATACAACAATTTTAAGAATGGACCTTTACCACCAGTACGGCCCACTCTTTGCGGAATTTTATGACAGAGTTACCAACTTAAAGAGTTTTATTTACTCTTGGAATACGGGACTGGGCTCCCCTTTCCTGGGTAACTTCTTTAACTACCTTTCAAGTCCAAGTGCGATTATTATACTTTTGCTGGGACACGAAAATATGCCGGAAGCAATTGCAGGTATGATTCTTGTTAAAGTGGCTCTTGCGGCAGGTGCATTCACCTATTATCTTAAGAAGTCCCAGGGTAAGCACAACTTCTCCACCACCGCCTTCGGTATTCTCTACGCAATGAGCGGTTATTTTGTGGCATATTACTGGAATGTAATGTGGATAGATGCAATGGTATATTTCCCTCTCGTAATTTACGGCATAGAGCGAATTGTTCACCGAAGAAAGCCATCGGTTTACATTATTTTCCTGGCACTCACCCTAATTACAAACTACTATATGGGTTATATGACCTGTATTTTCTCCGTAATTTACTTTTTCGTTTTCTACTTTTCCCATTATGACTTTGGTTCACTTGCGGATAATGCTGTATATTACTTTGGTGAAGACGGTAAAAAACGATACAGGTTAGGAGAAAAAATAAAGGGCTCCGTATTTTTAAGAAGCGGTTCAACCTTTGCCATAGCTTCCCTTGCTGCGGGAGCATTGGTTGCGGTTTCCCTAATTCCCACCGCAATTATTCTGCGTTCCTGTTCTGCCACCTCGGGTACCTGGCCGGAAAATTATAAAATATACTTTTCAATTTTTGACTTCCTTGCAAATCACCTTGCCAGCGTTGAGCCCACCATTCGTTCCAGCGGTGAAGATGTTCTTCCCAATATTTATTGCGGAATCGGTACTGTTATGTTGGTACCCTTGTTCATTTTTGCAAAGTCGATACCCATTAAAGAGAAGATTGCCAGCGTATTTACTTTGGGCATTATGTTCTTCTCGTTTAACTTAAACTACCTAAACTATATTTGGCACGGCTTCCATTTCCCCAACGATTTGCCCTACCGTTTTTCATTTATGTATGTGTTCTTACTTTTGGTACTTGCCTACAAGGCATATCTTCGTTTAGACGAGTTTACGGGTAGGCAGATTTTAGGCGTAGGTGTGGCGGTAATATTTGCCATTATCATGATTCAGGAAATCGGCTCAAAGAATGTTCAAGACATTTCAATTCTTTTAAGCATTGTTTTTGTTACCACATATTGCCTGATTTTCTATGTACTGAAGGATGTTTCAAGGCAGAAAACCACCCTTTCAGTTGTGCTTCTTTGCTGTGTAATTGCAGAGGTCGCCTGTGCCAATACGGACAGATACTCAATGACTCAAATTAAGGGCACATTTACAGATGACTATGCCGCTTTTAGGGAAGTGAAAAATTACCTTGACGAAAAGGAAGACGGGGATAAGTCCTACAGAATGGAACTTACCTACAACAGGGCAAGAATGGACCCTGCCTGGTTCGGTTACAACGGGGTTTCCACCTTTTCCTCAATGGCATACGAAAAAATGTCCAATATGCAGAGCAATTTGGGACTTTACTCAAACTATATTAACTCCTACACCTACTATGTACAGACACCTGTTTACAATATGATGAATTCCATTAAATATGTTGTGAACAATGACCCCAAGGTTTTAATAGATGACGACTTTTTCACCGAGCTTACAGTGGTGGACAAGTACACCGCCTACAGGAATGACTACCATTTACCCATAGCAATGGCGGTGAACAGAGACATAAATGACTGGTATTCCGGCTACACAAACCCATTTTTAGTTCAGGGGGAGTGGCTGGAATGTGCCACCGGTGTTAAAGATGTTTTTGAAATGATGAACATTTCCGATGTTCGTTACTACAATGTGGAAGAAATTAACGCCGGTCTTGAAACGGGAGATATGTACTTTACAAAGCGGAGTTTCGGCTCCACGGGTGAAATTACCTTTGTCCTCACCGTCCCCGAAACACAGCACTGCTATCTCTTTGTGGACTCCTCCACCTTTGAGGAAATAACCATTATGAAAGCGGATGACTCCATAGTTCAGGAAACGGATGAACCCTACATTTATGACCTGGGCATTATTCATCCGGATGAAACGGTGGAGGTGCTTCTAACCATTGAAGATTTTGATTACGGAAACATAAATTTCTATCCCTACTATATTGTGGAAGAAAAACTTGACAAGGGCTATGAAATTCTTAAAGAAAATCAGTTTAATGTAAAATCCTTTGAGGAAACAAAGATTACCGGCGACATTAGTGTGGGGAAAAATATGGTAATGTTCACCTCCATTCCCTATGATGAGGGCTGGACGGTTAAAATTGACGGCAAAGAAATAGACAGAGAGGACTACATTTACCTTGAAGAAGCCTATCTTGCCTTTAACCTTCCCAAGGGAGAGCATGAAATTGAGATTTCCTTTAGGCAAAGGGGACTTGCTCTCGGTGCAGCGATTTCCGGTGCAACCCTTCTTCTGCTTATTATTGCGGCAATCATAATTAAAATCACCTCTAAAAAGAGGGAGGATGCCTATAACGCAAAGTGTGAAAAGGCATTAAACGATTATGAGGAAGCAATGAGACTTAAGGAGCAAGCGGAAAAAGCCGCCGAGGAAGTGAGCGGAGAGTATGTTCCTATAGAGTTTGCGGAGTGGACCGACATTTTCAGTGAAGATAATCAAAACTCGGAAACACAGGAAATAATAGAAGAAACAGAGAAAGAACTTGACTCCGATATAGAAGAAATCGAAAAGCAGGTAATTTCGGCAGAAGATTCCGAAAAAGAAGCAGAGCAGGAAGAAGATTCTAAAGTTCTGGAACCTGAGAAAGAGAAAACAGAAGAATAAAAAGAAAGGCGATTGTCCAACCGGACAATCGCCTTTTTATCAGTTTCTTGAAAATTTTCTTTTGTTTATAGTGTTTTCATTTCTCTTAATTTTCCTTGAGGTTGTCATTTCAAAATCCTCGTCACGAATTAGGAAGTCTTTAATTCTCTTAAATCCGGGAACATTGTCGTTTACTCGGTTAACAACTCCCTTGAGAATAACTTTAATTTCTTCATCCGAGGGGTCTTTATCAAGAAATTCTTTAATTTCCGCCTTGTCGGGGAAAATCTGTGCGTGGACCTGAATATTTCCGTTCTTGTCCTCAACGCCTTCAACCATACAGGATGCGACGAAGTTACTTTTGTTAAGGTGATATTCCAATTCCTCGGGGTAAATGTTTTTACCGTTTGAGGTAACTATAACATTTTTACATCTGCCCGTAAGGTGATAACAACCTCTTTTGTCAATATAGCCAAGGTCGCCTGTATGGAAAAATCCGTCCTTATCTAAAACTTCATCGGTGGCTTCTTGGTTCCCGTAGTAACCAAGCATTACCATTCCACCTCTGACACAAATCTCGCCAATTCCGTTTTCGTCAACATTTATGAGTTTCGCTTCCGAGCCGGGAATAGGCTGTCCCACAGAGTCATTGGTGCGAAGTCTGTCATGGTTAATCATACAAAGGGGGGCACATTCTGTAAGACCGTAACCTATAAGAATCTTGAAACCGAAGTCCTCAAAGTCCTGTACTATTTGGGGGTCAATGGGGGCACCGCCGCAAATGATCATACGCATGTTATTACCAAACTGCTCATGGATTTCTTTGAATACTATCTTGCTGAGGTTAAGACCGACTTTCCTGCCCGTTCTGCAGATTAGTTTGCCTGCATTGAACACAGTCATACCGTTCTTTTTTTCTTGAACTTTTTTCACAATTCTCTTGTGAACGGTTTCAAGAATAAGGGGTACCGCTACAAAAACAGAGGGAGTGAATTCCTTCATATTGCGAAGAACATATTTAAAACCTTCGCAGAAAGTAACCCTTGCACCGCAGAATGCGGCAAAGAAAACCATAATTGCACTTTCAAAGGTATGGTGCAGAGGTAAAAGGGAAATGCCGCAGTCCTCAGGGTAAATTTTAACAACACTCAAAGCCGATTTAATTTCAAACATAAAGTTTCTCTGGCAGAGCATAACACCCTTTGAAATTCCCGTAGTACCGGAGGTAAAAAGAAGAGTACAAAGTTTGTTAATATCGTGCTCCACATCAAGGTAAAGTTTTTTGCCCTGCTTGTTCATTTCAATACCGGAGTTTAGAAAATCATCAAAGGATTCCACATCGAACTCACAGTCTTCACTTTTGTCAATACAGAAAATTCTCATTCCCGTAAATTCTTCAACATTTATTCTACTCAAAAGTTTTTTATCACAGATAAAGACCTTTGTCTTTGAAACTTTGGCAATATTGAGAATATCTTCTTGAGCCAATTCCTTGTCAATGGGAACGATGACATTTCCCGAGCATATTGCGGAAATATAGGAAAGACAGTACTCATAGCAGTTGTCTGCACAAATGGAAATACTCGTGTCATAGTAACCGGCATCAAGAAGGGCGGTTGCAAAGCCGTTAATTTTCTCATAATATTCTTTGTAAGTAATTTCAAAGTGCTCATCGTTCTTCTTTACTTCGAATGCAGGTCTGTCACCAAAAAGTTCTGCACTCTGGTCAATCATTTCTCTGATATTATTAAATTCTCTGACTTCATAAAAGGGTTCAAAGGACTTCAAAGGTGTTTTCCTCCAATCATTTTAAGAGAATTATCTTTAGTTTTGGTGTGAAATTCCGATTATTATCCACACGCACATACGATAAAATGATAACATATAAATCATTATAAATCAATGAATAAATTGTGAATTTATAAGATTATTTTGTAAAATATCATCGTACAATAGTGCTCTTTTTTGGTAATATTGTTGCAAAAAAGAATTAAGTGATACACTTTAACACTGTTATGTAACACATGGTACAAAAAAAGAGCATCTCAAATTGAGATGCTCTTTTGAGTGACGAAATTACTCTTCTTCCGCAAGTGCCTTTGCTTCTTCAATTACCTTTGCCGCAACATTTTCGGGTGCGGTTTCATAGTGGTCAAAGTCAAAGGAGAAGTAGCCTCTGCCGATGGTAACCGAGCGGAGAACCGTTGCAAAGTCCCCCATTTCAGCCATGGGAACTTCAGCTACAAGCTCCTGCATTTTCGGGTCGTCCTCACAGGGATTCATTCCCAAAACACGACCACGGCGTTTTGTAACATCGCCCATGATGTCGCCCAGGTTGTCGCCGGGCATATATGCTTTAAGTAAACCGTAGGGCTCAAGGAGTTTAGGTGATGCTTGAAGCATACCGTTTCTGAAAGCAATTCTTGCAGCCGTCTTAAATGCCATTTCGTTTGAGTCAACCGGGTGAGAAGAGCCGTCATAAAGGATTGCCTTTAACCCAACAACGGGGTAACCTGCAAGGGGACCCTTTTGAATGGCTTCAAGCAGACCTTTTTCAACTGCGGGGAAGAAGTTCTTGGGAACACTGCCTCCCACAACTTTTTCTGCAAATTCAAAGCCTTCCCCTTCCATTGGCTCAAAACGAATCCAAACATCACCGAACTGGCCGCTGCCACCGGATTGTTTCTTGTGACGACCCTGAACGGAAGCGGTTTTGGAGATTGTTTCTCTGTAGGGCACTCTGGGAATTGAAAGTTCAACTTCAACATGGAATTTATTTTTAAGTTTTGAAATTACCGACTCAAGGTGCTGTTCACCGAGACCGGAGAGAATCTGCTCTTTTGTTTCCGAATTTGCGGCATAGCTGATGGTAAGGTCTTCCTCCGCAAGTCTGTTAAGACCTATGGCAACCTTATCTTCCTCTCCCTTTTTAACGGCTTTAACAGCCATTGAAAGGCAGGGAGCAGGGAAGGAAACGCCCTTAAGTTTAATGTCAGATTTAGGTGCGCAAAGTGTGTCTCCTGTTTTGAAGCCGGAAAGTTTTGTGGCAATACCGATATCACCTGCGGGAATAACGCTTGCATCCTCCTGCTTACCGCCCATGGGGAATACAAGTTTACCTATTCTTTCAGTTTCTCCCGTACGCTCGTTGTAAGCGGGTGTATCGGAAGCAATTTTACCGGAAATTACTTTGAAATAGGACATCTTGCCGATAAAGGGGTCGGCGATTGTCTTAAAGCAAATGGCAGCAAGGGGAGCGTTGTCATCACAAACAAGGTCACCTTCACAGGCAACTGAAGCGGCGTCCGGGGCGGACTGAACGATGGAATTATTTATAAGGTCAACCGCATCAAGGTTATAACCTGAGCAGGCATATACCGGGTAAATTTCTCCTGCAAGAATGCCCTTCTTTATACCCGTGACAATCTCTTCATTGGTAAGGGGAATACCCTCAAAATATTTTTCCATAAGTTCTTCGTCTGCGGAGGCAACCGCTTCAACGAAGATTTCTCTCAAACTGTCAATTTGTGCATCTCCCTCGGGCATGGGGAAACTTGAACTCTTGCCGTCCTTATAGGAGAATGCCTCTTTTCTTGAAAAGTCAATGTAGGCAACAACCTGTTCATTTTGAACATAGGGAACAACAACGGGACAAACCTTTGCACCGTATTCGTCCCTCAAAGACTCAAATGTTTTGTAGAAGTCGGCATGCTCTATGTCGCACTTTGTGATGGCAAACATTTTGTTGATGCCTCTTTCGGTGGCTGCTTTGTATGCCTTTTCCGCACCAACATCTATGTCTGTACCGCTTTGAAGAACTATGAGTGCCGCACCTGCCGCACGCATACCTTCACTTACACCGCCCGCAAAGTCAAAAAGACCGGGAGTGTCGATAATATTTATCTTTGTGTTCTTCCACTCAAAGGATGCAACTGCGGAAGCTACGGAACACTTTCTTCTTTTTTCTTCGGCATCATAGTCCATGACGGTGGTGCCGTCGGGAACTCTGCCCAGTCTGTCCGTTGCTCCCGAAATGAAGAGCATTGCCTCGGCAAGAGTGGTTTTACCTCTTCCGCCGTGACCGGCAAGAACGATGTTTCTGATGTCTTTAGCTTGATATACTTTCAAAGAATTTCCTCCTTAAATCAGCCCTTTGGAACTAATTTATAAATATTAGTAGAATTGTAACATAGTTTACATAACTTTTCAATAATTTTTTGTTCCGAAGCAAAAAAAACCGCCAAAGCAGATAAACTTTGGCGGTTTTACTAATTACATCTTAAACTTTTTGTAAGATATTAACAAGGCGACTATTCCTTTGGTGCCTCTGCCGGCTTTTTTGTTTCCTCTTGTGAAGGTTTTCCGTCACCGTATCTGCCCCAAATATGAATAATCCTTTCTCTGTTCAAAGTTTGAATAATAACCAGCGTAATGGGCAAAATGAAGAGTCCTATAAAGCCGAAGGCCTGAACACCTATGTACATTCCCATAATGGTGATAACCGGGTGCATTCCCACATTTTTAGAAACGAGTTTCGGTTCAAGTACCTGACGAACAACGGTGATAAACGCATAGGTTACAAAAAGCCCGATGGCTAGCCCCACCTTGTGGGTGAAAAGGGAGAAAACTGCCCAGGGAACAAGAACCGCACCGGTACCGAAAACAGGAAGAATATCAAGAAAAGCGGTACAAAGTGCTATTACGAAAATGTAGCCACCCTCGTAAAGACCTGCCCATTTGAGAATGTAAAGGCCAAGAGAAATTTCACAGAAGGTAATAAAAAGAATGGAAGCGTATGATTTTACCCATTGACCGAGGACTTTTATTATTATTTTTTTGGCACGAATTAAAGTTTTTTCATGCTCCGGACTGACTGCTCTCTTGATGATTCCGGTAAAACCATCATAGTCGGATGTGATAAAGAAACAGGCAATAATGCTCACAAGCAAGGCGGTTAAAATTGCGGGGATTTGCTTTGCCGTTGACCAAAGACCACCAAGGGGAGTTGCTAAAAAGGAAAGATCAAAGGAGGGGGCGGAAATGCCCGGTGTTCCCGAGGACTGATTTAATATTTTGGAAGTGATGTCATCAAAACTTTCAATCAAGTAGTTCTTAATCGCACCGGGGAAATGCATTGAAAAATCAACCACCCGAGTTCTTAAAGACTCCACAAGGGCAGGAAAATTTTTCAGTTTTTCAACCATATAAGAGCCGAAATCGGAAAACTCTCTGATTAGAAAATATCCACCTAAAACCAAGACTCCCGCAGTTACAAAAAGTACCAGCAAAACAAAGATAACCGCAAGGGGCTTCTTAAGTTTTTTAGAGGTTTTGTTACTGATAAACACTATGGGTTTTTGCAAAGCCATAGCAATAACCAGCGCCACCACAAAGGGGGCGACTATCCACAGTGCATACTTGATGAAGAAGTAGTAAATTATTACGAAAACAGAAAAATAGGCAAGGTTAATAAGTACACCCTTTCGCTTTTCGGTTAAATCCATTAAATCCCCTCTTTCTATGTGTAAATATTACACCATTGTACTGTTTTTTGCAACAGAAAAAGAAAGAATTAAAAAAAAGTTTGCAATTTATAAAAGATTCACTTTATATTCCTTGAAATGTATGGTATAATGCGTAGGATTATTGGGAAAATACGCCTTAAGGAGGCATTTACTTTGAATATAGCGATTATGGGCTACGGTGTGGTAGGCTCCGGTGTGGCAGAGGTTATCACTATGAACCAAGCCAAAGTTTCCCAAAAGAGTGAAAGGGAAGAAATCAAAATCAAGTATATCCTTGACATTCGAAAATTCCCCGGAGACCCTTTTGAAAACTTGGTAATTGACGATTTTAACAAAATACTTCAGGACGAAAGCATTGAAATCGTAGTTGAAACCATGGGTGGTTTAAAGCCCGCCTATGAGTTTGTTTCCGCTTGTCTTAAAGCGGGGAAAAGTGTGGTTACCTCCAACAAAGAACTTGTTGCGGAAAAGGGCTATGAACTCTTACAACTTGCCGCGGAAAACGGTGTTCACTTTATGTTTGAGGCAAGTGTGGGAGGTGGTATTCCCGCAATAAGAACCATTAACAGATGCTTGGGCGGTAACGAACTTTCCCTGGTAGCCGGTATTCTAAACGGTACCACAAACTTCATTCTTACGAAAATGATAGATGAAGATATGACCTTTGAGAATGCTCTCAAATTGGCACAGGATAAGGGCTATGCGGAAAGGGACCCAAGTGCTGACATTTTAGGCCACGACACCTGCCGTAAAATTTGTATTTTAGCGGCTTTGTGCTTCGGCAGACATATTTACCCCAAAGATGTTCCCACAAAGGGAATTACGCAGATTGCCCTTGAAGATGTTGAACTTGCGCAGGAATACGGAGCGGTTATTAAACTCATAGGCTTTGCAAAGGCTCTTGACGACAAGGTGTGTATCGGAGTTGCTCCCACACTCATTATGAAAACAAGTGTGCTTTCCAATGTGAACGGAGTTTTCAACGCCATTCTTACAAGTGGCAATGCGGTGGACGATGTAATATTCTACGGCAAGGGAGCAGGCAAACTCCCCACCGCAAGTGCAGTTGTGGGGGATATAATTGACTGTGCCTCAAGAAAAGGTACGAAGGCAATCTTCCACTGGGAAAAGGCAAAAGAGGGTTATGTTTCTGACCCCCTTGAAGAAGAAACAAAATTATTTGTGAGATATGAAGGGGAAGAAATGGATTTCTCCGAAATTTTCGGTGCAGACACCGTTCTTCTCTCCAAAAACGGTCTAAAGGGTTTTGTTACACCCCTCGGAAAACAAAAGGAGCTTTACAAAAAGCTTGAAAATATACAGGGAATTGAAATTAAAAATATAATTCCCGTGGCAGATTATTGATACCTCGGAGGAAAAGATATGGCACTTATAGTTCAAAAGTTCGGCGGTAGTTCGGTGAGAGACGCCGAAAGGGTGATGAATGTGGCAAAAATGGTCACAGACACCTATGCAAAGGGCAACGATGTTATAGTAGTTGTTTCCGCACAGGGTGACACCACAGACATTCTTATTGAAAAAGCAAAGGAAATAAACCCCAAGGCAACAAAAAGAGAAATGGATATGCTCCTTTCTTCGGGTGAGCAGATTTCAATTGCCCTTCTTGCTATGGCTATTGAAAAGTTGGGTTACCCGGTTTGTTCACTTCTTGGCTGGCAGGCGGGTTTCAGCACTAACTCGGTTTATTCCGCAGCAAGAATCAAAAAAATTGATACCGAAAGATTAAAACTTGAACTCTCAAGAAAAAAGATTATAGTTGTTGCGGGCTTTCAGGGGATTAACAAATATGACGATGTGACTACCCTGGGCAGAGGCGGCTCCGACACAAGCGCAGTTGCCATTGCGGCTGCACTGTATGCAGACAGTTGTCAGATTTACACAGATGTTGACGGAGTTTATACAGCCGACCCCCGCAAGGTAAAAGGTGCGATTAAGCTTGAGGAAATTACCTATGACGAAATGCTTGAGCTTGCTACCTTAGGTGCAAAAGTTCTTAATAACAGAAGCGTTGAAATGGCAAAAAAATATAATGTTCCCCTTGAGGTTCGCTCAAGTCTTGAAATGAAACCGGGAACTATGGTTAAGGAGGCAATTACAATGGAAAAAATGCTGGTAAGAGGCGTTACAAAAGATACTAATGTTGCAAGAATCTCAATAATCGGTGTACCCAATGTACCCGGTATTGCTTACAAAATTTTCGGTAAACTTGCGGCAAAGAAAATTAACATTGACATCATTCTTCAGTCCGTGGGCAGAAACGACACAAAGGATATTACATTTACAACCTCTGACGACAATGCGGAAGAGGCGATTGAGGTGCTTAAGTCACTTGATATTCTCCAGGGACTTAAGATTGACTGCGATGACAAAAATGTGGCAAAGGTTTCCGTTGTGGGAGCCGGTATGGAAACACACCCCGGAGTTGCCTCCACAATGTTTGAAGCACTCTTCAAAGAAAATGTAAATATTCAAATGATTTCCACAAGCGAAATTAAAATTTCCGTACTCATTGATGCAAAGGATGCGGATAAGGCAGTTCAGGCAGTACACGATGCCTTTATTCCGAATGAGAATTAACAAAAAGACGATTGCGAGAGCAATCGTCTTTTTAGGATAAACAGTTGTGAAATTGTTGACAATGGTAAAGAATCGGATTTGCTTGTTGAATTAAAGAAAATTAAATCATTAGAAATAGTTGAGATATAAATAGAAGTTCAAAGGATTTTCTGAAGGAGCAAGCCCAAGTAGTGATTAACTGTAATCATAGTTATTTCGAAGCGAAATCGGGGTTTGCTCCTTCTCTCTTTTCCAGTTTCAAGTACATCTCCCTTTTGACAGGGAGGCAATTGTTTATGGTTGGTGTTGTTATTTTATTTATTTTGCTTCGCAAAACTTGTGCGTTTGCCAACGCACCCTACCTTCCGCCTCGCTGTGCTCGGCACTTGCCCTCAGAAACACAGTCGCACTGCTCGCTTGTAGCGCTTCGCATTGCTCCTTGTTTCTTCACCTCACAAGTACGCCTTCATCTGCCACAGGCAGCGGCGCACTTGTTCGCCCCTTCAAAGGGAGGCGTTTTCATTGTTCTGTTTAACTGCCATACAAAGCGGTTGTCATTTCAAAGGGAGTATGAGAATAATGTCTAACTGTTTGAAGCAACAACTTGAAACGGGAAACGGGAAACTTGAAACTGCGAAAGCGGAGCTTTCGCCTTACATATTGCAAACCGAAATAAATTGTGCTAAAATACACCCATAACAATTTGTGGTGATATTATGAAACGATTTTTAAGCATTTTATTTGCGCTTTTAACTTTAATATTGTGCCTGTCCTCTTGCGCTCAAAGGGAAAAAATTGCTTTTACCGTCAGCGGAGCGGACATAAGCGAAGGAATTTACGCCTACTACTATGACTGCGTTTCCTCCCGTCCCCAAGACTACGGACTTGACAAGAAAAGCAAGGAAAAGGACTTCAAAAAAACGGCTCGTGAGGAATGTGTGAGATTTGTTGCCTTAAACACCTATTTTGACTCCCTGGGAATTAGTCTTTCCCCCTCGGAAAAGGTTTCAATTTCCGAAAAGGTGAACAATTACTGGAGGCGTTTTCAAGCCCACTATGAAAAAATCGGCACAAAAAAGCATGAACTAAATAAAGTTTTTACCTGTGAAGAATACGAAAATAAAATTTTCAATACCCTTTATGATAAGGGAACGGCGGACAAACAAAGCGAAGAAAAAATTAAACTGTATTTCTATTCCGAGTACACCGCTTTTAGGTGCATTTGTGCCTATTTCACCACCGCAGACGGAAAAAATCAAATCACCGAAAGCGAAAAGCAGGAACTTCTTGCCAAAATTAAGCGCATAGAGGAGACTTCGGGAAAAAGCGTGGAAGATTTTAACGAATACTGTCAGGCGGCGGGCTACACCGCCTCAAATGTGGTTATACTAAACAGAAATTCACCCGGATATCCCATCGGATTTTTCACAAATGTTTATAATTTGAGGGACGAGCAGGTTAAAATTATCAGTTATGATGACAGTGTTTTCGCCGTGCGAAAAGAAAACCTGAAGGAGTTAAGTGACCAGGTTTACCTGAATTACCGCTCCGCCTGTATTCGAGAACTTTACGGCAAAGACTGGGAAGAACACATGACGGATTACATTTCAAATTTTAAGATAGAGTAAAAGACGATTGCACCGCAATCGTCTTTTAAGTTTCAGGAGATTTAGACCGCTCGCAAGCGAGCTTTAGAATATAGGATTTATTTGTCGTTGCCACATCCTAACCCATAGTCCCAAGAGCGTAGCATCCTAACTTGTTTCGCCTTGCGAAACTGTGCGTTTGCCCAACGCACCCTACCTTCCGCCTCGCTATGCTCGGCACTTGCCCTCAGAAACACAGTCGCACTGCTCGCTTGTAGCGCTTCGCATTGCTCCTTGTTTCTTCACCTCACAAGTACGCCTTCATCTGCCACAGGCAGCGGCGCACTTGTTCGCCCCTACACAGGGAGGCGAATTTTTTTGTCCTATGCAGGTAAATCAAAATTTGAAAATCAGTACGCATTTACTTACCACCGACTTACCTATGTCCTGATTTTACAGTTGCCCTAAATAAAACCAAAACTTGAAACTTGAAACGGGGAACTTGAAACTTCGTTCTAACCCACCTGTTCCACATAACATTTAGCAAGGTTTATCCAGCCCCTGCCGTCTTTAAGTTTTCCCCATCTTTGGGAGGCGGAGGTTAAAAATATTTTCACTTTTCCCCCCTTTTTAAGTTCCCCCACAGTTCTGAAATCCGTGGAAGCACCCTTTCTTATATTCAAATTTTGCTTAATGAGAAAGGTTTGCTCTTTCTTAAAAACATTTTCAAGGGCTTTGCCTATTGCCTCCCCGCATTTTTTACACCCTGCCGTGGTTTTCAGTTTTTCCAAATCATTGGCATTGTCAATAAAGGCACATTCCACAAGCACCGCACAGGGCTTTGTGCATCTTATAAACCCGAAATAATCCTTCCCGCGGGAATTAAGTCGCACCTTGGCACCTCTGTTTTTGAAGCCGAAAGTTTTTGAAATTTCATTGCAAATTTCCCTCGCCGCTTTTCGCCCCGTTGGAGAATTATGATAATAATAAACCTCAACACCGGTGCCACCCCCGGCGTTGAGATGAATGTCTGCGACAAAGTCATATTTGCCGAGATTTACTTTGTTTATTCTGTCCGTTAAATTGCATTTTGAGTCGTAATTCACAAGGTCACAGCCCAAATATACACTTGCATGGTAGGCGATTTTCCTTGCAAGTTGGTGCTCGTGATATTTGCCGTCCCTGCTCACCGCCCCCGGGTCATAGCCACCCTTAACACTTTTTCCGTGTCCCACACAAAGGCAAATTTTCTTACTCATAAAGCACCCCGCTTAAAAGAATTTCTCGCACTGCACCCCTTTCATGGCGAGAGATGACAAGTTCCCCGTTTTCACCGTGAATAACCACAAGACAGGGCTGTGTTGTCTCACTTCCCGAGACTGCCACAAGGACATATTTTGTGTTTTCAAAGTCATAATTATCGCAAATTTCCTCAATTTTTCTCTGTGCGCTCCCTAAAGTAAAGGGGAAATATATGGGAGTGTTTTCCCCCTCGTAAAGAAGCTGTGCGGTTAATGCCACGGACAAATATTCGGGAGAAAATTCCGCCAAAGCACCTGAAATTTCATTCATTTTTTGCTTTAATACCTCAATTTCGGCATAAAGTGACAAATCCTCTTGAATTAAAAAGGTGCTTTTGCCGATACTTTTGTTAAAGTTCAAAGTACCGGTGCTTGTTTTCTCAATTATTTCTTCACCCTTTTCGTTAATTTTGTGAGCGCAAAGCTGAACATCCAGACGGCTTGTGCCGGTGAGAATTTCAGTTAAAGGACAGTAAATAAAATTTTCTTCAATATATGCCGGTGAATCAAATTCATCGGCTATTTTGTTGCTCATGAAGGAGCACTCAAAGGGGGATATTGCAAATTTCAAAACATAGAAATCCGCCTCAAATTCCCCCAACTCACCTATGTCGATTTTCAGAATATTATTGTTTGATTCCCCCTGATAGGCACAAAAAGGGTCAAAAGAAAGCACCCTTTGGGCGCTGACATTTCCGGTTATATAGTTCATTTTTCCTCCTTAAAAGTAGTAGTTTTTCAGATATTCCGCAATTTTTCTTGCCTCTTCCCTTTCCCTATAAAGGGTATTAAGTTCTGCCCTTAAAATGGTTGCCCTATTGGAATAGGACGGTTGCTTTTTAAGTTTTTCTCTGTGCTTCGCAATTCGCTGAGTCAAAATTTCAACACATTGAAGGTATTCGGCACCGATTTCTTCAAGACTTCTCTTCATTTTCCACCTCATAGCCTAAAAGCCGATTTGGAGTGAGGGAAAAAACATCGCATAAAGCAATAATTTCCTGTGCACTCGGCTCACTCTCTTCCCCCTCAATTCGCTTTAGTCGGTTTTCGCCTATTCCCGTAATTTCCGCAAGTTTTTTGCGACTTACACGGTTTAGAAGGCGAATTTGTTTGATTTTTCCTGCGCAACTTTTCGGCCTTTGATGTCTGTGCTTCAAGATAGTAAGATAACGGTGTGTTTCAAAAACTCCGTCATTTTCAAGGTTGGTAAGGTAGAAATTCAAATACTTTAGACTTTGGTAAAGTTTTTCGTGAGCCACAGTTTTTATTCTTCGTACATTCCTTTCGCTGTCCCCCAATTCTTTTGCGATTGCGGGAACGGTTTTCTCCTCAAAATAGATGGAATAAATCACCTTTCTTTCCTTTTCGTTCAGTTCTTTTTCAATAGCCAAGTTCAAAATGTCTGCCATATCCGTCTCCCTTTGACGACAGGTGAGTTCAACGGGGGTTTCACAGTTGCGGCAATGCACACCGCAAACTCTTTTGGTCACCGCACGAAGTTCCTGCTCGTCAAGTATTATTGTACCGTCACCATCGTATTTAATAGGAATTATCATCAATTCACCTCCTTCGGACTGATAAATTATTAGCCCTACTATTTATTCTAAACCCAATTTCCCACTTTGTCAATAGATATTGCAATTATTTTCAAATTTTGCTTGACTTTTTTAAGAGAATCGCTCATAATATAGGAAATGAGATAAAGTTTTAAGTTTCCCGTTTCTCGTTTCAAGAGCGAAAGTGGGGCTTTCGCAGTTGGCAGTACGCAGTAGGCAGTTTTTTTGTTGGAATTGGATTTTAGTTAGAACAAATGGCGGACAATGGCAACATGTTGATCATGGATATTAAGACAAATTGCAATTTTTTGCACCGGAAGTCGTTAAACCCCTGATGTCAAAAAAATGCTACGGATTTGAAAGTGTGATTTCACATTTCACTATACAAAACAACAACTAAAAACGGGGAATAGGGGCTAGGGACTAGTAGCTAGGGGTTAGGTTTTAGGTTGATAAATAAAACCTATATTCCAGAGCTCGCTTGCCAGCGGCCTAGAGCAAAGCATCCTAAACTCTTTGCTTACTGCTTACTGAAAACTACAATACATAAAGGAGAATACATATGAACAACATTAAAAAGTTTAGAAAAAGGGCAAAACTTTCACAGCTTGAGCTGGCGGGACTTTGCGGAGTTCACCAAACGGCGGTGAGCCAGTGGGAGAATGGCAGAACAAATCCGGACACGGACATGCTTGTGGCACTCTCTCAAATTTTCCACACCTCCATCGGTGCCATTCTCGGCCTTGATGCTCCTGACGACCCGGTTATGGTGCCGGTTAAGGGCTATGTGAGAGCGGGAGAAATGACCTTTGTTGAAGATGAAGATATTTGCGAGTTTGTGGCAATTCCTCCCGAACTTTCAAGGCGTGGTGAATACTGCGGTCTTCGTGTTCGTGGTGATTCCATGTACCCCATGTTCCAAGACGGTGACATTGTTATCATTCGTTACCAAAGTGATGTTGAGGACAATGACATAGTTGTTGCCATTGAGGGCAGAGAAAATGCCACACTCAAAAGACTTAAAATTCAAAAGAACGGTATTCTTTTAATGGCTGAAAATCCGGAATATGAGTCCCTTTTCTACACAAAGGAACAGGTGGCAAAACTCCCCGTTACCTTTTTCGGCAAGGCGGTTGAAATTCGCCGTGAAATAAATTGACAAAAACAGAGCATTACAATATAATAGATGTTTGAATATATCTTTTAAGAGAGTGAAAAAATGAAGACAAAAGTTACATTTATTGCGGACACTCACCATTTTTCTCAAACCTTGGCAGACGATGGTAGGGCTTATCAGCTTCGCTCCGACTCCGATCAAAAATGTTTGAAAGAAACGGGGGCGATTATTGATGCCTCCTTTGAGCTGATTGCAAACAGCGAGACTCAGGCGGTTATGATTGCCGGAGATGTCACCAACAACGGTGAACTTGTTTCCCACGAGGAGTTTCGTGAAAAGATTTATAAACTCCAAGAGAAAAAGCCCGTTTATTTAATCACTGCCACCCACGACTGGTGCAGTGACAACAACCAAAGGCGCTTTGTGGGGGATGAGGAAATTCGTGATGTGGAGGGGCTCGCCTCTGACGAACTTCGTTCATTCTACTACGACTTTGGCCCGAAACAGGCATTAAGTGAATATATCACCCACCTGGGCACCTTCTCCTACACTGTGGATTTAAGCGAAAATGTTCGCCTTTTGGCTTTGAACGATGACCAGAGCGGTAAGGGCTATGCCGGTTTTTCCGATGAACATTTTGACTGGATTGAGGAGCAAATTAAAAAGGCAACCCAAGAGGGCAAAATTATGCTGGGAATGCAGCACCACCTGATTATGCCCCATGCCCACCCCCTGATTTCCCAATTCGGAATGTGTGTGGGTGAAAGGGAATATGTTGCCTCCCGCCTTGCAGACGCAGGTCTTAAGTATATTTTTGTGGGACATTCCCATATTCACAGAGTTTCCGAATTTATAAGCGAAAAGGGGAACAGAATTGTTCAGGTAAATGTGGGCTCCCTTGTGGGACACCCCTCTTCCATAGTAAATGTTACCATAGAGGAGGACGGCAAGGTTTCCATTGACACCGTGCATGCCGAAACCTTTGAATATAACGGAACGCAGAACACCAAAGAATATCTTGAAAACCATTTTTGCCGTATGATTGACATTATTCTTGAAAGTGCCACCGACAAGAAACCCGATGAACTGATTGCAAGACTTAGTGCTTTGGGAATAAGAAGCAGTAAACTGCCCAAACTTTATAAGTTTATAAGACCCGCCGCCAAAATTTTGCTTAAATTAAAAGTCAAAGGCGCTTACAGAATTCTAAACACCATAACCTTAGGCAAGGTGCTTGACAAAAAGGCGGCAAAGGAATATTGGAACAAACCCGTTATGGATTTCGTTCACGAGTCCATACTAAACCTTATGGGCGGTACACCGGAGCCACACGACAAGGACTCCGCTTACTGTAAACTGGTAACGGGAGTGCTTTCCGTTCCCGCATTTTTCGTAAAGGACAATAAAATTTTAAAACAGCTCCCGGAACTTGGGGAATCCATTGTAACAGGGGGCAAATTCTATAACCGTAAATGCGTAATCAGCGAGTAACAACTCGTAACTGATGAAAAATATAATTAAAAATATAAATTGATAATAAATAAATGAAATAAAGGAAGTAGATGCAATGTCAGTAAAGAAATTACAGTATCTTGCCGGTGGCAAGTGGATTGAGTCAAAAACAGAAAAATACATGGATGTTTTTAACCCCTCAACGGGAGAGGTTATCGCTCAAGCACCCTGCTGCACAAAGGACGAGGTAAACTATGCCATTGACTGTGCAAAGCAGGCATTCAAGAGCTGGTCAAATGTTCCCGTAATGAAGAGAGTTCAGGTTATTTATAAATTCCGTGACCTTCTTGAAGAGTATATGGACGAGCTTACAGAAATCTGCGCAAGGGAGCACGGTAAGGTTTGGAACGAGGCAAAGGGGGACATTCTTAAGGTTAAAGAGCCGGTGGAGCTTGCCTGCTCAGCACCTTCTCTGCTTTTGGGTGAAAGTATGATGGACACCTCCTCGGGCTATGACACCACCCTTTACAGAGAGCCGGTGGGAGTATTTGCAGGCATTGTTCCCTTCAATTTCCCCGGTATGATTCCCATGGGCTGGATCAGTCCCATTTGTATTGCCTGCGGAAATACCGTAGTTATTAAAGCCGCTTCAATGACTCCCATGACCTCAATGCGACTTGCCGAGCTTTGGAAACAGGCAGGTCTTCCCGACGGAGTTATCAACATTGTTACCTGCTCAAGAAACGAAGCGGAAATCTTTATGGAGCATCCGGACATTAAGGGTATTACCTTTGTTGGCTCCACAAAAGTAGGTCTTCACATTTACTCAAAGGCAGCGGCAAACGGCAAGAGAGTTCAGGCGCTTTGCGAGGCGAAAAATCACGGTCTTGTGCTGGAAGATGCCGCCCTTGAAAGAAGCGCAAGGGGAATTATAAACTCCTCCTTCGGCTGTGCCGGTGAGCGCTGTATGGCACTCCCCGTTATCGTTGCACAGGAAAGCATTGCGGACGAACTTGTTTCCTATTTGGTTAAATTCGCAAAGGAATTAAAACTCGGTCCCGCTTACGACAAAGAAACCACCCTGGGCCCCGTTGTAACTCATGGACATAAGCAGTCCATTCTTGACTGGATTGAAAAGGGAATTGAAGAGGGCGCTCAGCTTGTTCTTGACGGCAGAAACCCCGTTGTTCCCGGCTATGAAAATGGCTTTTATTTAGGTCCCACGATTTTTGACCATGTAACCGAGGATATGAGTGTGGGTCAAAGGGAAATTTTCGGCCCCGTTCTTTGCATTAAGAGAGTTAAAGACTTTGAAGAAGGTCTTAAAATTATGAATGACAACCCCTTTGCAAACGGCTCCGTTATCTTCACACAAAACGGCTACTATGCAAGGGAATTTGCAAAGAGAACCCACGGCGGTATGGTGGGAGTGAATGTGGGTATTCCCGTACCCGTTGGAGTATTTCCGTTCACAGGTCATAAGCAGTCCTTCTTTGGCGACCTTCACTGTTTAGGTAAAGACGGTTTCCGTTTCTACACGGAAACGAAGGCGGTAACAACCCGCTGGTTTGATGAGGAAGAAATGAAGGCAAAAACCGTTGACACTTGGGACGGCTCCGTGGGCGGAGGCATGAAATAAAAGGAAAAAGACGATTGCAAAACGCAATCGTCTTTTAAGTTTCAAGTTTTTATTATCAATTTTCTTCGAAAGATTTTAAGTGTGGGGTTTAAGTTTCTTCTTTTGCAGAGTGTCCAATCTTCTTTCTAAACAGAAAGCCAACTGGAAACGAGGAACGGGGAACTGAAAGAGCACTTACTTACCACCGGCTTACCTATGTCCTGAAATTCTCGACTTACCTATGTCCTGATTTTACAGTTGCCCTAAATAAAACCAAAACTTGAAACGAGAAACCGGAAACTTGAAACTGCGTGCGTTCTACTCCTCAAACACTTCCACCGCTCTGTCTAAAATTCCGTTCATTTGGGCGATTGCCATGCCGTAGTTTATCATTGGCACATTTTGCTCTTTTGCCCTTGCCACTCGGTTTTTCATTTCCGTTTCGTTGAGGGTACAGCCGCCACAGTGCACCACAAGGGCAAATTTTCTTAAATCTTGCGGAAATTCTCCCCCGCTTGTGAAAGAAAATTCCAAATTGGCATTGGTGTAATCCTTAATCCATTTGGGCATTTTTACGGTGCCTATGTCGTTGCACTGCCTGTGGTGGGTACAGCCCTCGCTGATGAGAATTTTATCACCGGTTTTAAGTTCTTTAAGGGCATTTGCACCCTGAAGCTGATAGTCAAGTTCTCCTTTGTACCTTGCCATTAAAATTGAAAATGAGGTGAGGGGAATGTACCGGGGTACAGTCTTTTCAACTTTGCCGAAAACCTGGGAATCGGTAATAACCATTCTCGGGGGGCTTTTAAGGTTTTTAAGGGTGTCGGCAAGTTCCGTGTCCTGTGTGCAAATGCAAATTCCCCTTTTGTCAAGGATTTCACGCAGGGTTAACTGCTGGGGTAATATTATTCTTCCCTTGGGGGCACTTTCGTCAATGGGCATACAAAGCACCACCGTATCCCCCTCATTCATAAGGTCAGCCACAATGTATTTTTCGGTTTTTATTGACTTGGCAAGGGAGCCGAGTTTTTCTTTTAATTGCTCAATTCCTTCCCCGGTAACCGCAGAAACGGATATTTCATTTTCCTTTAGATTTTTAACTTTTTCAAGGTCGCTTTTGTTATACACTACTATATAGGGCAGGTTTCTTTTTTCAAAATCCGCAATAAGTTCTTCTTCGTATTCCCCTATATTTTTTTGAGAATCCACCACAAGAACGGCAATGTCGGTTTTGTTGAGAATTTGCTTCGTCTTTTCAATCCTCATTTCACCTAAAACACCCTCATCGTCTATTCCCGCAGTGTCAATTATCACAACGGGGCCCAAAGGGAGCAGTTCCATTGCCTTTTGAACCGGGTCTGTAGTAGTACCGGAAATCTCGGAAACCAAAGAAAGTTGCTGACCGGTAACGGCATTTACTATGCTGGATTTACCCGCATTTCGCACACCGAAAAAGGCGATATGCACCCTGTTGGCGCTTATTGTTTCATTTAAGCTCATGTAATCACCCTAAAATCTGAAATCACGAGAATTTGAGTTTTTAATTTCTTCAATATTCCTCTTTGCAATCTCCCGAACTTTATCACCGGGAATTTTTTTAAGTTCTTCTTCAATGAGCTTATAGCCAACTTCCTTCGTTTCTTCGCTTGCATAGTCCACAAGATATTCCGTAAGTGTCATAAGGGCATTGGGGTGACAGCAGTTGAGAATTTGACCTGTTTTGCAAAGGGACATAAAGCGGTCGCCGGTTCTGCCTTCACGGTAGCAGGCGGTACAGAAGGAGGGAATGTGACCGTTTTCCATAAGCCACCTGACAACCTCGTCAAGAGTTCTCTGGTCGGAAACATCAAACTGCTCCGAGTCGTGGGGTCTTTCCTCCTGTGCGTAGCCGCCTACGGAAGTTCTTGAGGCACCGGAAACCTGGGAAACGCCAAGATGAAGTGCCTCACCCCGCACCTTTTCACTTTCCCTTGTGGAAATTATAATTCCCGTGTAGGGTACCGCAATACGAATGCAGGCGATAATTTTTTCAAAAAGTTTATCATCAATGCCGTTATCAAAGTCATCCGGGTCAATATCATCTGCTCTCTTGAGTCTGGGTACGGAAATTGTGTGGGGGCCCACACCGTGTACCGCCTCCAAATGCTCTGCGTGCATAAGTAGGCCGATAAATTCGTACATATATTTTTCAAGGCCGAAAAGTACGCCTAAACCCACATCGTCAATTCCACCCTCCATAGCTCTGTCCATTGCCTCGGTATGGTAGGCGTAGTTATGCTTGGGGCCTGTAGGGTGAAGAATTTCATAACTTTCCTTGTGATAGGTTTCCTGAAAAAGAATGTAAGTGCCGATGCCCGCCTCTTTGAGTTTTCTGTAATTTTCAACGGTGGTGGCGGCAATGTTCACATTAACTCGGCGAATTGCTCCGTTTTTATGATTAACGGAATAAATAGTCTTAATGCACTCTAAAATGTACTCAATGGGGTTATTCACCGGGTCTTCCCCCGACTCAATGGCAAGGCGCTTGTGCCCCATATCTTGAAGGGCGATAACCTCCTGCCTAACCTCCTCTTGAGTGAGTTTTTTACGGGTAATAGTATTGTTTTTAAGGTGGTAGGGGCAGTAAAGACAGCCGTTCACACAGTAGTTTGAAAGGTAAAGGGGTGCAAAAATAACTATTCTGTTGCCGTAAAATGCAAGTTTTATTTCGTTTGCAAGGGCATAAATCTTTTCCTTAATTTTTTCATCTTCACAGGCAAGAAGTACCGCCGCTTCCTTATAGGAAAGACCTGAACATCGGTAACCGCCCCCAGACTTTTTTGGTTTTGCCTTTTCAAGAATTTCCTCAATTAAAGTAAAATTCCCTTTGTTTGCTCTTGCGTACTCAATGGTTTTAAGAATTTCTTCGTCATTTATAAATTCCGCTGCTTTCATTGATTTGGGATTATATTCTGCCATAAAAATTACCTCTTTCATATTTTATATTTTACTTTCTGATATCTCCTCGGCTCTCTTTTATTTCACAGCCGATTGTTTTCATTTCTTCCTTTAGTTTCGTAAGGTTTTCTGCACTTTCTATACCGTAAATCGCCTTGCCGTCATAGATACTGTATTTTTCCTTTGCCTCCGGGGGCGAAAGGTTGGGCATAATAACATTTGCTCCGCTTTCAATCCCCTGTTTATGTCCGTTTTTCGATAAGGTGTTCAGTGCCGTGGTGGCGGGCAAAAGAAGGTTGGGTTTCATAATTCTCAAAAGGGAAAGAATGAAACAGGTTAAAGTAACACTCCCCGCCTTTTCATCTTTGAAAATTGTGTGTTTATGGGGAATGAAGGGCCCTATTCCGCACATATCGGGACTGTAATTTTCTATAAACTTCAAGTCCTGCGCAAGATGTAAAAAGGCTTGGTAGGGTGCCCCTATCATCATTCCGCACCCCGCCTGGTAACCGATTTCCTTGAGATTTTTAAGGCAGGTTATTCTGCTTTCAAGAGAAAGTAACCCTCCGTGGAGTTTGCTGTAAAGCTCCGGGTTTGCGCTTTCATGCCTTAAAAGGTAACGGTCTGCCCCCGCCTGAAAAAGGGCTTCATAGCTTTCTCTGCTTCTCTCCCCAAGGGAAAGGGTAACGGCACAGTCGGGGCAATTTTCTTTGATTTTCTTAATTATTTCGGTGAGAATTTCATCCGTAAAGTGACTGTCCTCTCCACCCTGAAGTACAAAGGTGCGAAAGCCCAAAGCATAGCCGTTTTTACAGCAGTCTAAAATTTCCTGTGGTGTAAGGCGAAACCTCTCACAGTGACTGTTACTGCGGCGAATACCGCAATAAAGGCAGTCGTTTTTACAAAATGAGCTTATTTCAATTAGTCCCCGAATGAAAATCTCGTTGCCGTAAATTCTTCTTTTTGCCGTCTCGGCAAGTATTCTTGCATAGTCAATACTTTGAGCTTTCATATTCTCAAGGAGAAATTGATACTCCGCCACAGTTAAACTGTGTTTTCTGTTTAGTTTATCTAAAAGTTCAAGACTATTCATCGCTTATCACTTTTGAAAATGCGGCCTTTGCACTGACACCCTTAAGGTTTCCGATTTTACCGCTGAGGGTGGAAATCACATCCTGCGGGGCATCAAAGGCAACGCAAATAATTGAAATGTTTTTCTCTCTGTAGGGAATACCCATTCTGCCGATGATATATTCGCCGTATTGGTGCAAAAGGGCATTTAGCTCCGGGGTTGAAGTAAGGTCCTCAACCACTATACTCATAGCTCCAACTCGTGTAGTCATAGTAACTCCTTTAATTTTATTTTTAAAATGAAATTAAAAACCCCGCCGCACAAAGGTACGGCAGGGTATAAATACTCTGTTAAAACCGTACCTTTCACTTAGGTTTCCCTTTATGTCAGGTGCAGGGGTATTTTATTTTGTGAAAATCTCGAAAAAACCGAACTGCCAAAGCAGAAAAGCAAGCAGGAGAAGGTGGGTAATGCAAAATTTGTCAAGAAAGACAAAAAATCTTGTAATAATCGCAAATGGGAAGGCAATGATTTTGCCGATAAGACAGATTATTTTACCTACTACCGATTTTTCCTGTTTCTTTGAGCCGTAAGCAATGTCAAAGAAGTTCAGTATATCTTCCGTTAAGGGGAAAAGGAACACAAGGAGAGATACACCAAGGTAAGTGCTGATAACCGAAAGAATAAATAATAAGGGGGAATCGAAGAAGGTTACGCCCATATAGCGCAGGTTCATAATTCCAAAGAGCAAGAAAGTGAAGCCCATATTGAAGTTCATAAAGCCGGGACCCGTGGACATAAGCCACGCTCCCCATTGGGTTTCGGGAAGAGAATGCTCCGTGTGACCGATTGCCTCGTCTAAACGAATGTAACCGATATCTTCAACCTGAAGTTTTAAGATTCTGCAGGTTATATGTTCCCAAAAGCCTCTTATATATGCCCCGGGGAGGAAAATTAAACCTAAAACAATTTTTACTGTTCTCATATTAAATCACGAGCTCCTTTCGTAAGGGCATCCTTAACAGAAAGTTTGCCGTCAATAATCTGTTTGACAATTTCACTGGTAATTTGGGATTCAAGAGAAGAAACGATTTCGTCAAGATATTGGGCATTTTCTGTGTTTTTCTTACCCTTTTCTTTGCAAAGATAAGCACAAAGGTAGGTCGTATTAAGAAGCTCATCAGAGTAACCGCCGTTGTCCTGGTAGTAGGTGGCACGGTAATATGCCTTACCCTCTGCGGCGTATGCCTTTTCAAATGCTTGGTCATAGTCTCCTTCAAGGAGAAGAACAAGGGCCATTTGTCTGTCAAATTCAGGCTCTAAATTTGTACTGTAAGCGGCGTTTGCCTCCTCATACAGTATTTTAACCAAATCGTATTTACCGTTGTACCTTGCCATTTGAATCTCAATTGCGTAGGCGGAATCACTGGGTATGCCGTCGGCGGTTTCGTTATTTTTGAAGAATACTTCCGCAACTTCATTTGCTTTTTCCATATCTCCCTTTCTCACATAGGCGGAAATAAGCTGCTGATGAGTTTTGCGTTTTGAAATATCTTCCTTCGCCATAGCCGAAAGAATCTTAATGGCCTCGTCATATCTTTCTCTGTCAATAAGTGACTTTGTGTAGAACTCCATATACAAAAAGGAGTAGTCCGTGTCGGCCTTTTGGGCATTTTCGTGAAGAATGTCAAGGTAGGAGTGAAGTACCTCGTCGGGGCACATAGAGTAGCCCGCAACATTGTAAATCATAAAATCAAGAATAATATCGTCAACGCCTTCTTTGCCTCTGAATACTTCCAATTCCCTGATAATCATTTCGCCCAGCTTTGCTGTGGGGGTTTCCACCTGATAAAGTTTGTCAATGGGCTCGGATAAGGCACTGAAGGTCGCTTGGAATTTGTCCGACAATTCGGTACATTTCTTAACCAGTTTAGTTCTATTATAGAATTTTTCCGCATTGGGATTAGTGAAAACATTGGGAAGGAAGTTAAGTGCCTGAATGGGATCATAAAGATGGGTAACCGCCTCAAACTGCTTTAGGTGTACCCGGCTTCCCACCATAATCGCTTTTGAAAGGGGATTTGTTTCACCGATAATTCCCTTTACTTCATTGGCATAGTCTGTAACTTGGCTATAAGCCTCAAAGGACTTTGCCCAGTTGTTCTCACTTGCATAAATGTCACCTTTCACCACCTGGAGAGAGGGGACGGAAATAAGGCAGACCGTTACAAAAGTAAACAGAGAAAGCACAAGAACGCCTAAACCCACAATGAAACCTATTGCGGGAATTTTTGTCTTTTTGAGAGTACCCATACAGCGGTAGCAGTACTCGTTGTCGTGGGCAACCTGCGCCTCATGACAAATGGGACAAAGTTTGATTTCTTCCGTTTCTTCTTCTTCTTTGGAATCTTCTTCACTGTCGGAATCCTGCTCGGTTTCTTCCCTTTCTTCGGTGGTTATTTCATCCTCGGAAAGTTCTTCCTGTGTTTCTTCCGCTTCTTCGTTTTTATTTTGGATGTCATCTTGAATTTCTTCTTGTTCTTCAAGGTTTTCTTCATTTTCGGATATTATTTCTTCATTTTCTGCTTCTGTGCCGAGAATTTCCTTATCCAAATGAATCACCCTTTCTTACATAGTTTTTTATATAATAGCACTAATTTGAGCTTATTGCAAACAAAATAGTGAAAATTCATATTTTATTTACCTGTGCCAAAGTTTTCGGTCCAAACTCCTAAACTGTACCGCTTGGGCAATGTGGGGACTTTCTATCATTTCACTGCCCTGAAGGTCTGCCACCGTTCTTGCCACTTTAAGCACCTTGTCGTAGGCACGGGCAGAAAGGTTAAGTTTTTCGAACACATTTCGAAGCATTTGCTCGGCACTGTCCGTCAAAACACAGTATTTTTTGGTTAATGCGCTTTCCATTTTTGCGTTACAGGAAATTCCCGTACCTTTAAGGCGTTCCTGCTGAATTTTACGAGCGGAATTTACTCTCTTTTTAATTTCCGCACTCTTTTCCCCCTTTACCTTACTTGAAAGGTTGTCAAAGTCCACGGGGGGTACTTCAATGTGAATGTCAATTCTGTCAAGCAGGGGACCGGAAATTTTTGCAAGGTACCTTTTTGCCGCGCCCTCGGGGCAGGTGCATGCCTTTTTGGGATGTCCGTAAAAACCGCAGGGGCAGGGGTTCATGGCACAAACCACCATGGCGGAGCAGGGGTAGGTTATGGAGGCATTTGCCCGTGAAATTGTAATTTTATTATCTTCAATAGGCTGTCTTAAAACCTCCATTGCAGTCCTTGAAAACTCCGGCAATTCATCTAAAAACAGCACTCCGTTATGGGCAAGGGAAATTTCTCCCGGTTTTGGGATAACACCGCCGCCGGAAAGTCCCGCCGGGGAAACTGTGTGGTGGGGTGAACGGAAGGGGCGCTGTGTAATAAGGGAAATTCCCTCGGGGAGGTTGCCGGAAATTGAGTAAAGTTCGGTGGTTCTGAGACTTTCTTCAAAGGTCATATCGGGCAAAATGGAGGGAAGGCGTTTTGCCAGCATACTTTTACCCGAGCCGGGAGGGCCAACCATTAAAATATTGTGCCCACCTGCGGCGGCAATCTCCAAAGCGAGTTTTGCCTCCTGTTGACCCATAACATCTTCAAAGTCCGGGAGAGGGGGCAGATTTTGTGATTGTGCATTTTCGTCATATTCAACGGGAGTTAAAAGATTTTCACCCTTTAAGTGTTCAATAACCTGACGAACGGTTTCAACGGCATACACCTCAATCCCCTCAACAACACTGCTTTCAAGGGCATTGTCCAAAGGCACAAAAACCCGTTTAATTCCCTCTTTCTTCGCCCTGATTACCATAGGCAAAGCGCCGTTGATATGTCTTACATATCCGTCAAGGGAAAGTTCACCGATAAAGGCACAATCATCCACATTGCACTCCAACTGGAAACCCGCCTTCAAAATGGCTATGAGAATGGGAAGGTCGTAAAGGGGACCTTCCTTTTTAATGTCCGCCGGGGAAAGGTTAATTGTAATTCTGCTTTGGGGAAAGGTGTAACCGCTGTTTTTTATTGCGGAGCGCACCCTGTTTTTTGACTCGTTAACTGCGGCATCGGGTAACCCCACAAGGTCCACACGGGGCAAACCTTGACCGTAGTCAACCTCAACACCCACCATAAAGGTGTCAATACCATAAAGGCCCATTGAGTTTATTCTTGCAAACACGGTATGTCTCCTTTCTTGGGGAAATTATTTTAGGACGCGTTGCTCTATGACGCTCGCAAGCGAGCTCTATGAGTTAGGGGTTAGGTTTTAGGTTGATAAACCGTTTTCTTAGCCTCCCTTCAAAGGAAGGCTAATTTTTGCTCGCAATAAATACTACAAAAACAGT
>CAYFRJ010000003.1:0-108863 GCA_964345625.1 uncultured Clostridium sp. | reverse complement strand
CAATCTGCAGCTTTTGCTTTTGGTCACGCAGTTGGTGAATCTCATCGCCAACTTTTTCATAATCCGCGTTGGAAGTAGCCAGCTTCAGAAGCTCTGTTTGCAGTTCCTCCAGCCGCTTATCAATATCCGCCAAGGCTTTGTCGCTTTCGCAATTTATGACGGTCGCAATATTATGTGAACGACTAACAACATCTTGCGAAAGTCTATTGCATTTTATGCTGGTAAGCGTTATAATATTTTCTATAATTAAGGCAGGAGGCGCTAGCACGTCTGGATTGTAAACATTATCAAAAAGGCCATTAGACATTGTCCGTTTCCTCCTTCGGTAAATTTAAGTGGAGATAGGCTTCTCTCCAACGGGTATCGTCTTCTTGGATGCGGCGATAATGCGCAATGTACTGCTGAGTATTGTTTTAGGACTGGTAGGATTTTTTTCTCAGCAGCATAATTCCATTGGCAATATACTTAAAATGATCATACCCGCCTCTTTGATTTTAGAGCCATTTTATTTTAAAAGATTTGCTACTTTTTTCTATAATCGCCCGGTTGTTGATTTAGCCAACAAAATAGCTGCTTGGTTAGAATTATCAATAGGTATAGTGACTTTCATCATATTCCTATTTATCTTTTGGAAAAATGCAAAATTTGATTATTATTGAAATTTTAAATATACAAAAACTAATACACTCTAAGGAGGACAATATGAAATTATCTCAAAAAATTCAGGAAATGGATCTTTCCCCAATCAGAAAATTTGTGCCCTATGCGGATGCCGCAAGAGCAAAAGGCAAGAAGGTGTATGGTCTTAACATTGGTCAACCGGACATTAAGACACCCAAGGCATTCTTTGACGCCATTAGAAATTTCGACCAGGAAGTGTTGGCATACGCTAATTCACAGGGTATTCCCTCGCTGATTGAAGCCATAGTGGGTTATTATGACAGGTTGGGCTTAGATTTTGAGAAAAAAGATATACTTATTACCAACGGTGGTTCGGAAGCTCTGTCTATGATTATGACAGGCATTTTAGATAACGGTGACGAGGTTATTATGGCAGAGCCGTTTTACACCAACTATAAGACATTTATACTCGCTGCAGGGGGAAAATTAGTGGCAATTCCCACAACTGCGGAGGACGGATATCAATATGCGGTAAGAGAAAAAATCGAAGGTGTTATTACTCCTAAGACGAAGGCCATTGCCATTATCAGCCCCGGTAATCCCACGGGTAAAGTTTTGACAAAAGAGGAAATGAAACTTATTGTTGACATAGCTTTGGAACATGACCTTTATTTAATTTGTGACGAGGTTTACAGAGAATTTGTTTATGACGGAAAATCAATGTCTTCTTTTGCCGAATTCAAGGAAGCGGAGCAAAATGTAATTATTGTTGACTCTGTTTCTAAGAGATACTCTGCCTGCGGTGCCAGAATCGGCTCAATTGCCAGTAAAAATGAAGAGCTAATGGGCAATTTAATGAAAATTTGTCAAGCCCGTCTTTGTGTTCCCACCTTAGACCAAATCGGTTCTGCTGCCCTTTATAACTTGGAACCGTCATATTTTGACGATATTAAAAAAGAATATGAACACAGAAGAGATGTTTCCGTTGCGGCGTTAAATGAAATCGAAGGCATTAAATACGGAGTTCCGGAGGGAGCTTTCTATATTACTTGCCAACTTCCCGTTGATAATGCGGAAGATTTCCTGATGTTCCTTCTTCAAGAGTTTGATGTTGACGGAGAAACCTGTATGTTTGCTCCCGCAGGCGGTTTTTACGGAACAAAGGGCGTTGGTCAGTCGGACATAAGGATTGCCTATGTTCTCAATGCGGAGGATATGAAAAAGGGCATAAATATCATAAAAGAGGGTATTAAGGCATATAATGCGAGGAAATGATATAGTTGTGTTTTTATGTGTAATAAATGAACAATAACTTTTCAAAAAACACCTTTGAACTGAGTTTCGATATAAGACTTCCTTTTGAAGCAAAGGGAGAAGTCTAAAGTTGAAATTCAAAATAATCAAAGGGATTGACATTCAGTATTTATTTGATGTACAATACTTGCGTACGATTAAGCCTTTCTGTTCGTTTTTAATGAAATTTTACTGTAAAAATAAAAATTAAGTAGAATAATCATTAGTCTTCTTGGATGATACAATCAAGAATTATTTTATATTTAACATTTTTGTGTTTGAGATAAGATCTGCCCAATCTCTGTATGCCTAAATTAAAGAGGAAGGAAGTGCATTTATTGTGAAGTACATTAAAAAGAATGTTTGGAAAAAAAGTATATATATGTTTTCGGTGATTGATAATGAGTAATAAAGAAAAAGATTATTTTGAATTTAGAAGAACTTATCCTGAATTTATTTATTCAGACTTCATAATTTCCGAATCCGACAAAATGTTGGGTTTGGAATTTCATTTTATTATACCTGGCCTTGCCGAGTTCAGGCCTCGTTGGAAAATAACCAAACCACAAGATCAATCTTTTGATCGAAATGACGAGTTGTTAAAAGAACTTGTTTTTTCATTGGGTTTGGTTGAATTGATAAGCTATTGGAAAATTACCTGCTCTCCAAAGGTGCATATTGATTGCGGTGGTCTTTCAGAATCTCAGCATATTTGGTGGAAAAAACTGTACCGAAAAGGACTTGGTGAGTTTTTTTACAAAAACGGAATTAATGTCGATGATAATTTTATGACAATTATTTCAAATGAAAAGCACACACTACCACCATCAAAAACACTCTTAACCAACAACAATAAAGTTCTTGTCCCTATAGGTGGAGGTAAGGATTCGGCCGTAACTCTTGAAACATTAAATGGATATGCTGACAGATATTGCTATACTATCAACCCAAGAAAAGCTGCACTTAACACCATTTCCACTGCAATGATTCCCTCAAAAAACATAATCATCGCCAACCGAACTCTAGATGAAAATATGCTAAACCTTAACAGGCAAGGTTTTCTTAATGGACACACTCCCTTTTCAGCATTAGTTGCATTTTCTTCCGTGCTTGCTGCATTTATGCATAGAATTAAATATGTTGCTCTTTCAAATGAATCCAGTGCAAACGAGTCTACTGTGTTGGATTCTGATATAAATCACCAATATTCTAAGAGTTTGGAATTTGAATCAGATTTTATCAATTATGAAAAAACATATATAAACTCCGGTGTAAATTATTTTAGTTTACTTCGTCCTCTTACTGAAATTGGAATAGCCAGGGCTTTTTCTGACTTAGATAATTATCATTACATATTTCAAAGTTGCAATATTGGAAGCAAACAAGATTTATGGTGTGCTAATTGTCCTAAATGCCTTTTTGTGTATATCATACTTTCTCCATTTCTTGAACAGAAAAAATTAGTTCGAATATTTGGTAAAAATATGCTTGAAGACATTGAAATGGTTCCCATATTTGAAAAGCTGATAGGCTTAGAGCCGGAAAAACCATTTGAGTGTGTTGGTAGTTGTGACGAAGTAAATGCAGCAATGCAGGAATTGCTACGTCAATATGAAACTAACGATGTTCAGTTGCCAAAATTAGTTGAACACTATAAGAAATTGAACATAACTGACAAATATGATATTAATGAGATTTGCAACAGATATGACTGCAATAATCATATCCCTGTTCAATTTGTTAAGCCCATCAAAAATTTGTGCAATAGAAAACAAGGTGAAAAAAATGGTTGAATTGCTTTCTAATTTAATTAGAGGAAAACGTGTGTTAATAATAGGTTTTGGGAAAGAAGGACAATCTACTTATAACTTGATCAAAAAAATTGGTCTATATTCTGAAATAGGAATTGCTGATATTAATCCTTTGGGAAATATTAACGAAACAACTGTTTATTCCGGTAAAGGTTATCTTGACCATATAGATAAATATGATTTAGCTTTCAAGAGTCCCGGTGTTGCATTGCCTAAGGATTATCGTGAATACAGTTGTAAAATAACTTCCCAAACAGAAGTGTTTTTGCAGGCATTCAGTCGGCAAGTAATTGGAATTACAGGGACTAAAGGAAAAAGTACAGTCTCTTCTTTATTATATCATGTGCTCCATACTAACCAATTCCCATGCTATTTTGCCGGGAACATAGGCATACCGGTATTTGAAATTGTTGAAAAAATACAGCCCGAAACAATCATCGTCTTGGAGTTATCATGTCATCAACTTGAAATTTGCAGTTTTTCTCCAGCATTGTCGGTACTGCTAAATATATACGAAGATCACCTTGATCGTTATATAACATTTGAGAATTATGCAAAATCTAAAAAAAATATATATGTACACCAGTATTCTTTAGATGAATTATACTGTAATAAAAGCGTATTACCACCAAGGCAAGAATTAAAATCTCGAACGATAGTAGTTGATAAAAGTATTTTGCCTTTTAATTCATTAGAGGAAATCAGTGATGTAAAATTACGGGGTTCACACAATCTTAGTAATTGTGCATTTGTTTACAGCATTGCAAAATCATTTGGGATTAAAGATGAAGAATTCATAGAATCCTTGAAATCATATACTCCTCTTTCTCATCGTTTGGAATTACTTGGAAATAAAAATGGTGTTGATTATTATGATGATTCAATTTCTACTACGGTTGAATCTACGATAAACGCAATTGAAAGTATTCCTAATGTCTCAACAATTTTGTTGGGAGGTTTGGACAGAGGCATTGACTATACATTGTTAGTCAATTACTTGGTAAAAAGTAAGATTGATAATGTTATATGTATGTACGAATCAGGCAAAAGAATATATGGAATGTTAAAGAACCTTGATTTAGTTAATCCAAGTGTATTTTATTGTGAAAGTATATTTGAAGCAGTAACTATAGCTGAGAAAAAATCAATTCCGGGAACTGCTTGTATTCTTTCCCCTGCATCGGCAAGTTACGGGGACTTTAAAAATTTCGAAGAACGGGGAAATGTCTTTAAATCACTAGTATTCAAGAATAATCTACAAAACGAAGAATAAAACAGAAACTTTTTCTTGAAAATTTTCGGGCATAAATATCATAAAAGAGGGTATTAAGGTGTATAATGCGAGGAAATGATATACCTTAAATTTTGAAAAGAAAGTGAAGCAATGAGAACTGACAGAAATATTTTTATAGCATTTATTTTAAATTTGTCCTTTGCATTTTTTAATTTTTTTGGCGGTATATATACCAAAAGTGTGGCTATTACCTCTGATGCGGTGCATGACCTGGGGGATGCCGTTGCTATCGGTGTTTCATACCTGTTTGAAAAGAAAAGTAAAAAGCAGCCGGACAATGTTTATACCTACGGTTATTTGAGATATTCCGTAATCGGCGGGGTATTTACAACCACTGTGCTGTTGGTTGGCTCTGCCTTGGTCATAATCAACGCAGTAAAGAGACTTTTTAACCCCGTTGAGGTAAACTATGACGGTATGATAGTTTTTGCCGTTGTGGGGGTTGTTGTTAATTTCATTGCCGCCTATTTTACCCGAGAGGGAGACAGCGTAAACCAAAAGGCAGTTAATTTGCATATGCTGGAGGATGTTCTGGGCTGGGCGGTAGTTTTAATCGGCGCCGTTGTAATGAGATTTACAAACTTCGTTTATCTTGACTCAATTATGTCAATAGGTGTAGCGGTTTTTATACTGATAAACTCGGTAAAAAACCTGAAAACAGTTACAGATATATTTTTGGAAAAGGTACCCGATGGCATTGATATTGATGAAATTAAGAAAAAGTTAACTGAAATTGAAGGCGTTGAAGATGTGCACCATGTTCATATTCGTTCCTTGGACGGAGTAAAAAACTACGCAACAATGCACATAGTCAGCAGCGGAGATTTTATAACCGTTAAGGCAAAAGTAAAAGATGAACTGAAAGAGTACGGAATTTACCACTCAACCCTTGAGTTTGAAACCACCGAGGAACTTTGTGAAAATTTAGATTGTAAAACGGAATGCACTCAAGTTCATAGCCATCATCACCATCATCATTAAAAGAAAAATCGGCAGGAAATTCATCCTGCCGATAATTTTTTGTTCATTTAGATTTTTGACAGTGCCCAGGCGGCTATGTCTTGATAAACCGTGATATTGTCCTTTTCATTGTGGATTTCGTGTCTCATACCGGGGTAAAGCTTTAAAGTTAAATCTTTACAGCCCTGCTCTTTTAGGAGATTATAAACCTGCTTTACTCCCTTGCCGTATGCTCCAACCGGGTCTTCTTCGCCGGCAATGATGAGTAAAGGTAAATCTTTATTTACACTCTTAAACCAGTTTTCCGTAGAAACCCTTGTAATAATCGTAAACAAATCACGATAGCCCAAGGCAGTAAAGAGAAAACCGCAGTGCTTGTCCGCAATGTATTTTTCAACCTGTGCTTCGTCTGTGGAAAGCCAGTCAAAGGGAGTTTTAGGGTTTGAAATTTTGTTGTTATAGGGACCGAAAGCAATTTTATTGATAAACTCGCTTTTGTGCTTACTGCCCTTCATTTTTGCAACTATATTTGCAAGGTGTATGGCAATGCCGGAAGCGGGATTTTTACCGCTTGTACCACAGATTACAGCACCTTTAATTGCTTCATCATTGCCGTATCTTGCAATATATTCTCTGCCTATGAAGGAGCCCATTGAATGGCCAAAGAAAATCAAGGGTAAGTCGGGGTACTCTGTTTTGAGAATTTCGGTAACCTGACGGGTGTCTTCAACAAGGGTACTCCAGCCGTTTTTTTCACCGAAATAGCCCAAATCGGCATCGCTGTTTACGCTTTTCTTGTGTCCCAAATGGTCCTGAGCCGCAACTATAAAGCCCTTCTCGCAAAGATATTTAGCCATATCCTCATATCTTTCCCCGTGCTCTGCCATACCGTGGGTAATTTGAAAAATTGCCTTTGCGCCCTCTGCAGGTGACCAACTGCGAAGGAAAATGTCGGCTAAACCCGAAGCGGACTTGAATGAATATTCTTTTCTGATAATTTCCATAGTTATCCCCCTTACAAAAATTAGTATCTTCCTATGCCGAGAAGATCTTTAACTGAAAAATCTACTAGTGACGGTGCAAGCTCAGCGGTTTCTTTATGAACTGTTATTGGGCATTTATCGTCCAAGTCACTGAACATTTCATCAAATTTTTCTTCAACCATACCTATTCTGCCATAATAATCTTTATCACTGTCATGGGGATTATTGCCCATATAGTATGCCACAAAACACATTTCATCGCTCATAAACATTTTGTGGTCTCCCTCTTTACGGCTTTCATCAAACATCCACTGTGTGATATCAAGGGGATATTCTCCTGCTCGAACAGTAACTTCTCCGTATTTATATCGGCTGTGAGTATCTTGAAACATATTGCGCAAATTGTAAAGATCATCATATTTTTGAGAACCCTTTGCCCACCTGTCATATAACGCTTTGTATCGTTCTTGCTCTCCAGAAAGAGAGTTATGGGGAACATCATCAAAACTTTTGAACATTACAAAGACATCAACAGAGTTTCCGTAATGTGCGGGTTTTTCACACAGCAATATGTATTCTAAATCATTTGCTTCAAACTTGGTGATTTCTCCTGCTTTTCTATCGTCTGAAAAGGCAAAATCAGCAACTTTGGTACCAAAAGTACTGCTAATGTCACCATAGGTTGCATAGCTGAAGTCGGAGAGCATATCATATTTTTCATCTTCATATTTTGTTAAAATATATTCACTGAAGTCCTGCGAAGATTTAATGGATTTCCAGTCATCACTTTCCCCTTCAAAGGGAGCAATTCTGCCAATAAATACCCTGTAGTCCATTTTTTTCTCTGCTAACCACTTGTCAACCTCTTTTTCACTGATTTTTTTTGAGATTTCACTTTTCAGAGAATCTGAGTAAAAGAAAGCATAACTTCTCATTATGCAAGCTGCTGCATAAATGTCATATGTAATTCCCATGGGATAGTTCGTTTTAACTAAATCCTCTGCCGTGTTGGTTGCGCTATCTAAAATGCTTTTATAACCGTCAATAATGTAGGTAATTTGAGCATCGGTGGGAACGAAGTTATTCTTTAACGCCTCATCAAACATATAGTAATATCTTCTGATTTCTTTTTGGGCTTGATTTAAAAGTTCTTGTTCCCATGTCACGCCCTCTTTGAACATTACGGTTTCCGGTAACTCTCTGGTTGGGAAATTAGAAGAACTGCTTCCGTAGGTGGCAATGTATGTTTTTTCATCTACAAATTTTTGCGAAAAAACATCATAATATGCCATCCCCAACTCAGGGCCGCTTATGCTGTGACCGTTAAACTCAATCGCAACGCCATATACTCCGCAAGCATCTTTTTTTTGTGCATCCGCTCTTTCAAGAATTTCAACAAATACCTTGGGAACCCTTGCGCTCTTGTAGTATGCAAACTCATACTGCGACTTATTTTCACCTTTTATCAGCGGTATAATAAAATAAATCGTAGAAAGCGCAACGGCTACGGCAAGCACAATTGCTATACCTGAATAAAGGGCAACCTTACCGACTTTCTTTTTTCTTTCGGTTTTGATTGCTTCATTTTTTTCTCTTACTTGTTCTCTGGTCGTGTTTTTCTTTCTGCTCATATTGAACCTCAATTCTGTTTTTCGACAATTTTATATTCATCATAGGGATTGTAGAAGGGACAGTCTTTGTCACCCGCTAAAAATCTGTATATGTCATCTTCATCAAGATTTGCACTGCAATAATAACATTCGTTTTCTTCATCATAATCATAATTTGCACAGTTGTCACAAATCATAACTCAGCCTCCGGTATAACAAGATCGTAGGCTGTCTTTTCTACCCCCTCTTCTCCTATATCTCTGAGAGCGGGACCGAAAAAAAGACCTAAAGCTCTTCCCGAAGGGAAAATATCGCTGAGGGGTTTCATCACAAATGCCCTTTCAAGTATTCTCGGATGAGGCAATGTAAGCTCAAAACTCTCACTTTTTATACTTTCATAAAGGAGAAGGTCAAGGTCAACAACTCTTGGACCATCCTTTTCTGTTCTCACTCTGCCCATTGTCGCCTCAATGCCGAGACAGCCCCCTAAAAGAGTGCTTGGTGACAAACTTGTTTCCACAAGCACCACGGCATTGTAAAACTTGTTTTGGTCGGTTTTGCCCACGGGCTCGGTTTCGTAAACGGAAGAACCTGAAATGATTTTCACATTGGGCAAACGAGCAATAGACCTTAAAGCATAGTTAAGGTTACCTATTCTGTCCCCTAAATTTGTGCCTAAACCTATAACCGCTTGACTCATTTTATCATCTCCGTTCTTCAATTTCAACAGCAACATAATCAAAACTTGCTTTAATCGGTGCTTGGGGCTTTTTTAGGGTAACGGTGACTTCTTGAATTTTATCAAATTTCTCAAGTAAAGCCGTTGCTACTCTTTGTGCAGCCCTTTCGATTAAATCATCCTTTTGAAGAGTGAAAACTCTCGTTGCCTCTTTAATTATCTTTGCATAACTTACTGTGTCATCAACATTATCGCTTTTCCGGGGAAGAGATAAATCAGCTTTTGCCGTAATATCTAAAATAAACTCCTGCCCCTGTGCTTTCTCTTCAGGATTTACTCCGTGATAAGCAAAAATTTTAAGTCCCTTTACAATTATTTTGTCCATTTAAGCCGTGAACCACCTTTCGAACCTGACTTGCGGCAAACACATTGTTAACTCTGATTAAATCGGCATTTGAGCATAAAGCTATCGTGTTTGCGGCACAGGTTGAAAAATCATCGTCTACTTTTCCCTCAAACCTTAAAAATCTTTTTCGGGACAGAGCAATCAGAAGTGCTATGTTATCAACTTTGAGTTTTGAGCAGTTTGCGAGAATTTCAAACTGTTCCTCGTTGGTTTTCGAAAAGCCTAAACCCGGGTCAATACAAAGCTGACTGAGACTGAGCCCCATTTCTTTTGCTTTATTTATGCAGTCTTCAAAAAACTCAATAATATGATTCATTACACCGTCGGGGTATTTGAAAGTTACATCGGCAGAAACAGGGTTATGCATGACTATGTAGCCACCACCGAATTGTTTAACAAGTTCTGCAATTTTCTCGTTAAAAGTTCCGCTTACATCATTTATAATCTTAACTCCGTTTTCAAGGGCATACCTTGCACACTCAACATAAAATGTGTCTATTGATATGGGCAGGTCAATATTAGAAGCGATAATCGGTATAACTTCTTTTGCTCGCTCAAGTTCCTCTTCCTCTGAAAGAATTTTACAACCGGGGCGGGTTGAATTACAGCCGATATCTATAATGTCTGCCCCCTGCTCTTTCATAAGCAGGGCATGCTTAAGGGCGGTCTCCGGGGTGTTGTGTAAGCCTCCGTCTGAAAAGGAGTCCGGTGTGTAGTTTAATATTCCCATTATTAAACCTTTACCGAGTTCAAAAGAAAATGTGTTGCTCATTATTCTCTGCCCCCTGTGAGTAGGGAAAGGGCTTCCGCTCTTGTTTTGGCGTCATTTCTCATACAACCCCGAAGGGCTGAAGTCAGAGTTTTGGAGCCGGAAGCTCTTGCTCCCCGCATTGTCATACAAAGATGTTCCGCTTCAACAACCACGGCAACTCCCATAGGCTTAAGTTCTTGGTCTAAAAAGTCTGCAATTTGTGAAGTCAGTCTTTCCTGAAGTTGTGGTCTTCTGGCAAAAGAGTCCACAATTCTCGCAAGCTTTGAAAGTCCTATAATTCTTCCGTTTGAAGGGATATATGCAATGTGAGCCTTCCCGATAAAAGGGATTAAGTGGTGCTCGCAAACGGAGTAAAGCGGGATATCTCTTACTATCACCATTTCGTCACTGCCCTCGTTAAAGAGCTTTAAATGCTTTTTAGGATCATCTTCAAGTCCCGCAAAAATTTCCTCATACATCCTTGCAACTCTGGCAGGAGTTTCAACAAGTCCCGGTCTGTCCGGATCTTCCCCCACTGCAAGGAGTATTTCTCTAACAGCTTTTTCAATTCTTTGTTTGTCCATAGTATTCACCTACTCAAAAACAAATGTCAGTGTATAAAACTCGTCATTTTTATTGTAACCGACTAACTTTTTTCCAAGTTTTTCCCCTGATTCTGTCTTAATATTTTTCATAACTTCATAAATTCTACCCTTGTCTACCAGTTCTTTGCAGGCAAATTCGTAGGGGTTTTGGCTCGCAAAATTTATTTGAATATCTCTTTCTCCTCTATTATATTCTGCAATTATAATATCCCTTATGTTCTTTTCTTTCTCACGGGAATATGTGTCAAAATAAAGGTTTTTGCGCACATAGTAATTAAAGTCCGTAGCATTACACCCAGGGTCAAATGAAAAGTCCGAGTGTGTTTTGCCGATGGTTTTGTCGTCAATATTAAAATAGGAATAAACTTTGATGGCATTATCTTTTTTGGTGACAGGGTCATCCCAGGTGAGGTCTAAATGGTAATAGTCACCGTTAAGTTTTACCATATTCCACATGTGGGGTCTTTTTTCGTCCCCCCGCCCCTGGGCAGAACCTTTAATAAGAACACTTTCAACATTAACTAAGTCAAGCAGTAATTTTGCCCCTTTTGAATAGCCCTCGCAGGCGGCTTTACCGTTAATCAAGGAACCGTAACAGGAAGAATAAGTGTAGTTCTTTTCAAGAAGTTCATACTCACAGTTTGCTATAATATAGTCGTGAATTTCAAGTTCAGTAAGCCAAGGATCGTTGATGTTGGTCAGAGCAGAAATGATTTCTTGGCATTTTTTGTCAAGTTCTTCCTTTTGTTTATGGTATTCTTCCCGGGAAATTATGTATTCACAGGAAAAAAGGTCATACAAAAGGGCTGACTTGATGGAGCATTTTCTGCCTACAAAAAACAAATCGGGATTATCTAAAAGCAGCGCAACAAAAACATTATCCAGTTCCTCCTCGTTAAGGTCGGGAACTAAAATGAAGTCGGGCATTTTATAAATTTTCTCGATTATGAGAGTGTATGCCTTTTGCTCTATCGGTTTTAAGTTTTGGTAATATGTTTTGAACGGGCTTCCTTGTGTGGGTACCGGTAAAGGCTCTTCGTACTTGTTTGTTAAAGATTGAGTAAGATACGGAAGACTGATAATGAAAAGCAATACCAAAATTACTACACAAAGAAGGGTTGAAAACAGTGAAATCTTCTTTTTTTTCATAGTAACTGTTAAAAATCTGTTGCCTTTTTGGCAAACTTTACCTCTTTGACACCACATTCAAAAAGTTGTGTGTATATGTCCTTTGATGCCGAAAAATCTACTATTGTGATGTCGGAAATCAAAAGATTTGCAATTTTCGAATAAATTGTTTCAAGTTTCGGCAAATAATCTTCGCTTAAAACATTTGTTAATAATTCGCCTATAACTTGAACCCTCGTTTCACTTGCATTTTCTTGCATAAAGTTTGAGTAAAGCAGATATTTGTAAAGGGAATCTCCCTTTAGGACAGTTTTACCTTTCAGAAGAATTAGAGTGAAAATACCGCGATATTCAATATTGTCAAGCACCTGCACATTAACTCCGCCGAAATAATTTATCATTTGCTTAAAATGTTCTCCGTCAGAGCCGATTTGTGAATCAAATGTAATATCGCAATGATGTTCAATGGCAGTTTGCAAACCTTCAATTCCGTTTTTTTTGTAAATTTCAGCAACACCGGTATAAACCTCATTGTAAAGAATCTGCTCGTCAAGTGAGGGAGAATAAATTGTATATTTTCCCTTGGGCAGTTCTGCCTGCACAACCCATAAAAACTGGAGGTCGCCTTGAGAATCTTTACACCAAAGCAGCAAATTGTGGGTGATTTTGTTCTTTTTAACCGGCAATAAATACTCTCCCTCATCATCGGAGTTTTGTGTTTCTTCTCTGCTGTTGATTATCAGGGTAACAGAGCAGGCGATTAAAACAGCCAAAGCCGAAATTATTGCGATGATTATTATTAACTTTTTCTTTTCTTTGCTTTTTCTTTCGGTACTGAAAGTTGTTTTTCTTCTCATTTTAATCTCTCAAAACAATTATTGCACTTTCAAGTGCTTCTAAAAAGATTTTGTTTCTCTTAACCTTTTGACCTGTCAGGGAATTATATTTGCCCACCGGCAAAGAGTATGTTATCGGGTGATTGTTTCTGTTTGCAACGGTGAATATCCTTTCTCCTCTGCCCCGTCGCTCAAAGGCAACACAGCCCAAAACGCTTGACACGGGAACAAATTCACCGTCAATATATACAGGATGTTCCTTTCTGATTTCACCCAATAATTTATAGTGCTCAAGCAGGTCTTTATCTTCATTACCCCAAGGGTAGCAGCCTCGATTGTAGGGGTCAACTCCACCTTTAAGTCCCACCTCATCGCCATAATAAATACTGGGTATTCCCGGCAAAGTAAACTGAAGGGTTGAGACCATTTTCAAAAGAGTTTTGCCTAAAATGTATTCTTCATCACTCATTTCGCCTTTATAGCGGTCTAAATGGTGGGAATTATATGTGTCAAGGGTACCCAGTCTGTTTATTACTCTGCAAGTGTCGTGGGTACCTATGTGATTCATGAGGCAATCCACAACACATTTAGGGTAATTTTCACAAATTTGCATAATGTCATTGTTGAAATTTTCCGCATAACCGGTTATGGCAAATTTAATTAAAGTTTCGGCAAAGGGATAATTCATAACCGAGTCAAGCTGTTTACCTAAAAGATATCTTCTTCGAGAGGAATAACTTTTTTTATTTGAGGCATCCTCCCAAACTTCACCAATAATCAAGGCGTTTTTGTCTTGGGACTTTACGCTTTTCCTTAAATTGTCTAAAAATTTGTCAGGCAGTTCGTCCGCAACATCAAGTCGCCAACCCGAAGCACCCAATTTAAGCCATTTTCGTAAAATGGTTTTTATGTAGGCGATATAGTCGTCATTTTCTTCGTCAACCTCGGGAAGAATATCAACTCCCCACCAGCATTTATATTTGTCGGGGTATTCGGTAAACTTATACCAAGAGTAGTAGGGTGAGTTTTGGTCATTGTAGGCTCCCCCCTCCCCGTAGGTTTTATTTTTGTTGAAATATTTGCTGTCCGACCCTGTGTGGCTAAACACACCGTCCAGAATTATTTTAATATTTTTCTCTTTGGCTTTTTTGCAAAGCAGTGAAAAATCTCTGTTTGAGCCGAGAAAATAGTCAGTGGTTTCGTAGTCTGCGGTGTCATACCGATGGTTAGACAATGCTGAAAAAATCGGGTTCAAATATATGGTGTTGACACCTAAAGACTCTATATAGTCAAGTTTTTGTTCAATTCCTTTGAAATCTCCCATAAAGAAATCATACTCACTGATATTGCCTTCTTCATCGGGATTCCAGTTGGGTTCCCCTCCCCAGTCTTCACGCACTTCACGCTTAGGGGTGCTTTCAAATTTCTTGTTTCTGCCCCTTGCAAACCTGTCAGGAAAAATTTGATATATTATGCCACCCTTAAAGTCTTCCGGGGTTGAAAAATCTCTATCGTAAACTGTTAACTGATAATCCTCGCCGTTCTTGTTTACGGCAGACAGGGAATATTTCGTTCTTAATATTTTATTTTCTCCGAACTTATTATGAAAAACAAAATGATAAAAATATAACCCGGAGTTTTGAGGTGTAAATTTTACTTTCCACCACTCCTCGTGGTCACCTTCATTTCTTTCCCAATTCATAGGATAGTCAACATAGTCTTTGCCCTCTGATTTGACTCTTAAAGTCGCTCCTGTGCAGTGAAATGACTTTCGAAGAACAATCCTCAAGATAACGGCAGTACCGCTTTTAACGGCGCCAAACGGAGTTTTATGGTATAAAAGCTGAGAATTAAAGGGAATAAAATCCATTTAGAAAACTGCCTTTCGTTAAGATGAATGCGGTGGTGGGAGGAAGTTCGGTAATTCTTAAAATTACCTCGGTAACAAAATAGCCGATTGTTATGAGAGCAATAATGGAAAGTACAATAAGTACATACCTGACAATTTTTCTGCCTATCAGTTTATCTTCATAACTTATGCCTGAGCCAAAGCGTGAAGCAAAGGGAGTTATGCTTTCTCTTTGAGACGGCTTCAATGCTTTTTTAATTTTTCCTTTTTTCACGCTTATCACCCTTTCTTGTCTATATTATAGGAGTTTTTCTCCCGTAAATCCGACAAAACCCAATGAAATCATAGCTACATAAAGAAACATTGCGGGAGTGCCTTTGAACACCGCAGGAATATGCTTATTATTTGCTATGGCTCTTGTACCGGCACCTATAAGACCTGCGGCAAGAATGAAGGCAAATCCGGCACCGAGACCTGAACCGACAGAGTCAACAAGAGAATATGCGGCGGAGTCGTTTATGTAGGGAACGGCGAACACAAGTGTGTTAAGAGCCGCAATTCCCAACATTCCGATTATCTCTTTGTCCCTAAAAATGATATTAACAAATATGGCAACAAAGAGATAAACTGCACCGAGAATTCCCGCATAAACAGCCGCTTTTAGAGCCGTTGAACTTGTAAGACTTATATAGTTACCAATCAAGTTGCACAGCAGACTTGTTACCGTGGAAAAGCCGGAAATCATAACGGCAAACTTAAAGAATGTGTTTGACCGAGCGGAAATCCTCATTGCTTCGCTCATTCCAAGGCCTGAGCACATAACAAGATTTTGAACAAAAACGGTATATAGAGCAGTGATAAGAAGATTTGAGATTATTTTCATTCCTCATCACCTGCACTTTCTAATGTAATGGAGTCAAGGAAATCGTCAACAGAGGAAAGTAAATAGTCATAATCCGAGTCATACTTATCAAAAATATTCTCCTGCTTTGCTTCTTCTATGTGTGCTATATCAAGAGAAATTTCCTCCGGCTCTTGCTCCTCTTCCTTTATAACTTTTTCTGTTTTCGGTCTTATTTTTATTGCTTTAAGCCCTGCCGCCATAAAACCCAGAAGAATTAAGCAGCCGAAGGGCATTGCGATTCCCGGAAGAGTGAAAGGAAAGTTAAAGTTTACTCCCATAAAGGTACCCTTGCCTATAACATCACGAAGAGCACCGCAAAGCACCATAATTGTACCTGCACTCAAACTTGAGGTAAAGGCACTGTAGAAAGTATTTTTCACACTATGCTTTACCGCATAGAGTTCACACTGAACCGCTGTAAGGGAATTAACCGATAAAAGAGGTATATATATTTTCATACCTAAGGACATTTCAATTATGGTGTAATTTTCAACAAAATAAAGAATTGGACAAGAAATGGCGGTGCCCAGCACCAAATAAATAACTACTCTGATAAATCGGGGCACCTTTTTCAGCATTAAGCTGGCTATAAAGGTAATAATGACGGTTTCAACCAACAAAACGATAGCCAAGGTAAGGGCCTCTTTTAAGTTGTTTGAGCCCACTATAACGGGACAAAGGGCAAGACAATGCACTAAAACCGGATTGCTGCTTATCAGCGATTTTTTGAAAATGTTTGAAAAAGTTTGCTTACTCATTCAAAACTACCCCCCTCTTTGGAAATAGTTTTGAAATTGCCTTGTCCGTCCCTATGTCAAGAAGGGGCGTAAAAGCATTCGCCAAAAGAACCGCAAAGCAAACCGGCTCTTCAAAAGCGCCGAGATGACGCATTGCCATACAAATTATTCCGCAAAAAGCACCGTAAACTACCCTGTTCACTCTATGCTTTGGCAATGTGGAATAGTCGGTGATTAAAAACACCGATGCAAAAAGAAGGGAACCGCTTGTAATTTCAAGAATGGGACTTGCCAAAACTGAACCGTTTGAACGGGGAAATATAAGGGAAAGGATAGCAACCGTAAACAAAAAACCGAATGTGGAATATAGAGCGGAACTTCTTCTGACAAATAAAAAGAGGATGCAGGCAAGAAAAATAACCACACAACTTGTGCCAATGGCTCCTAAAACATTGCCCGTCAAAATATCAATGACATTGGTGAGATTTAATCTTACACTGCCACCCAAAGCAAGAGTTTTACTTATGGGGCTCATCATAGTTTCTTTGCCACCACTGTAAGTGAAAATCGTATCTTTAAAGCAGGTGGCAATAAAGGCGAAGCCTGCCGCTGCAGGAACAAAGGGTGCTCTCATTCCCCCGCCAAAGGGGATTTTTACAGCAAGCACCGCAAAGGCACAGGCAAAAAAAGGTATATAGATGGGCATATCGGCAGGAAGCATCATCGCAATCATTAAACTTGCACAAACAGCACTTGTGTCATTTATGAAATATTTTTTATAGACCAAAACACTTGCCGCAAAGTCAAAAACGAAACCTGTTACGGCACAGACAAGGATTGTTAAAAAGGCTGTTTTTCCGTAATAGAAAACAGAGGCAACACAGGGAGCAATCAGCATAAGAAGATAGTCATCAAAAACTCTTTTTGCCTTTATTGAACCTTGAAGTTGTTCCTTTGCCAATTGCTTCACCTCCTGTCAGATTTGTGCATTTTCAATAAGTTTTGATATTTTTTCTTTTGCGTCGGGTGCTTTAAATATCGCACTGCCTGCAACAAAAACATTTGCACCTGCTTTTGAACAAAGGGAAATGGTGTTTTCATCCACACCGCCGTCAACTTGAATGTCAACCTTGAGTTTTCTCTTGTTGATTTCCCCTTTTATTTCTTCGATTTTCGGGAGCATATCACTCATAAAACTTTGTCCCCCAAAACCCGGCTCAACGGTCATAACAAGAACCATATCAAGTCTATCAAGATATTCAAAAACAGCACTTGCCGGTGTTTTCGGTTTTAAGCTGATACCCACCTTGCAGCCGAGGGAACGGATTTTTTCAATAGTTTGTTCAGTGTCGCTGTCGCTTTCAAGGTGAAATGTTATAATATCTGCACCTGCCTTTGCGAAATCTTCAGCATATTTAAGGGGGTCCGATATCATTAGGTGTACATCAAAAACTAAACTTGTGTGTTTTCTTATGCTTGCAATAACCGGAGCGCCGAAACTTATGTTGGGCACAAAGTGGCCGTCCATAACATCAAGGTGCAAATAATTTGCCCCTGCCTTTTCCATTCTTATGCTTTCTTCACCAAGCTTAGAAAAGTCACTTGCAAGCACAGAGGGAGAAATTTTAATCATAACAACCTCCAAGTTAATTAAAGAGAATATTATCGCCATATTATAACATAATGTGTGTATAAAGGTCAAATAAATTTGAAATTGATTTTGTTAATTTAATATGTTAATATTGTTACGAAAAAAATTTGTTTTAGGGGTGTTAAAAATGAAAAAGTTGCCAATATTTTCCTTAATTGGTTCCGTGTACTTTAATTTGGTGAATATCTTAAAAGTTGCCGGCACCCCCGGGAAAAAGAACTATGCTTTCAGAAGATTTCCCGAACTTGTCAGTGTATTCGGCTGTGAAGGAAATAAGGATGCCCCCATTGCCTTTATTGACGGCACTTTTTTGCTTCGAGACAGGAGGAAAATGATAACCTTCGGTGTGGACAAAATTGAAGGTAAAATCCACTGGTACAATGAGGGAGGTTTCCTCCCCTGTCTTGTGAGCGAATATACTAAAGGCGGAATAGAATATAAGATATCGAACTTTTCCGATTTGGTTATTATTGACGGTAATAAGTATGATGTTGCCTTTTCAAGAGTCGAGGCAAAAAACATAACCGAAAAAACACAGACTCTACCAAAGGTATGTAAGGCATTAACTCCGATTTCAGAGGAAAAATTTACCGTAAACCCAAAGGAAACCGTGGTACGGGATTATTGCGTTGTGGCAGACAGATTTGGTAAAAAGATAAAACTTCCCGGCATAGAACATCTTCAAAACATAGGCGGTTTTGACGAACATTTTGACAATATGAAAAACTATTGGAAAAATCGCCTGAGTAAAATCATAAACATAAAAAAACTGCCTAATGAAAAGCTGATAAATGCCTACAAAGCAGGGTACATTTACACTATGATTTGTAAAGACGGCTATGAACTTCATGTGGGTGAAAACGGCTATGACAGAGTTTTTGACCACGATGTAATCGGTATGCTTAATACCCTTCTTTTGCTTGGAGATTTTAAAGATGTGGAGGAATACTCAAAATACATTTTGAAAAATGTTCAGTACCCCGATGCTCGCTGGAAATATTCTTGGTTTTTTGCTCTGTATTTGCAGAAAACGGGTAGAGTAGATTTTGTAAAGAGTAAATTTGAAGAAATAAAAGAAAATGCCCATAACATTGCAAAGTCAAGAATTGATGAGGGCAAGGGAATAATGAAAAAGACCATTGCCATTGATTCCCTGGGACACTGGACTATTGACACTTTTTCCGCATTAACGGGGCTTTGCTGTTACGCATATATTTGTGAAAAAATCGGTGAAAACAAAGAAAAAGAATGGGCAGAAAATGAATATGACAGTCTGCTTAAAGTGAGTGACGAGAAAATCACCCAAACCATTGAAAAATATGGGCTTGACTATATTCCTATGAATATGGAAATACCCAATAGTGAAACCAGCAGAAGTGACCCGAGGGATGCCAACAGACTTTCAATGTTCCTCTTTGGCAGGTGGCTTTGGGACGGTTATTTGTTCGGTGCAAAGCAGTACGGAAAAATGGTGGAAATGATAGACCAAACCTACGAACATTCCGCAGAAATCCGTAAAGATGTCAGTGACAGTTTTTATAATTTCGGCGGCTATCCCCACGGATATTTTTGTTCTGCTTACAATGCGGGCTACGGAAGCGGTGCATTGAGGGGAGAAAAGTACAGAGATGCGGGAATTAAGGCATACGAATATATGATTGACTATGCCCAAAGCGGTCCTTTCAGCTGGTGGGAAGGAGTAAAAGAGCCAAGCAAAAAGAGTATTTGGAGTATAAACCACGCCAAAGGCGGAGGCGGCTCCTGCCCTCATATGTGGGGACAAAGTACCGCTACAAAGGTGCTTATTGACTCAATAATTTCCGAAAAAGCCGACGGAACGGTGATAATCGGCAGAGGAATCCCGCAGGAATGGCTTTATGAGGGCTCTGTGATAGAAATTGAAAACATTCCCATAGCCGGCGGTGAAAGAACGGACCTTAAAATAGAGGTTTTTAACGATAAAATCGCTGTAAAGTGTTCAAATATTTCTAAAAGCAAAATATCTTTTGACATTTCCCACAGTTTGCCTATTGAAATAGAGTAGTTTAAAAGTTATAATTCAGTTACCAAATGAAATAGGAGGTATTTTTATGCTTAAAAAGATTTTGGCTATTGTACTGACACTAATCACGGCATTTTCCTGTTTGGCAATTACCGCAAGTGCGGATGAATTCGAAAGAACATACGAAATTAACGCAAAAAACGAAATTTCACTTAAAGCGGGTGACAGTTGCATAGGTCCTGTGGAAATTTCCCTCTTGGGAGCAGCCGGCAACAGTTTTGTATTCATATCAAACGGTGCAAGAGACCTTAAGGTTGAGTTAATTCAGTCCTCTATGGGTAAAGAAATAATTACTAATTTAGACGGAAAATCCGGCAACGGCAACACCTTCCATGTTTTTTCCAAGCCCGGCTCATACAGACTAAGAATTACCAACACCACCAGATTACCCCAAAAATTTGATTTCTGGATTATAAAGGCAAGCAGAACTGACAGTGGCTTTGTAAGCTACCCCACTTCAGCAGACAAGGTTTATTATGAAGATATTGACTTTGTTCTTGAAAAAGGAAAGGCGAGATTTATCAACGAGCCGGACTTTACCGGTGCAAGATATGAATTTAAAGATGCAAACAATGCCTGTGTTTATGCCCTTGACGGAAGTAATGTGAAAAATATTCTTGGTGAGCCCGTTTACACGGGAGGTGCAAGAGTAATCACATACACAGTAAGTGTTTTGGCTTTCAATTCAAATGCAACCATAACCTTTAAGGCAAGTCCTAACCCCATTCAAAATGTTATAAGCACCGCTAAGACCGAAGAGGCGGCAAACAGAGTTTACCATTTCGGTAAAGACGGCTACATCAAAGGTACAATTTTCAACTACTACTTCTGTCCCAATATTAACTTTGAAGGTCTGACTCTTGAAATTCAACTTAAAGATTGGGCAGGAGGCGGAACTTTTACCGCAGATGTTGAAAAGGATGAAACGGGTTGCTACATACCCATTACGGGCTATGGTAAGCAGTACCTGAGACATGAATCAAAAGTTACGGAAAACAAGACTATGGACTATTTGGCTCCGGTTATCGTGGGTAATGCAAACTTCAAACTGACAATTAAAATTGAAAAGGCAGGATTCTTTGAATATCTCGGTATTTTAATCCGCTTGTTCTTTGGAGTTTATAGGTAAGGAAAACAAATACGGCTCACCAAAAGGTGAGCCGTATTTTTATGTCTTAAATATTGTGTTACCCTTTGAGTCAATGGCAACGAACACGGGAAAGTCTTGAAATTCAAGTTTTTTTATACTTTCACAGCCCAGTTCAGAAAATGCAATTTCTTCACAGGAAACAATGTGCTTTGAGGCAAGTGCACCGGCACCACCCACTGCACAAAAATATACTGCATTGTTGCGAACTATAGCATCAGTAACTTCTTTGTTTCTTTCTCCCTTCCCCACCATGGCGGCAAGACCTAAATCTAAAAGCCGTGGGGAATAAATATCCATTCTGCTTGAGGTTGTGGGACCACAGGATCCGATAACCAAACCCTCAGGGGTTGGGGTAGGACCTGCAAAATAAATACAGGCATCCTGTAAATTAAAGGGCAGTTTCTCGCCACTGTCAAGCAATGAAAACATTTTTTTGTGGGCGGCATCCCTTGCGGTATAAACAGTTCCGCTTAAAAGAACTTTATCACCCGCTTTAAGATTTGAAACACGGGAGGGAATTTCCGCTACATTTAACTTAATTTGAGCCATATTATTCTACACCGGACAGTTGTTCGGAACATTTGGAAAGACATTCAAGAACCGAGTCCATACTGCTTTTAACTTCGCTGAGGGCGGTTTCTAAACTTGTTTTTGAGTCCTTCGCTGTTTTGTTAACTCTTGAAATTTCTTCGGTGGCACTGCTTATGGCAGAACTTGCTTCACTAAGAGCTTTGTCCGCACTTTCTTTTGCACCTTTTACAATGCTGTCGGAGTACTTAATGGCATCCTTTATGAGAGGAGGAGTTTTTTTGTCTTCTTCCTCTTCACGAGATTCACAAGTTGATTTAAGTTCTTCAACTTGCTCTTCAAGTTTCGATTTTTCTTTTTGAAGTTGAGTTTTTTCAATGGAAATATCTCGAACCTCTTGAGCGAGCGCCACATTTTCCTGCTGGAGTTTTTCTATGTAGTCTAAAACATCTGCTCTGTTAAAACCACCGAATATTGACTTTTTAAGTGTTCTGTCCTTACTCATTTGTTTTGTCCTTACTTTTTGAGTGAAATTGCTTTCTTTGCTTTTTCTGCAATATTCTCCGCATCTAAGCCAAAAATATGAAGAAGTTCAACTGCAGGGCCTGATTTACCGTAAACATCGTTTACACCAAGGCGAACAACGGGAACATTTATGGCTTTTTCACAAATTGCTTCACAAACTGCGGAGCCGAGACCGCCGATAATGTTATGCTCTTCAGCGGTAACAACACAGCCCGTCTTTGTTGCGGATTTAATAATGGTTTCGGCATCAAGAGGCTTTATGGTATGGACATTGATAATTTCCGCACTGATACCCTGCTGTGCTAAAATCTTTTGTGCTTCGATTGCCTCGTTTACCATTAAACCTGTTGCACAAATTGTAACATCTGTACCCTCGTTCAATAAAACTGCCTTGCCCCACTCAAACTTATAGTCTTCATCAAATATAACGGGAACTGCAAGACGGCCGAATCTCATATAGACGGGGCCGACATACTCTGCCGCAGCAAGAACTGCCGCTCTTGCTTCAACGGCATCTGCAGGGTTAATAATTGTCATACCGGGGATAGTTCTCATAAGAGCAATATCTTCACAGCACTGGTGGCTCGCTCCGTCTTCACCAACGGAAATACCCGCATGGGTAGCACCGATTTTAACATTTAAACGAGGGTAACCTATGGAATTTCTAACCTGCTCAAAGGCACGACCTGCTGCAAACATGGCAAATGTGCTTGCAAAAACAGTGTATCCGGTGGTTGAAAGACCTGCGGCAATACTCATCATATTACACTCTGCAATACCGGTATTTATAAATTTTTCCGGATATACCTTCTTGAACATTCCTGTTTTTGTGGCACCGGCAAGGTCAGCATCAAGAACAATTACCTTGTCGTTTATGCCGCCAAGTTCAATCAATGCTTTACCGTAAGCATCACGAGTTGCGGTTTTAATAACATCAGCCATTTTCTTCACCTGTCCTTTCCTTATGCTTCAAGTTCGGCGAGAGTTTCTTTGAGCTCTGCCATAGCGATTTCATACTGCTCTGCATTGGGGGCAACACCGTGCCAGCCAACCTGGTCTTCCATAAAGGAAACACCCTTGCCTTTCACACTTTTAGCCACAATTACGGAGGGCTTGCCCTTGAACTCTTTTGCGGCATTAAAAGCGGCATCGATTTCATCAAAGGAATGGGCATCAACTTCAAGAACATTCCAGCCGAATGCTTTAAATTTCTCCGTAATTGGGTATGGTGAGTTTACCTCTGCCACAGTGCCGTCAATTTGAAGGTTGTTGTTATCAACAACCGCTACAAGATTGTCAAGTCCCTTTGCGGAAGCATACATAGCCGCCTCCCAAACTTGGCCTTCCTGAAGTTCACCGTCACCGAGAATTGTGTAAACTCTGAAATTTTTACCGCTGAGTTTTCCGCCAAGTGCCATACCGCAAGCGGCAGCAATGCCTTGACCGAGAGAACCGGTACTCATATCCACACCCGGTGTATATTGAATTGAAGGGTGACCTTGAAGATTTGAGTCGCTCTTTCTGAGAGTTTTAATCCATTCCTGAGGGAAAAATCCCTTTAGTGCAAGAACGGAATAAAGAGCCGGTGCGGCATGTCCCTTTGAAAGAACGAATCTGTCTCTGTTCTCATTTTTATCATCTGCGGGGTTAACATTCATGTGATTGAAATATAGATATGTAATGATATCCACACAGGAAAGAGAACCGCCGGGATGTCCGGATTTCGCATTAAATACACCCTCAATAATGCCCATTCTGGCTTTACATGCGGTGATTTTTAACTGTTTTCTTACAACTGCATCCATTGCAGCCACCTCCGATATTTTTTACTTATTTATTTTTTCCCTCTCAAGGTATCCGAGAAAATCCGCTACTGCCCCTTCATTACAATGACAAGCAACATATTCACAAATTGCCTTAAGAGATTTAGGTGCTTGACCACAGCAAGCGGGCACTCCGACAGACTTAAGCATATCATAGTCGTTATAGTAGTCACCGATTGCGGCTGTATTTTTTTTGTCAACGCCTAACATTTTAGCAAGTTGTAACACGGAAGTGCCCTTATGAATTCCCTTTGCAAGCAGTTCAAAAGTCGCAATGGAGGAATCCATTAAAAGAAAATCCGGATCTTCAATTTGCTGAAATTTCTTTTTTAAATTTTTAACTCTCCAGGGGGGACCCGAGAAGATTACTTTTCCCCAATCTTTTTTAGGTGCATCGTTAATATTTCTGTAGTACTTGTGGGTTACTCCGTCTACAAGAGCATAAATTTTACCCCAAAGGCCTACACCGGTAATGTAAACTATGTCTTTGGCAACGATTAGAGTGTCAATGGTGGGGCATGTTCTTGCAAGTTTACACACATCTTCCATTGCCTGCTCACTGATGGGATTAAAATGAATCATTTCTTCCTTTTGGAAGTCATAGATACCTGCGCCGTTCATAACTATGGCAGGGATGCTTATGGGTAACTTTTTGTAGTGCCTGTGCATAGACTCGGGGTTGCGACCCGAAGCAAGGGTGAAATGACCGCCCTTGTCAATAAAGTCATTGATTGCATCAAGATTGTTTTGAGGAAGTTTTCTCCTTTTGTTGTTTAATGTTCCATCAATATCCGAAGCAACCAGCCACTGTGAGTACTTTGTCTTTTCTACCATTAGTTTCTCCTAATTTTTGATAAAAATGCTGTGAAATAATCGGGTAAAGATGAATTAATAACCATCCTTTCACCGCTTACGGGGTGTGTAAAGCCCAGAGTCGCCGAATGAAGGCATTGTCCGCCCTCCAGAGCGGGCTTACCTCCGGGACCATAAACCATGTCACCGGCAACAGGGTGGCCTAAATATGCCATATGGACTCTGATTTGATGAGTTCTGCCCGTTTGAAGTTTACATTTTATAAGTGAAAAACCGTTAAGTTCTTCCAAAACTTCGTAATGGGTCACCGCATTTTTTGAGTTTTTGTCGGTAACACACATTTTTTTGCGGTCATTGCTGTTCCTGCCTATCGGCGCTTCAACGGTTCCCTTTGACTGCTTTAATTTGCCGTGGATTACGGCAAGGTACTCTCTATCAATAGTCTGTTGCTGCAGCTGAGCGGCAAGAGAGATGTGAACCTCATCATTTTTGGCAACTAAAAGTAATCCGCTTGTGTCTTTGTCAATTCGGTGAACTATGCCTGGTCTGACATCTCCGTTTATCTTTGATAAAGAACCTTTGCAATGAAACAAAAGAGCATTGACAAGGGTGTCTGTATAGTTACCGGGAGCCGGGTGAACAACCATTCCTTTGGGTTTGTTCACCACTAACAAATCCTCGTCTTCATACATAATCTCAAGGGGAATATCCTGCTCTGTTACAATAAGTTCAACAGGTTCGGGAACGGTAAACTCAAGTAAATCACCAAACTTTGGTCTAAAACTCTTTAACACCGTCTTGCCTTCACAGAGAACTCTGCCTTCTGCAAGCATTTCCTGAATAAATGTGCGGGAATAGTCTTCAAGAGCAAGGGCAAGAATTTTGTCTACCCTTTCTCCCGAAACTTCCTCATTGACTTCAATGTAGACCGGCTCGTCATATTCAAATGATAGAATTTTTTCAATCATCTTTTTCCGCCTTAGTCCTTTTTTCTTCCTGTTTTTCTTTGACCAGCAGATAAAATTCGTAACCTATGAGTAAAAATGCTCCCACTGTTATAAAACTGTCCGCCACATTAAACACCGCAAAATCTATGAACAAAGGTTCTATAAAGTCCACAACATAGCCAAGGGATATTCTGTCAATTAAATTTCCTATCCCCCCCGACACAATGAGAACAAGGCAAATCTTTATGAACTTTTCAACATCTTTTCTAAATATGATGATAAAAAGGCAAAGCGCCGAAACAAAAATTGTAAAAACAGTGAGTACGGCAGTGGAGTCGGAAAACAGGCTGAATGCCGCCCCTGTATTTTCAACATATCTTATTTGAAACAGGCCGAAAAGAAAGGGTATTTCTTCCCCTCCTGTGCTGAAATGCCTAACCACCAAATACTTTGAAAAGCGGTCTGCAACTGTCAAAAGGACGATGGAAATTATGGAAATTACAGTGAACATAAATTAGTCAAAAAGACTGTCGAAAAGGGAGGTAATGTCGTCATCATTATCATCTTCCTCGTCCTGTCCATCTGTTTCAACGAAGGTGGGAATAAGGTCTTCGTCTAAATCGTCATCACTAAAATCATTGTTTTCTTCCGGTTCTTCGTAGGGTTCTCCGGGAATATTTAAGCCGTTGTCCTCGTCATCATCTTTGGATGAAATAAAGGGGAACACACCGCCTTCCGATTCTTTTTCAGATTTATCAGATTTTTCAGACTCTTCTTCAGATTTTTCCGTGTCTTCTTCGGTGAAGTCAATGGTTTCTTCCTTTTCTTCCTCTGTTTCTTGTTTTTCCTCTTTATTTGCAACAAACTGAGGAAGGAAATCATCAATATTGGAAACAAAGTCATCACTTGACTGTGCTTGACTTTCTTCTAAAAGTGAAAATAGCTCATCAATGGGCTCTTTGTCTTCCTTAGCTTCAACGGGAGCATCAAGAAGGGGATCTTCAGCCACTTCATCGGGAACAAAAACAGGAGCAGGTGAAGTTACATCAACATCGGCAATTGCCTGCGGAGAAATCTCTTCGGTATAGAGTTTTTCAAACATATCTCTGAAGTTGGCAATTTCCTGTTTTACCTTTGAAAGTTCAGTTGAATAAAACTCATATTCTTTTCTGCTGTTGCCGATAATTGCTTCGCCCCGTTTACTTGCGGCTGAAACAATTTCATTTGCCTGTGACTGTGCCTGTTTTATCGTTGCATCTGCCTCGGCGGCGGCTCTTTCTTTAATTGAAGCCACTGCACTCTTTGCATTTGAAACAATTTCCGCTGCCTGATTACGTGCGGCATTAGCAAGGTCAACCGCCTGTCTTTCCGCCTCTGTGCTGATTGCATCTGCACGGGTTTGAGCATCTTCAACAAGAGTGTTTGCCTTGTCTGTGGCTGTCTTTGTTACATTGTCAGCCATTTTGTGAGCATCAAGAAGGGCACTCTTAATGGCATCCTCATCTTTACGATAACTCTCCACCTTTTCTGCAAGAAAACTAATCTTCTTAACAAGGTCAACATTTTCGTTGAGCACACTTTCGTATGCCTCGGCCACCGCCTTGATAAACTGGTCAACCTCACTTGCACTGTATGTGCCTGAACTTACCGGTGTGAATGTTGCGTTGTAAATTTGTTCTGGTTTAAGCATAATCATTACCTACCTTCGTTAAAACTCGTCTTCCTGTTGTGCGAATGCGTATGCGGCTTCCTCACCCAGTTCGCCTGTTACGGAAACATTTGCAGGGGTGATTATGTAAGCTCTGCCTGCAACCTTTTTGAACTCACCGTCATTTGCATAAGAAACACCGTAAAGAACATCAATTATTCTCTGCGCAACGGCATTGGGACAAGACTCAAGGTTAAGCACAACAATTCTCTTTTCTTTGAGAATATCCGCAACCTTGTTAACATCTTCAAAACGGTCAATCTTTTGGAAAACCACCTTAGGCTTACTTGCGGGCGTGGGCTTAGGTGAGTTTATTGAAACCACATTTGAACTTTTGTCGCTTTTTGAGTGGAATATGGGTGCTCTTGAAGAGGTAACGGGTGTTTCCTCCTGCCCCGGTTCATAGTCAAAATCCTCGTTAAACTCGTCCCCTTGGTTTTCTACATAGCTTTCGTCTGTTGCGCTGATCCAATTTGAAAATTTGTCAAAAATTCCCATAATAAATCCTCCTTGTATAGTAAGTAAATTAGTGTTTATCTCGGTAAAGTCTCGGGCCGAAGATAGCAGAGCCGATACGAATTAGGTTTGAACCTCCGGCAATTGCCTCTTCATAGTCCCCTGACATTCCCATTGAAAGAATGTCCATGGTTATATTATGAACATTTTTACTGCCTATGTCAATAAATAGATTGTGCATATTTGAAAATATTTTAATTAAATGTGCTTTATCCTCGCAAATCGGTGCTACACACATAAGTCCCGAGATGTGAATTGAGTCAAATTCCGCAATTTCCAGGGCTCGTTCTTCCACCTCTTCAATGTCAAAGCCGAATTTACTCTCTTCGTTTCCGATGTTTACCTCAAGCAGAATTTTTTGTGTTATCCCCTGTTTTGAGGCCTGTTTTGAAATTTCTTTTGCAATTGAGAGGGAATCTACGGACTCAATGACATCTGCCTTTCCAACTATTTTTCTTGCTTTGTTGGACTGTAAGTGTCCGATTAGGTGCAGGGCACAGGGTGAAAGTTTCGGTAACTTTTCGAGAATTTCTTGTACCCTGTTTTCCCCTATCAGAGTGGCACCGCAATCGATAGCATAGTTGATTCTCTCGATATCTACGGTTTTAGTTACCGCTAAAAGTTTAACCTCGTCTTCTTTTCTGCCTGCTTTAATGCAGGCATTTACAATGTTCTCGTTAATAACTTCAAGATTTTCTTTAATGGTTTCAAGATTACGACTATCTGATAACTTTTCCATTTGACAACCCCTTTCCTGAAACTACAACCTCATCGTACTGGGCAAGCCAACCGACGACTCCGGTTTTATCTTTGGCAACCACATAGTTGTCCCCTGAATAAAGTTCCTCAATTCTGTTAAACTTGATGAGATTGCCTTCAACTATATAAACGCCGGGTTTGTTTTTGCTGTTAAACCTCACAGCATCTTTTCGTAGTTTTATCCCCTTGTGGGAACGAATTATAATTTTACCGTTTAGTTTTCTTATGGTGGAAAGCTCTTCGTTCATACTGTTGCACTTAAAAATCAACATGGTTTTGTTGTCTTCAAGGGGCGTTTTTGAGTAAATTTTAGCTTTCACCGATTCGTTGTCTGTATTTCCTAAAAGAAGCCGTAATGTTGCACCCTCATTTTTTCCCGAAAAGTCGCTTGTGGAAACAATGCAGGCAACATACCATTCAAAACCGTTTATCACTTTGCCGATTACATTTTCGCCTATCTTTCCCTTTTTTGCCTTGAATGCTTTTTCAAGGTCTTCCGGTTTAAGAGAATCCACTTCCTCTATGTTGATTATATTTTCGTATCCATCCGGGCGTGAAACAAAAAAGCCTGCCGTATCTGTCTTCAGCATTTCAAGGGGCTTATCCTTTGAAAGCTTTTCGATTTGCGCTTCAAGGGAAGCGATTTTGGCTTCACAGTCAACATCTTTACCCTCGCTAATAATTTTTCGGGAAAGTTTTTCGTCAAAGGAAAGTTCCTGAGCGGAAAGGTCAGAATACTCATTATAGTAAACCGCGTCAAGCATTGAAAGATAGTCATTTGCTATTTCATTTGTTAGTTTACTCAGGTCAAGGTTTGCTAAACGGACATGGTTACTTATCTTTCTGTAAATATCCAACTTATTTTGGAGAGCAAGTGCCTTGGAATAATTTTCTGCGGCGGTTTCGTCTTTGAACACTGCACCCACTTCGGCACCGCTGCCCACCTTGCTGCCATTTTTGGCAAGGGGAACGACTATTACATTCTTTTTACTTTTGATAATCTTTTCGGAGCGAATTACAAACATTTCCGCATCCACCGCTTCCAAAACAGACTGAACCATAGCGGTTTCGGTTTTGTAGTTGCTTGCGGAGGACTTATATATATTTACACCAAAGTAAAGAAGTACTCCCACAAGCATAATGACAGACAAAATTCTGATTATTTTTTCTGCTTTCATTTAATCCCCCTTTCTGCCAAAGTCAAAGCAGCTTTAACAAGTTCATCAAAACAGGGATAGTCATCAATAAACAAAAAGTTTACCCTTTCGTCCCGTCTGAACCAAGTCAACTGTCGCTTAGCATAGTTTCGGGTTTTCATTTTTAAGTTTTCAACACATTCTTCAAGGGGAAGAGCACCGTCAAGGAATGATTTTAATTCCTTGTAGCCGATTGCCTGTACCGCAGTTGAAGAAGGGTTGCTGTCATAGAATTCTTTCGCCTCTTGAAGAAGACCTTCCTCAAGCATTAGGTCAACTCGTCTGTTGATTCTTTCATAAAGAAAGTTTCTGTCTCTTGCATCAAGTCCGATAACCGTAATATTATAGGGTGACGGAACTGTTCGAGACTGTGCCTCTTGTTCGGTCTTTGTTTTACCCGTTGTGCGATAAATTTCAAGGGCACGGATAATTCTGCCTAAATTGTTTTCGTGTAAAACCTCGGCGGATTCAGGGTCAATTTCACGAAGCATTTGAAGTAAATGAGCGGGAGATTTTTCCTGGGCAATTATTCTTAATTCCTCACGGTATTCATAATCTGTATCTTCTTCGATGAAAGAAATATTGTCAACAAGCGAAGAATAATACAGCCCTGTGCCACCGGCTAAAACGGGAAGTTTGCCCCTTGAGTTAATATCGGCAATAATATTTTTTGCATCTTCACAGTATGCGGCTACACTGTAAGTGTCGGTAATTTCCACAAAACCGATAAGGTGGTGGGGAATACCTTGTCTTTCTTCGGGGGTGGGCTTTGCCGTGGCGATATCCATTCCCGTGTAAATCTGCATAGAGTCACAGGAAATTACTTCGCCGTTAAGTTTTTTACATATTTCCACCGCCAGTTTTGTCTTTCCCGAAGCTGTGGGGCCTACAACCGCTATCAGCGGGATTTTATATTCTGCCAAAGTTTTTCTCCAGTTCTCTTTGTGTCATTTCTATCATAATCGGTCTGCCATGGGGGCAGTAACGAATATCCGGCATGGAAAGAAGCTGCTTTGCAAAACGCTCCATTTCAAGTTTTGAGGTAAAGTTGCCCGCTTTAATTGCACTGCGACAGGCAACGGAATGGAAAATCCAGTCCAACTTTTCGGGTAAAATATTTTGCTTACCTTGGGCCAATTTTCCTGCGATTTCCGTAATTATACTCTCTATTTCATCAACGGAAAGTTCCATGGGACATTCGCTTACAAGAACACAGCCGTTGCCGAAATCTTCCACCGCAAAGGCGGCCTTACTTAAAACTTCTAAATTCTCAAGAATTACGCTGTACTCTTCCTTTGTGAGATTAACGGTAACAGGCGCTAAAAGCACTTGACCGGAACGCTCACCGCTTGTTGATTTGAGTTCTTCGTAAATAATTCTTTCGTGGGCGGCGTGCTTGTCAATGATAACAAGTTTTTTCTTGTACTCGCAGATAATGTAGGTTAAGAATGCCTCCCCCACAAGTCTGAACTCTTCCTCTTCAAATTCGTTAATGTCCGGAGGAAGGGGTGCTGCCGCAGGAACTGAAGGAGTGCTTTCACCCTGCTTTTTACCGGGAGATTTCAGAAGAATATCGTCTATTAAATCTACCCCTGCACCCTTTTCAATTTCTTCTCTCGGTGCACAGGCGGTAAGGGTTGTTTTCACTTCTTTATTTTTAGGTGTGGGTTCTTTTGGCTTTGAAACCTGAACGGTTTGCCAAAAGTCCTCTCGTTTTTTGGGAAAAGTAATCTGCTCTTTATTGCTTTCATAAGTTGTTTTATAATCTTCCGGGTAGGTGAAAGCATTCGTTTTAGAGGGTGTAATCTGTTTTACCTTGTCCCCTTGGGCAAGGGCAGATTTACAGGCAGCGTAAACACAGCTGAACACGCTCTTTTCATCTGAAAACCGAACCTCAATTTTCGCAGGATGAACATTCACATCCACACTTGAGGGGTTAACTGCTATGTTAAGCACACAGGAAGGAAATTTCCCTGTCATTATACTGCCCTTATATGCCTCGCTTATTGCGGCACTTGCGGTACCGGTGCGAACATATCTTTTATTTAGAAAGAAATACTGTAGATTTCTGTTTGGTCTTGAATATGAGGGTTTTGTTATAAAGCCCTGTACTCTGACTGCGTTGGTTTCCCCTTCACAAGGTATTAAAGCATCCGCAAAGTCTTTGCCCAAAACTTCTCTTATGCAAACCAAACTGTCCCCTTTTCCGCTGGTCATCAGTACCTGCTTGCCCTCACGGATAAATCTGAATGATATTTCAGGGTGAGACAAAGCGGTTCTGTCAACAATGCTTGCAACGGCATTTGCCTCCGTCACATCCCTTTTCAAGAATTTCATTCTCGCAGGAGTGCGCAGGAACAAATCTCGAACGGTAATTGTTGTACCCTTGGGGCATCCCGCATCGTCAATTAAAGTTTGCTCTCCGTACTCCATCAAGTACCTTGTGCCTATTTCTTCATCTTCCGTGCTTGTCAAAAGTTCCACACTTGCAACGGCTGCTATGCTGGGAAGTGCCTCCCCACGAAAGCCCAAAGTGAGAATAGAGTTTAAATCTTCCTTTGTTGATATTTTGCTCGTTGCGTGACTGATGAAGGCGGCGGGAACATCCCCACGGGGTATTCCGGAGCCGTTGTCGGAAACACGAATGTAGGAAATACCTCCGTTTTTAATTTCAACGGTGATTATGCTTGCTCCCGCATCTATTGAGTTTTCAAGGAGTTCCTTAACTATGCTGGCAGGTCTTTCAACAACTTCACCTGCGGCAATAAGCTCAGCCAAATGCTTGGGCATTACATTTATTTTAGCCATAGGACACTCCTTTCTCATTTATTCTGCCAAAGAAACAAGTTCGTAAAGAATTTGCATTGCTTCAATGGGAGTTATTGTGTTAATGTCTATATCTTGCAGTTTTGAACGAATTTTATCGTCATTTGTGCTTGCAAAGGAAATTTGATTGTCTTCCTCTTGCTCCTGTGGAAGAAAGGTCTGGGGAACATAGGCATATTCGCTGATTTCTTCAAGCACTACCTTTGCCCTTTCCACAACAGCATCCGGTACCCCCGCAAGTTTTGCAACTTGAATACCGTAACTGCCGTCTGCACAGCCGCTTACAATTTTGCGAAGGAATGTAATGTGATCCCCTCTGCGTTTTACCGCAACATTGTAGTTTTTAACACCTTCAACTTTATTTTCAAGGTCAGTTAACTCGTGGTAGTGGGTTGCGAACAGGGTCTTTGCACCCAGTCTGCGTTTGTCTGCCGCAAACTCAAGCACTGCTCTTGCTATACTCATTCCGTCATAGGTTGAGGTACCTCTGCCTATTTCATCAAATATGATTAAACTCTTTGAAGTGGCATTTTTAAGAATGTCCGCCACCTCACTCATTTCAACCATAAAAGTGGAGGAACCGCTTGCTAAATCGTCCGATGCGCCGATACGGGTGTAAATACCGTCAACTATACAGAGTCTCGCACTTTTTGCGGGGACAAAGGAACCCGTCTGTGCCATTACGCAGATTAAAGCAACCTGCCTCATATATGTGGATTTACCAGCCATATTGGGTCCTGTGATAATTGCACAGCGATTTTCTTCATTGTCGAGAATACTGTCATTGGGCACAAAGGGGTAATCTATCATAAGTTCAACAACGGGATGTCTGCCGTCTGTTATGTGAATTTCATTTCCCGCATTCATTTCGGGGCAAACATAGTTGTTATTTACAGCCACAACCGCAAAGGATGTTAACACATCAACGGTGGCAATGTTGGTTGCGGTCTTTTGAATTTCATAAAGTTTTTCCGCCGCTTTTTCTCTCACGGTTTCAAAAATTTCAAACTCTAAATGGGCAATTCTTTCTTGAGCACCCAGCACCTTTGCCTCAAGTTCTTTAAGTTCTTGGGTGATATATCTTTCACAGTTGGTGAGGGTCTGTTTTCTTATATAGTCTTCGGGAACCAATTCCTTGTATGAGTTGGTTACCTCAATGTAGTAGCCGAAAACTCTGTTGTAGCCGATTTTAAGTTTTTTAATTCCAGTTCTTTCCTGCTCCCTTGCCTGAATGTCCGCAAGGTAACCTTTTCCGTTGGTTACAATATCACGAAGCTCATCAAGTTGGGCATTAAAGCCGTCCTTTATCATACCGCCTTCACGAACGATGAAGGGCGGGTCTTCAACAATGGCTCTGTCAATTAAATCGCTTAAATCTTCCAGGGGGAAAATATTTTCTTTCACACTTGAAAGCATTGTGCTTTGGCATTTGGAAAGGTGAGATATTATTTCGGGTAATTTAACAAGAGTCGAGTGAAGGGCACGAAGTTCACGGGCATTTGCATTGCCGTAGGAAATTCTTGTGATAAGACGCTCTAAATCTTGGCAACCGTCAAGACCAGAAATTAAATCTTGACAAATTTCAGGGGAATTTACAAGTTCCTTAACGGCATTATGGCGTTTTGTAATACCGCCGATATTCATAAGTGGCTGTTCAATCCATGAGCGAAGCATTCTTTTACCCATAGAGGTTTTAGTTTTATCAAGCACCCAAAGAAGTGAACCCCTCTTTTCACGGGAACGAATTGTTTCCGTAATTTCGAGGTTACGAAGAGCGGAAACATCAAGTCGCATAAAACTGTCTTCACCGTAGAAATCTATTGCGGTAATGTTTTCAAGCTCATTCTTTTGAACACTTTTAAGATATTCGAGGGTTGCTCCCACCGCACAAACAGCGGCAAGAGAATTTTCAGGTAAAATCTGACTGACATCAGATACTTTGAAATGTTTGATAATGCTTTGAACAGCCCCGGAAGGCTCAAAGTTTTCATCATCAAGAAGTTCACAGGAAACACCCTGAATTTGAGATTTGACAAAATCGGTAACCTGGGAAAGTTCCAAAACATTACTGTTAATGATAATTTCCCTCGGATAAAACCTGCCAAGCTCGTTGATTATACTTCTTGAAGAGTTTTTGCCTTCAAACTGGGTTGCGTGAAGGGCACCTGTTGAAACATCCGCAAAGCAGATGCCGTAATTGTCACCTAATGCACAGATACAGGCAAGAAAGTTATTTTTGCTTTCGTCAAGCATTGAACTTTCAATAACCGTGCCGGGGGTGAGTACTCTGGTGACATCTCTTTTTACAATGCCCTTTGCGGTGGCAGGGTCTTCCATTTGTTCACAAACCGCCACCTTATAGCCCTTGGAAACTAACCTTGCTATGTATGAGTCTGCACTGTGGTAAGGCACTCCGCACATGGGAGCCCTTTCCTTTTTGCCGCAGTCTCTGCCGGTAAGCACGAGTTCAAGCTCCGAGGATGCCGTTTTAGCATCCTCAAAGAACATCTCGTAGAAATCACCAAGACGAAACATGAGAATCGTGTCAGGATATTGCTTTTTAATTTTGAAGTACTGTCTCATCATGGGTGTATATTCCGTCATTAAACGCTTACCGACCTTTCACGCAATAAAATTTAGATTACTGACAACCGCTGCAGCCTGAACAGTCACCGCCACAGTCCTGTTCCTGCTCGGTTGGGGGCTCGCAGGTTTCAGGGTCTTCACCTTGAAGGCAAAGGGTGAAAATAGCATTGATATATCTCATAAGGCTGTCAATTTCACCTGCTGCCGCCTCATAGGCCTGCATATTGGGATTTTGCATGACCTTTGCATATAGTTCACCAAATTGCTTGTCCATTGCCTCAAGTTTTGATTCATCCTTGTCTTCCTTGCTTGCTTCGTGCTGGAAGGAAACTTGAAGGAGTTGAAGTTGTGAGATAAGCTCGTTAAGAGCATTATCTTCTTCGTTTGCTTTTTGTGCTTCTTTGAAAGCGAGGTAGCGCTCGTCCTGCTGAAGGGCTGCGCCCAGCTGTCTTGCTAATGCGATTACATCCATTGTTTTCTCCTTAAAAATTAAATATTTTTAACCAACTTGCCTCGTAAAATCCAGGTAAGTGATTCGGTTACCGTAACATTTTGGAAGGTGCCTATAACACTTTCGTCTGCGGGAAATTCGATTATAACATTTCCGCTTGTTCTGCCTTCAATAAGACCGTTTTTGTTTACACTTTCACAAAGAACTCTGTAAACCTTACCCTCGCTTTCGCTTGTGCGAGAGGCGGCAATTTCCTCTTGAACCTTTAGAAGTTCTCTGAACCATTTGCCTTTTTCCTGTGCAGAAACGGGGTCCGGCATTTGTGCTGCTTTTGTTCCTTCTCTTGGGGAATAAATAAAGGTGAACATTGAGGTAAAGTTTGCCTTTTTAACAAGCTCAACGGTTTCTAAAAAATCTTCATAGGTTTCGCCGGGAAAGCCCACAATAACATCGGAGGTTACGGAAAGTTCCGGCATTACCGAATAGGCGTAGTCTAAAAGTGAAAGATATTTTTCCCTTGTGTAGCCCCTGTTCATCTCTTTGAGAATTTTGTCACTGCCGGACTGAAAAGGAAGATGAAGGTGTTTTGCAACCTTCTCACAGTGAGCCATTGTGTCCAAAAGTTCCCTCGTGCAGTCCTTAGGATGAGAGGTCATAAAGCGAATTATAAAATCACCGGGAATATCGTTTATCTCTTTAAGCAGTTTTGAAAAGTTATAACCGTAGTCGGGGTTTTTACCGTAGGAATTCACATTTTGCCCTAAAAGGGTGATTTCCTTGTATCCGTCTGCCACAAGACTCTTTGCTTCCTCAACAACAAGTTTCGGCTCCCTGCTTCTTTCTCTGCCACGAACATAGGGTACAATGCAGTAGGTGCAAAAATTATTACAACCATACATAATGGGAAGCCACGCCTTAAATGCAGAATCCCTTTGGATAGGCAGGTCTTCACAAATAATACCGTCACTGTGGGGAATTTCAAAAATCCGTTTTCCCCTTGCAAATGACTTGTAAAGCAGTTCGGGAAGTTTATGAATTACATGGGTTCCGAAAACTATATCCACAAAGGGATAACTTTTCTTTATTTTTTCGCAGACATAGGGCTGTTGCATCATACAGCCACAGAGCAAAATTTTCATCTCTCTATTGGCTGTCTTTAACGGCTTTAACGCTCCAACATTTCCGAAAACTCTGTCTTGAGCGTGCTCACGAACGGCACAGGTGTTGTAGAGAACTAAATCCGCACCCTCAATCTCATCCGTGATTTCATAGCCCACTTGTACCAGCATGCCTTTAATTCTCTCCCCGTCTGCCACATTACCCTGACAGCCGAAGGTATGAACAAATGCTTTGGGGGCTTGTTCAAATTTTGAATCAAGCAAAGCGGCAAGCTTTTGGGAATATTCACTTTGTCTGTCCAATTCTTCTTGAGATACTAAAAAGTTTTTCTGCATTAAAGGGCATACCTCGTCATTTTAGCGTTATAATATTTTTATTATAGTATAAAGCACCGCATTATTCAAGTTAAAAATGAATAAAAACGGTGCTTTTTGAACTTTATTTGGCAGTTCATAGGTTATTTCTATGTTTTTGCCGTCACTTGTTGCTACAATATCGGAGCAAATATCGGTTCTGTATATCTTGTCGGTATATTTTTTCAGTTTGGAAATTGTTTTGCCGTGGGGGTGTCCGTAGTCATTGTCGGCTCCACAGGAAATTACCGCATAATCCGGAGTTGCTCTTTCCAAGAATTCGTCTGAACTTGAGGTATTTGAGCCGTGGTGGGAAACATGAAGCAGGTCACAGTCAAGATTTGCACCGCTTTCAAGAATACTCTTTTCCTCCCTTTTTTTTGCATCCCCCGTAAGTAAAAACTTACTGTCTTTGTAGGTGATCATAAGCACGAGGGACATATCGTTCAAATCCTCTGCTTCATTGGTTACCGGTCCGAGGACTTCAACTGTGGCATAGCCCACGGTAAAAATTTCACCCGGTGAAGGGTTAAAAATCGTGCAATCTGTTTTTGTAACTGCAGTTAAAAGGTCTTCATAGATGACGGAATCGGGAGTTTGTTCGGGAGTAAGATAGGGAGTTACCAACATCGGAGGAGTAAACTCTTTTATCACCTTGGGCATTGAGCCGATATGGTCACTGTGGGGGTGGGTTGCCACCACATAATCAAGCTTTGAAATACCAAGGGAATAAAGATAGGTGTTGATTTTGGTTTCGTACCCTTTTTCACCCGCATCTATCAGCATTGTTTCTCCGTCTGACATAAGCAGGGTGCAGTCCCCTTGTCCCACATCAATAAAATGAAGGGAGAATTCTTTCGGCGGTCGGTTTCCTTTGCCCAGTGTGTTTTCAAGACCTTCCAGAGGATTTTCAAAGGAAATCACAATGGCTGCCACAAGGGCTAAAATCAAAAGAAGGAAGGAAACTTCGGAGCGCTTAAATTTCTTATTTTCTAACAGTTTTTTTAGGTTTTTTTCTATCATAGGCATTCCTTTGGGTTGTATAATTTTTTGTCTGTCTTGGTCCCGGTTTTACAAGGCATTTTTCACCGTAACCTATTAAATCTCTTCTTCCCGATTTAACAAGAGCTTCCCGCACAAGGTCTGCTCTTTCAGGTCGGTAATATTGAAGTAATGCCCGCTGAAGTGCCTTGTCATGGGGAGTTTTTGCCACATAAACCTCTTCCATAGTGTAGGGGTCAAGTCCGGTGTAATACATACAGGTTGAAACTGTTCCCGGAGTGGGGTAAAAATCTTGAACCTGCTCGGGTCTTATGTTCATTTTTTTAAGAAAAACCGCTAAATCTACAGCATCTTTCAGCGTGCTTCCCGGGTGGGAGGACATAAGATAGGGCACTAAATATTGTTCCTTGCCTACTTTGTCACTTAATGAAAAATATTTTCGGGAAAATTCTATATATGCTTCAATATGAGGTTTTCCCATTTTGTCAAGCACTGCCACGGAGCAATGTTCCGGGGCAACCTTCAACTGCCCGCTCACATGGTGTTCCACCATTTCACGAAGGAAGGTGTCATCTTTGTCTTTGAGGAGATAGTCATACCTGATTCCCGAACGGATAAACACTTTTTTTACTTTTGGGAGGGAGCGAAGTTCTCGGAGAATATCAAGGTATTCACTGTGGTCCACCTGCAACTTCGGGCAAGGTGTGGGGGCAAGACATTTTTTGCCCTTGCAAAGTCCCCTTTCTTCTTGTCCCTGACAGGATGGAAGCCGAAAGTTAGCGGTGGGGCCGCCCACATCGTGAATGTAGCCCTTAAAGTCGGGTAAACTCGTGAGATATTTTGCCTCTTCAATAATAGATTCTTTGCTGCGGGTGGTGATGTATCTGCCTTGATGAAATGCAAGGGAGCAAAAGTTACAGGCACCGAAACAGCCACGGTTATGGGTAATTGAAAACCTAACCTCTTCTATTCCGGGAACACCGCCTGAGGCATCATACATAGGGTGCCAAGTTCTTTCGTAGGGCAGAGAATAAACCTTGTCCAATTCCTGTGTTGTCAATGGTTTTGCAGGGGGATTTTGCACAAGCATTCTGCTCCCGTGTCGCTGTTTTACCGCTTTGCCTCGAAAGGCATCCTGCTCATCCTGTTGAATTCTGCAGGAAACGGCATATTCTTTTTTGGAATTAAGAACATTTTCAAAACTTGGGCATTCCGCCCCGCCGTAGGGCGTTTCACGCACATCCACACTGTAACAGGTTCCTAAAATGTCGGTAATTGCAGAAATGTCCTCACCCCTGTTTAGGCGATTTGCAATTTCAAGAATTGAGGTTTCACCCATACCATAGGAAATTAAATCCGCTTGGGAGTCAAAGAGAATTGAACGGCGAATTTTATCATCCCAATAATCATAGTGGGCAAAACGGCGAAGGGAAGCCTCAAGGCCTCCGATTACAATGGGGATTTTCCCGAAAAGTTCACGAATTTTATTGCAATAAACTATTACGGCACGGTCAGGTCTTAAACCGAATTTACCCCCGGGACTGTAAGAGTCTGTGCTTCTGAGTTTCTTTGCAACGGTGTAGTGGGCAACCATGGAGTCAATGTTGCCGCTTGAAACAAGAAAGCCTAATCGAGGGGTGCCGAACTGTAAAAAGTCCTCGTCCTTTTTCCAGTCGGGCTGGGCTAAAACAGCCACCTTAAAACCCGCATTTTCAAGGACTCTTGTAATTATGGCCATACCAAAGGAGGGGTGATCCACATAAGCGTCACCGCTTACATAGACAAAGTCAACCTCACCCCAACCAAGAGAGAGCATATCCTGTTTTGAAACGGGCAAAAAACTCATTTACTTCCTTTATCAGTTAAAAAAGTTGTCATCGGAGAATTTAGAATCCTCTTCAAAAATGTCGTCAATATTTATGGGACGAATATCATCAAAATCTTCAAAATCCTCTTCTTTAGTATGTTCGGAGGATGTTGAATTATCGTGGTTTTCCACAGGCAAATGAACTATTTTAATTTCATCTTCTGCTTGTGTTTCTTCTTCCGATTCTTCGATTTCCGCTTCTTCGTCCTCTTCGTCTTCCAATATTTCTACTTCCTGAATCTCTTCAGGTTCTTCCTCTGCTGCTACTTCTTCGTATTCCTCGTCTTCTTCGTCATCTTCAAGAATATCCGCAAAATCGTCAACTAATTCCGGCTCTTGTTCCTGTTCATCTTCATCTTCGTAGTAATCTTCTTCGTCATAATCTTCTTCAAGAAGTTCAATTTCTTGAACCTCTTCAAAGTCTTGGTATTCATTTTCCGCTAAATCGGGTATGAGAGTGGGTGGTTTCGGAGTAGAGTAAAAGGTTAACTGTTCCTGCTTGGGAGCGCTGTCCGCAAGGGCTTGACGCTCATACCACTGCTGTGAGGAAATAAGAACTTCTCTTGGCTTTGAGCCGTCCTTCGGCCCTACTATACCGCATTCTTCAAGTTGGTCCATAACACGAGATGCCCGTGCATAGCCAAGTTTCAATCTCTTTTGAAGGTTGGTTGTAGATGCCTCACCTGCCGCAAGAACAACTTCAACCGCATCGTTGAATACGGGATCAAGGGCATCCTCGAGATCCTCGTCCCCTGCTCTTGAGCCATCTGCACTGGCGGTTTTACTTTCAATTTCTTTAATAACATCTTCGTTGTAGGTTGCCGAGGAATGCTTTTTGATATGTGCCACAACTCTCGCTATTTCTCCGTCGGAAACATAGCAACCCTGAACTCTTGTGGGATTTGAAATACCTATGGGATTAAAGAGCATATCGCCGTTACCCAGAAGTTTTTCCGCTCCGCCTCGGTCAAGGATAATCCTTGACTCAATCGCCTGAGAAACCGTAAGGGCAATTCTTGAAGGAATATTATTTTTAATAAGACCGGTAATTACATCGGCGGAGGGTCTTTGAGTGGCAATAACAAGGTGAATACCTGCGGCACGGGCCATCTGTGCAAGACGACAAATGGAGTCTTCAACCTCTTTCGGTGCGGTCATCATAAGGTCCGAAAGTTCGTCGATTATAATGACATAGTAGCACATTTTTGTAAGCTCTTCGTTGCTTTCACAAAGTTTATTAAATCTTCTGATATCACGGACTCCGTTTTCAGAGAAAAGTTTGTACCTTTTTTCCATTTCACTGACAGCCCAAGAGAGTGCACCGGCGGCTTTCCTTGGATTTGAAACAACGGGAACTTCAAGGTGAGCAATGCCGTCATAGACAGTAAACTCAACCATTTTGGGGTCTATCAAAAGCAGTTTAACCTCTTCGGGAGAAGCATTGAAAAGAATGCTCAAAATCATGGAATTAAGGCAAACGGATTTACCCGAACCTGTTGTTCCCGCCACAAGTAAGTGGGGCATTTTTGCAAGGTCTGCCATAATGATATTGCCTGTGATATCTTTACCCACAGCAACATTGATTTTGCTCTTTTCACTTGCCTTTTTGTAGTAATCCGTTGAAAGAATTTCACGCATTGTAACTCCCACTTTAACCGCATTGGGAATTTCAATACCGATGGCAGATTTACCGGGAATGGGGGCTTCAATTCTTACGGATCTGGCAGCCAATCTTAAAGCGATATCGTCAGCAAGGGTGGTGATTTTATTTATACGAACTCCCTCTTCGGGAAGCAGTTCATAACGAGTAACGGAAGGTCCTCTTACGATGTTTGTAACAATGGTTTTAATCTTAAAACTTTCAAGAGTGGCAACAAGTTTCTTTGCTCCCTCCTGCATTTCCTCCATTGTGTCACCGATTCCCGTATTTTCAGAAATATCTAAAAGGTCAACCGTCGGGTAAACATAATTTCTTGAAACCCTTGCAGGTGTTGAAGTTTGAGCATATGTCTTTTCTTTGGTTACAGAGGTTTTTCCTGCTCGTCTTGATTTACTTTCGGTAAATGAACTTTTGTTTCCGGGGGTACCTTCAACCGCCGCAGGCATACCCTTAACACTTGAGGGAGTGTCGTGTGAAACCGGTGTTTCCGGCATGCCGGGTTCATCAAGTTTGCCGGGGTTAAATTCGGGGATCAAAGAGTCTATTGTGGGGGGTGCTTTAACAGCATTTTCAAGCTGTTTCCTTTCCTCTTCTTCCCTTTCTCTTTGCTCCTTAAGTTCTTCTCTCTTTCTTTGATTTTCTTCTAATTTTTCTGAACCGTACTCTCCCACTTTTACAATGGGCTTCTTAATGAATGAAGCAATCATGGGAAGGGAAATGCCGGTAATAATGAGAACGGCAGCAACCATTAAAACCAATAGAATTATGAGTGTTCCGGTTTTACCGAAGGCCTTTGCCAAAAGGCCGCCTACCGTGGCGCCGAGGAGCCCGCCTGTCCTTCCCGGTGTAATGGAGTTCCAAACGGTTTTTATCTGTTCACTTAGAGTAACGGTTGAAAAATACTCTTTGCTGTTGGAAAAAAGCTGAATAAGAGAGGACAAAAACACAACAATCCCACTTGAACATACCGTGTTAACAATAACGCTTCTGTTAGGTCTGTCCATTGCATAAATGATACAGGAATAAACAAGGGAAAAGGGTATTAAATATGCGCAAAATCCAAACAAAGAAAGCACAAAATTATGCATCCAAGCCCAAGCCGCCTCGCCCTCAATAAACACGATTGAGAACATAATTATTGCGGCACCGAAAAGGATTATTGCCTTATGCTGTCTGCTTAAAACAAACTGTTCTCCTTGAGATTCGGGTGTCTTTTTCGATGTGGATTTTGCAGAAGAAGATTTTGATTTTGATTTGTTATTACTGTTTGCCAACCGAGTCATCTCCTTGAAATTTATGTGAATAGCAACAATATACCAATATATGGTTTATTATAACACAGGAAAAATAATTATGCAAGAAAAATACAAGGTTTTGTCCGTAGTTTTCCGTCTAAACACAAGGTGTAGTGGCAAAGGCTACCGGTCCAATTCTGTTTTTTTTAGAATTTTAATGCAATATTTTAGATTTAAAGTTCTTATTTTGATTATTTACTATTGAAAATTTACAGTGAGGGTTGTATAATAATGGATTGAAAGTATGTTTTTTGGAGGTAATGTGATGATTTATGATGTGGCGGTAATCGGTGCCGGTGTTGTCGGTTCTCTTATTGCAAGAGAGCTTAGCAGATTTGACATCAAAATTGCTCTTTTAGAAAAATGCAATGATGTCGCTATGGGCGCTTCCAAAGCAAACTCTGCTATTGTGCATGCCGGATTTGATGCAAAGCCCGGTTCTCTCAAAGCAAAGTTTAATGTGAAAGGTACCGCAAGAATGCCGAAGGTTTGTGAAGAATTAAGTGTTCCTTTCAAATCTGACGGCTCCCTTGTTGTTGCCTTTTCCGATGAAGAAATGAAAACCCTTGAAACTCTTTTGGAAAAGGGTAAGACAAACGGCGTTCCCGGTCTTAAAATCATTGATAAAGATGAACTTAAGTCCCTTGAACCGAATATCAGCAATGAAGCACAGGGTGCTCTTTTCGCACCCACCGCAGGTCTGGTTTGCCCTTATGAGTTAACCATAGCCGCCACCGAAAATGCCGTCACCAATGGTGCGGATTTTATAAGAAACTTTGCGGTTTCCTCCATTGACTTTGACGGTGAAAAGTTTACCGTTTCAAACGGTAAAGACTGCATTACGACAAAATATATTGTAAATGCCGCAGGTGTTTACTGTGACAATGTTGCGGCACTTATCGGAGATTATTCATACTCCACAACACCTCGAAAAGGTGAATATATGCTTTGCGATAAGACAGCGGGCGGTCTTGCTAAACACACTATTTTCCAATGTCCCACAAAAATGGGTAAGGGCGTTCTTGTTACCCCCACAGTTGACGGTAACCTTCTCATTGGCCCCAGTGCAAACGATATTGAGGACAAAAGTGATGTGACCACAACCGCAGACATTCTTGCCTATGTTTTGAACACTGCTAAAAAAAGTATTCCAAACCTACCCACGAGAGAAATTATAACCTCATTTGCGGGTCTCAGAGCACATAGCGACAGGGACGACTTTATTATTGAATTCAGTGACAAAAACGACAAGTTTTTGCATGTTGCGGGTATTGAATCCCCCGGTCTTTCCTCTGCCCCCGCAATCGGTGTTTATGTAGCTGAGTTAATTGCTGAAAAGCTTGAGGCAAAAGAGAAAGAAAACTTTGTTGCAACGAGAGAAGAACCGGTTCGTTTCAGACATTTAAGCAACGAAGAAAGAAAAGCCGTTATTGAAAAAAACCCCGCCTACGGCAGAATTATTTGTCGCTGTGAGACAATCACAGAGGGGGAAATTTTAGACGCAATCAATGCTCCCGCAGGTGCAAGGGATGTGGACGGAGTTAAGAGAAGAACGAGAGCCGGTATGGGTCGCTGTCAAGGCGGTTTCTGCGGTTCAAAGGTAGTTGAACTTCTTGCACAGGAACTTGGTGTTGATATTAACGAAATTACCAAGTTTGGCGGAGAGTCAAAAATATTATACGAGAGAACAAAGTAAGGAGGAGAAACAATGCTTAATTATGATATTGTTGTAGTCGGTGGCGGCCCCGCAGGTTTGGCGGCGGCAATCAAGGCAAGAGAATGCGGCATTGAAAGTATCCTCATTCTTGAAAGAGCCGAATTTCTCGGAGGCATTTTGGGACAGTGTATTCACACAGGTTTTGGACTTCAGTATTTCGGTGAAGAACTTTCCGGCCCCGAATATGCCGACAGATTTATTCAGCAAGTTGAAGATTTAAAGATTGAATATAAACTTGACACTATGGTACTTCAGGTAACCGAAGACAAAAAGGTTTATGCGGTTAACAAAACCGACGGACTGCTTGAAATTCAGGCGAAGGCAGTTATTCTTGCCATGGGATGCAGAGAAAGACCTCGTGGTGCTTTGAATATTGCCGGCACAAGGGCAAGCGGTGTTTTAAGTGCGGGTACCGCTCAAAAATATGTTAATATTGACGGCTATATGCCGGGTAAAAAAGTTGTTATTCTCGGCTCAGGTGATATTGGCCTTATTATGGCTCGCCGTATGACTCTTGAGGGTGCAAAGGTTGAGTGTGTTTGTGAACTTATGCCCTACTCAAGCGGTCTTACAAGAAACATTGTTCAATGTCTTGAAGATTATGGTATCCCCCTTTATCTCAGTTGTACTGTGGTGGATATTCATGGTAAAGACAGGGTTAGCGGTGTTACAATAGCCAATGTGGATGAAAATCTTAAGCCTATTCCCGAAAGTGAAAGGTTTATTGAGTGTGACACTCTTCTCCTTTCCGTGGGTCTCATTCCTGAAAATGAGTTGACAAGAGAAGTGGGTATTTCCATAGACCGAGTTACCAACGGTGCCGTTGTTGACGAATACCGTGAAACGGACCACGAGGGTATTTTTGCCTGCGGTAATGTGCTTCATGTTCACGACCTGGTTGACTTTGTAACGCAGGAGAGCCAGATTGCCGGTGAAGGCGCCGCAAATTATGTAAAGGGTAAGAAAGAGAAAGCAAAATTCATTACTACAAAGGGTGTGGGAGCGGTACGCTACATTGTTCCTCAAAAGGTTAACCTTAACAGTAATGAGGATGTTAAACTCTTCTTTAGAGTTGGCTCCACATTTACAAATGCCTCTGTGGTTGTTAAACATAACGATGAAACCATAATAAAGAAAAAAAGACCCCGTCTTACTCCCGGTGAAATGGAAGATGTAATTCTTAAGCAGGATATGCTGAAGAATTTTAAGGAAAACGATGTTGTGGAAATTACTGTGGAGGAGTGAGAATATGATTAGAAACATTACATGTGTAACATGCCCTATGGGCTGTTCTTTGGTGGCTGAACTCAATGAGAAGGGTGAAGTAATAAGCGTAAGCGGAAACATTTGTAAACGGGGCGAAACTTACGCAATAAACGAATGTACAAACCCTGTAAGAAGTCTTACAACAACCGTCAGGGTTGAAGATGGTTTATATAATGTGGTTCCCTGTAAATCCGCAAGTCCTCTTCCAAAGGATAAAATTTTTGACTGCATGAAAGAGATTAACTCAACAAGTGTTAAAGCTCCCGTTACCCTTGGAGATGTGCTTGTGGCAAATGTTTGTGACACGGGAATTAACATTGTGGCGACAAACCATAACCCTGTAAAATAAGAATAAACAGAAAAAATCCGAAGCGATTGCTTCGGATTTTATTTGTTCTTGGGGTTTATTTCCCACTCATTTATGTTTTGGGCTCTCTCCATCATCATACAGTAACTTTCGTGGCGGGATTTGGGAATTTCTCCCCTTTCAACCGCTTCAATAATTTTACAGCCGTCATCTTTCACATGAGAACAGGTGGAAAATTTACAGGTACCTAAATATTTTTCAAATTCCACAAAGGCAAAGGGTAAGTTTTCTTTAATGATAAACTCACTGTCCTCTAAAACAATGGAGGCAAAGCCTGGTGTATCCGCAACATAGCCCCCTGCTACTTTGAAAAGCTCCGTTTGTCTTGTGGTGTGTCTGCCTCTGCCCAACTTGTCCGAAATAGCCGCAGTTTCAAGCTCAAGGTCGGGAAATATGGCATTCAGAAGGGATGACTTACCCACACCGGAGTTTCCGCAAAGGGCACTTATATGTCCCTTAAACTCTGCCATTACTTCCATAACTCCCTCCCCTGTCTCATTTGAAACACAAAAGACCTTTATGCCCACCTTATGATAGATTTGGGCATACTCTTCCCCGGGGGAAAGGTCACACTTAGTGAACACAACAATGGGCTCTATTCCCTTGTCGTGGGCAAGAGCGGAGAGTTTGTCTATTATGAAAAGCACCGGCTTCGGCTCAACGGTGGAGGAAACAATAAAAAGTCTGTCCACATTGGCAACGGGAGGCCTCAACATTTCCGTTTTTCTTTCTTCAATGGCATCAATTGTATTCTCTGCGAGTTCATTAACGGAAATGGTAACCCTGTCCCCCGCTAAAGGTGTTATTCCGTGCTTCCTGAAAATTCCTTTAGCTTTGCACTCATAAACTACTCCGTCGGTGGCCTCAACATAGTAGAAGCCGCCGATTCCTTTTAGTATGATTCCCTTAAGCTCTGCCATTGACTAAATACCCTGTGACTGTCCCACATAAATTGTGATTGTGGTATCAGCAGGAACCATTGTAACCAGTGAGCCACCGGGAATTTGATTTATTACCATTCCGTTTTCACTTGGGATTTGAGTTTCTCTGTACTCGACTCTAACATTGATAAAGCCCGCATTTTTTAAGATACTTTGCGCATCTGTCATCTGTTTACCCACAACATTTGGAAGGGCTCTTACGGGAACATTGGTACCGCTGGAGGAGTACCTTTCATTGGTAACCACCGCAGGACTCTTGGTAAAGTCAACCGTACAGGTAAAGTATTCACTTCCGCCGATATAAACCTTTACGGGAACATCCGAACCGCTACCCTCAACGGTTAAGTCATAAACAACGCCGTCCATAAGCATGGAAGTGTTCATTTTTGTTTCATTGTTGACATAAACGGAGAAGTTTTGCTGAGTGTTACCTGTGGGAAGAATAAGTTTTATTTCCGCTTTTGATTTTTCCGGAACACCGTTACTTACAACAACTGAAATTCTTGTTCCCGGAATAACCTTGTCACCCTCAACGGGGTTTTGTTCAATAACCTCACCCTTGGGCTTGTCTGAATTTTTCTCCGTATATTTCGGGTTAATTGCAAGCTGCATTGAGGCAAGTTTTTCACCTGCTGTTTCAACATCCCAGCCGATAACACTTGGAACCTCAACAAGTTCATCATCACTTGCATAGTAAATACTGATTACATCGCCCGCTGTGGCTTGAGTATTGGAGCCGGGAATGGTTTTTATAACCGTACCGTAGTCTTCAACCGCATTTGCCATAGGTAAAAGATTTACCTTAAACCCTTTTTCTTCAAGCACCTGTTGTGCCTTTTCCCAGTTCATACCAAACACATCGGGAACGGTAATTGGCTGTTCGTTGTCAACAACATAAAGGGTGATCACAAAATCTTTATTTTCTATTTTTCTGTCCGCCGGGGGATCTTGATCAAATACCGTACCGTCTGTAAGAAGGGAATTCGGCTCGGTTTTAAGTTCAAATTCAAAACCCCGATAGTCTGCGTTATTTTGAATATCCGTTTCATAAACGAGACCTACAAAGTTGGGTACCGTGTCATAGGACTTTGTAAACAGGTCGGTAAAGAAATAAAAAAATGCAAAACTGATAAGACCAACAACCAAAAGACCTATAACAACACCCATAACAATAAAGCCCACTTTACTGTTGCCCCGTGACTCGTGCTCATCTCCGTCCGGGATTACCAAAGGCTGTCTGGGCGGTGCGGGGACAGGTGCGGGAGCAGTAGGCACATTGACATTGGTGTTTACCGCAAACTTTGTGGGATCTGTGTCAACAAAATAATCTTGCTGGAAACGAATGTTGGGGTTTCTCTTAAATTCTTCAATATCAAGTAGCATTTCGGAGGCGGTTTGATATCTCGCCTTTGTTTCCTTTGACATTGCTCTGTTTACAATTTGCTCAAGACCTACGGGAATATTGGGGTTGAGTTCTCGAATACTCTTTGGGTCATTTTGAAGCTGCATTAGGGCAACAGACACGGAATTGTCTGAAACAAATGGAAGCCTACCCGTAAGCATTTCGTACATAACAACGCCTACAGAATAAACATCTGTTCTTTCGTCAATGGAGTGACCCCTCGCCTGCTCGGGACTTATGTAGTGAACAGAACCGATAGCGGCATCGGTCATCGTTTTTGTGTCGGAATAACTGAAACGGGCAATGCCGAAGTCAGTAACCTTAATGTTGCCGTTTGAAAGCAGAAGAATGTTTTGGGGCTTAATATCACGGTGAATAATGCCCTTGTCGTGAGCGTGTTGGAGAGCACGAAGAATCTGCATGGTAAAGTGAATTGTTTCCTTTATGCCAAGTCTTCCCTGCTGTGCGATATACTCTTTAAGGGTAATTCCTTCAACATGTTCCATTACGATGTACTGTAAGCGGTCACCGTAATTAACATTGTAAACCTTAACTATGTTTGGATGTGAAAGCAAAGAAATTGCTTTGGACTCATTCTTAAATCTGCGACGGAAATCTTCATTTGCGAGAAACTCGTCCTTCAATATTTTGACCGCTACTATTCTGTCATCTATGTTGTCGTAGGCCTTATAGACAACCGCCATACCGCCGACACCTATAACTTCTTGAATTTCATAGCGACCGTCAAGTCTTTTCCCTGTATAGTTATCCATTTTTAATCCCCTCTCCTATATCGAAACTGTGGCAACCGTGACATTGTCTCCGGAGCCGTTGTTTTTTACAATTTCAAATAATTTCTCAACAAAGCCATCCAAACTCGGTAGTGTTGAGGAGTCTAAAATATCTTGAACCGTGATATAATTTGTAAGTCCGTCTGTGCAGATTAAAAGAATATTGCCGGGGAGGATGTCCTCCTGGTAAAAATCTGCTTTTATATTTTGGTCAACACCCACTGCCCTTGTTATTAAATGCTTTTTAGGGTGATTTTTAATCTGGTCTTGGGTTATTTCCCCATCCTCAAGCATTTTTTGAACTACGGAATGGTCTATGGTAACCTGACGAATTTCCTGTGATTTAGGTTTGAGCAGATATGCCCTTGAGTCCCCTGCATGGGCAATGTAGGCAAACTCATTTGTGACGACAGCCGCAACCACCGTTGTACCCATCCCCTCATACTGTTCTTCACTTTGGGAAAGGGACCACACATATTTGTTCGCATACTCAATGGCATTTAAAAGCAGCGACTTAATTGCAATGTCGCTTATACCGTCATAGTAGGAATTTATTATCCTTTCCCTAACTATGCGAACACATTCCTTTGAGGCGAGTGCTCCTTCCGCTCCACCCCCCATACCGTCACAGACGATGGCAAAGCAGGCGCTTGATGAAAGCTCGCCTATGGAATATGAATCTTGGTTGTTTTCCCTCACAAGACCTTTGTCTGTTTTAGCGGCAAGAATCATATTGTGTTTCTCCCTTCTTGTTTTGCTTTAAGCGAAGCTGGCCACAGGAAGCGTCAATGTCCGAACCGAGTTTTCTTCTTACGGTAGTTGTAATTCCATAGGACTCGAGAATTTTTGCAAAGTTTTTAACTCGTTCAGGGGTACTCGGCTTAAAGGAACTTTCCTCCACCTGATTAACCGGAATAAGATTAACATGGCAGAGCATTCCTTTCAGCCGTGTAGCAAGCTCTTTTGCACATTCATCCGAATCATTTATATCTTTCAGCATAGAGTATTCAAATGAAATGCGTCTTGAAGTTTCTTTTGTATATTTACGGCAAATATCTAAAAGTTCTTGGATATTGTACCGCTTATTTATCGGCATAATTTTGTTTCTGATTTCGTCATTCGGAGCGTGCAGAGAAACGGAAAGGGTAAGTTGCAAACGCTTTGATAACAGGGTTTCAATTTTGTCAACAAGCCCGCAGGTGGAAAGGGAAATGTTTCTCATTGAAATATTTTGTCCCTTTTCATCCGTTATGAGCGAAATAAATCTCATAACATTGTCAAAGTTATCAAGGGGCTCTCCCATTCCCATAAGTACTATGTTGCCTATTCTTTCGCCAAGTTCTTTTGTTGCAAGATAAACTTGAGAAAGAATCTCCCCCGCTGTGAGATTTCTTTTGAATCCACCGATGGTTGAGGCACAGAATGCACAGCCCATTTTACAGCCAACTTGAGTGGAAACACAGATTGTATTTCCGTGCCTGTATTTCATAACCACACTTTCTATGTAGTCCTCGTCTTCCAGGGCAAAGAGATATTTTACCGTGCCGTCTGTGGCAACCTGTTTTTTTGCCAAAGAGCATGAGATAACGGGAAACTCATCTTTAAGCTGTTCTCTCATTGACTTGGGCAAATTGGTCATTTCGTCATAGTCAAGAACAAGGTGTTTGTGAAACCATTCATAAACCTGTTTTGCTCTGAAATCGGGTATTGAATTTTCCTTAAATGCCTGAAGAATTTCCTCTAAAGTTGCTGAAAGAATATCCATTTCAGCCCTCCAAATTATTTTCGTTCGAAAACGGCAATAAAGAAACCGTCTGTTCCGTGAATGTGAGGCATAAGTGAAAGGTAGCGGTCTTTTTCGCTGTATCGCTCAACCTCGGGCAGATAATCCGCCAATTTGAAATCGGGATGCTCTGATAAAAATCTGTCACAAATATTATCGTTTTCCGCAGGATTCAGAGTGCAGGTTGAGTAAACGATTTTGCCCTGAGGTTTCAGATAATTAACGGCATTGCACAAAATTTCATATTGGATTTCGGGAAGTACTTCCAATTCTCTGCGGTTTTTGTACCTGATTTCCGGTTTTCTTCTGATAATTCCCAAACCTGAACAGGGAACATCACAGAGAATTTTGTCCGCCTTTCCGTAGTTTTTATTGTAAACGGCAGCATCTTGGAAATATACATTTATATTTTCAAGGCCGAGACGACTTGCGCCTTGGCGAATAAGTTCAATTTTTGACTGATAAATATCAAAGGAACAAACTTTCCCCGTGCCTTTCATAATTTCCGCTACGGTAAAACTTTTACCTCCCGGAGCGGCACAAAGGTCAAAAATCTCTTCACCTTCTTTTGGGTCCAGGGCTTTACAGCAAAACTGGGAAGAAAGGTCTTGAACATGGAAAAAACCTTCTTCATAGGCACTGAGACTGTCCACGGGACCTGTATTGCTCAAGAACATTGCCTCGGGAATTTCCTTTGAGTTTTCTGTAATTACTCCCTCTTCCGCAAGTTTCCACATAAGTTCATCGGGGTTAGTTTTTGTGGTGTTGACTCTTATTGTGATGGGCCCGGGTTCAAGGGCTTTTTCCGCAAGAGCCTTGGCATTTTCTATTCCGTAGGAGTCTGCCCAAAGTTCAACCAACCACTGTGGACAGGAGTATCTTATAGAGATATATTCGGTGGAATTTTCGTCCGCTTCCGGGTACCTTAAGCCGTTATTGGCAACTCTTCTTAAAACCGCATTTACAAGGGAAGCGGCAAAAGCGGATTTATTAACCTTGGCAAGCTGAACGCTTTCGCTCACAGCCGCATGGTCGGGAACTTTGTCCATAAATAAGATTTGATAGGCACCTAAAATTAAAATTGTATGCAGTTCCGGTTTTAACTTTTTGCTGGGCTGATTTAAGTATAAACTCAAATTAAAATCAATGATTATCAAACGGTCAAGGGAGCCATAAACCAAATTTGTGATAAAAGCTTTGTCTCTCTCATCAAGTTCGGGGTTATCCTTGAGCATATTGTCAAGAATTAAATTGGAGTAGGCACCTTCCTTATGTATCTTCAAAAGTGCTTCAAATGCTATTTGTCTGGGGGTTTTCATAAACTAATCCCTTCGGTTGGAAAATCTGATTAAAATTCTAATGAGGTTTGCAAGGGCAACTATCATTGAAGCAACATAGGTCAGGGCGGCTGCGGTAAGCACCTTGCGGGCACCACCGATTTCCTCGTCCATAAGCAGACCTGTTTCATCAATTACCTTGATGGCTCTTTTACTTGCGTTGAACTCAACGGGAAGCGTAACCAACTGAAAAAGGAAAACCGCAGCGTAGAGAGCAAGCCCGAAGTAAATAAGAAACGGTGTGTCTATTATCAGACCTAAAAATGCGAGAGGTAAACCTATAACCGAACCGAACCTTGTAACAGGCACAAGGGAATTGCGCACTTTAATGGGTGTATATGACTCTGCGTGTTGGGCGGCATGCCCCGCCTCGTGACAGGCAACACCGATAGCCGCAATGGAGGTGGAATTATAGACATTTTCCGAAAGTGAAATCACTTTAGACTTCGGGTTATAGTTGTCCGTTAATGAGCCGCTGATGGGCTGAATGGAAACATCCGAAATTCCGTAAAAGTTTAGAATTTGCTGTGCAGCGTAGGCACCCGTAATTCTTTTTTGACTCGGCACTTTTGAATATTTGCTAAAGGAATGCTTAACCTGATATTGTGCCCAGGTAGCAATAAGAATAGCCGGAAGCACCAAAATAAAATAGTAAATGTCATAGTAGTACATCTAAACACCTCTTTTAGTTAAATCTGTCCGCAAAGATGGGGTTACCCCTCATATAGTTGTCGGCAGTCATAGCTTTTTTATTCTCTGCCTGAAGTTCTAAAATTTCAATACAATTACCGTCTCCGCAAGTAACAACAAGGCAGGAGTCTTTCCTCACAATTTCACCGGGAAAACTGCCTTTTTTGTCGCATAATCTGCTTTTATGAATTTTAAAGGTTTTTCCTTCAAGCACCGCAGTGGCACAGGGCCAGGAGCAAAGTCCTCTGATTTGATTGTGTACCTCTTGTGCGGATTTTGTCCAATCTATAGGCGAATTTTCCTTTGAAAGCATTGGGGCATAGGTATTTTTTTCGTGGTCTTGCTTAATCGGTACAAGTTCACCCTTTTCAAGTTTTTCAACGGTTTCAAGCATTACCTTTGCACCAAGCTGACTTAGAATGTCGTGAAGTTTCACGGCATTCATATTTTCCGTGATGGGGGTTTCTGCCACAAGGAGCATATCTCCCGTGTCAAGTCCTTCGTCCATTAGCATGGAGGTAACACCGGTCTTTTCAAAGCCGTTGATTATGGACCATTGAATAGGTGCCGCACCTCGTAAGCAGGGCAAAAGGGAAGCGTGAATATTGATACAGCCGTACTTTGGAAATTCTAAAATATCCTTGGGCAAAATCTTGCCGTATGCCACAACTATAACTAAATCCGGTTCACAACTTTTCAGCATTTCAAGGGCTGTACCGTCCTTCATTTTTGTGGGCTGAAATACCGGAATTCCATGTTTTTCTGCCAGTTCCTTAACGGGAGGCGGTGTCAATATTGCCTTTCTGCCCTTGGGTTTGTCCGGCTGTGTAAACACCCCCGTTACTTGATGTTTTGAGTTTATAAGAGCTTCAAGGCAGGGAATCGCAAAATCCGGTGTTCCCATAAAAACTATTTTCATTCTTCGCTACCTATTTCTTTAATAACTTTTTGGTCAAAGGTGATGCCGTCAAGGTGATCTATTTCGTGGCAAAAACACCTTGCTTTAAGTTCTGTGCCTTTGAAAACACACCATTTTCCGTGTCTGTCTTGGGCTTTTATTTTAACGCTTGCGGGTCTTTTTACCACACCGTTTTCACCGGGGAAAGAAAGACAGCCTTCAGCCTCAAGCTGTTCGCCTTCCGTTTCAATAATTTCGGGGTTTATAAGCTCAATATAGCCGCTTTTATCCGTTGAGCAGTCTAACACTACCGCTCTTCTCAAAATACCCACCTGAACCGCAGCAAGACCCACGCCGTTTGCTAAGTACATAGTTTCTTTCATATCATCAAGAAGCTGCCAAAGGCGTTCATCAAATTTTTCAACAGGTCTTGATTTTTTAAGAAGAATTTTGTCTTCCTTTGTTACGATTTTTCTGATAGCCATTTTACACCTCAAAAAATTGTGTCCGGGTTCATTGCCGCATAAAGATTTACCTTCTTAAATTTCGGGTCTGAACCTGATTGTTTCAATATTTTAGAAACCATCTCCCTAAAGCGAGAGGAGTTTCTGCACTTAATTATAATTCTGTATCTGAACTTGCCCGAAACCCTTAAAACCCTTGCGGGGACGGGACCGAGCACGATTATTTGCACATCTTTGTATTCGTCTTTAGTAAAAGATTTTAAGGAGTTCAAAACCTCATTTGCGGCTACTTTAACGGTAAGTTCGTCTAAACCGCTGAAGCCCAGCACACACAAATCACAATAGGGAGGATAGACGAGTGCCTTTCTTATGATGATTTCTGTATTGTAAAACTCATCATAGTCTTGATTTGCCGCAAGACGAATAATTTCATTTTCCGGAGTCAGGGTTTGAATAATTGCACTGCCCTTACTCTCTCCCCTGCCGCTCCTTCCCACAACTTGAGTTAACAGGGAAAAAGTCTTTTCAAGGGAACGAAAATCGTCATTATAGAGTTGATGGTCAACGGAAATTACACCAACAAGAGTAACATTGGGGAAATCGAGCCCCTTTGCCACCATTTGAGTACCTAAAAGAATATCATATTCTCCCTTTTCAAAGGCGGAAAATATTTTTTCGTGGGAATCCTTGGAGTTGGTGGTATCCGCATCCATTCGCAATATTTTTGCATCCGGAAAAAGCTGTTCAAGTCCGTCCTCAATTCTTTGAGTACCGTAGCCTGCATAACGCACTGCAGTTTCGTTACATTCCGGGCATTTTGTTGAAAAATCCCTTGAGTAACCGCAGTAATGACAAATAAGTCTGTTATTGGCGGAGTGGTAGGTCATTGAAATAGAACAGTTGGGACAACTGATAACCTTGCCACAGGAATCACAGGCAGCGAAGGTGTTATATCCTCGCCTGTTGATAAGGAGAATTGACTGCTTGTTTTCCGAAAGATTATTATTTATCGCTTCATAAAGTTCTTTGCTGATTTCCGTACAAAGTTTCATTTTTTCTGCCCTTCTCATATCAACGGTCAACACATCGGGCAATATTGCGTTGCCGTATCTCGTAGTTAAAGTACAAAGGTCATAATTACCTTCTAAAGCATTTGCATAACTTTCAACCCTTGGGGTTGCGGAGGCTAACACAAGGGGGCATCTGTGGTAAGCAGACCTGAATTTTGCGATTTCAATCGCATCATATCTCGGGGTCTGTTCGGACTTATAGGTATGTTCCTGTTCCTCGTCAATTATGATAAGACCGAGATTTTTAACCGGGGCGAAGATTGCGCTTCTTGTGCCTACAACAACCCTTGCTTCCCCTTTATTTACCCGTTTCCACTGTTCACTTCTTTCACGAATGGAAAGAGCGGAGTGGAAAACAGCAACATTTGTGCCGTATCTTTTGCGAAAAATACTGAATGCTTGGGGTGTTAAGCCGATTTCGGGTACAAGGATAATTGCACTTTTACCCTCGTCAAAAACCTTGTCAATAACACTCATATACACACTTGTTTTTCCGCTTCCCGTTACTCCGTATAACAGAGTCGTGGATTTTTCCCCGCTTTCTGTATGAGCAACAAGCTTATCAGCAGCAATTTGCTGTTCCTCGGAAAGATTGAAGGGTTCCCTTTCTCCATCTTCCTCGGGTAAATCGGCAAAATAATCCACAAAGCACTCAAACAGGGTTGCTCCGCCGTTTTTTACAAGGGCTTTTACAACCGCCGGGGTAAAACCGGTGAAGTAGCAAACCTCTTTCACACTTGCGCTGCCCACATCGTCAAGAAGATTAAGAACTTCCTGCTGTTTTTTGCTCAGTTTAATTTCTTCCCTTTCTTCAGGGGGAACGGGGGCAACCATTTGAGCGGTTAAATCACCCAAATTGCGGATAGCATCTGCACGAGATATAATCAATTTCTTTTTGAGAAGGGACTCAATGGGAGTAATATCTTTAACAAGTCCTAAATTGGTAAAAATCAAATCTTCTCTGACAAAATCATTTCTGGAAAGTAAAAATTGATAAATCTCTTTTTCTGCACCCTCTAATTCGCTAACTTTTTCTTCCTCTGCTTCTGGGAAAGGGGCATAAAATTTCACCATTTTATAGTTGATACCTGCGGGAAGCATTGCTTTTGCACCATCATAAACCGTGCAAAAGGTTCTTTCCGCAATGTACTGTGAAAGCATTATCATTTCTTCGGTTAAAAGGGGCTCCGGGTCTTGGACTTCGTAAATTTTCTTAACTCGTTTTGCATCGCAAAAATCGGTAAGTTCCATAACAATTCCCAAAGACTTTCTGTTGCCCTGACCGAAGGGAACAGTTACACGGCACCCTGCCTTTACCGCTGAAGAAAGTTCGGGGGGAATGAGATAAGTATAGAGCATATCAAAGGAATAATTTGCCGCCTCAACAGCAACCTTTGCATACTTCACTTACATCACTCCTTATTTGTTAAATGTTTGCGATTTCCTCCGGCTCAATAATTATGTATTCGCCGTTAAGAATTTCTTCAAGAGCGAGAGAAACGGGCTTTTCTGTAATTATATCCTCGTTTATTTCCGCTTCTTCCGCAATTTCTCTTGCCCTTTTTGCCGTTGCGGTAACAAGAGAATAACGGCTTAAATGGTTTTTAAGAACTCCGCTTAAATCCGGATTAAACATTTTGTATTACCTCACTTACAATATTTTTATTCCTTGAAAACTTCATTTTTTCGGCTTTAATTATGGTTTCGACACTGTCAATGGCTTCATCTAAATCATCATTTATCACAATGTATGTAAACTCACCTGCTCTGCGAATTTCTTGCTGAGCGATGTAAAGACGAGAGTTAACCATTTCTTCATCTTCACTGCCTCGACAGCGAAGGCGACTTTCCAAAACTGAAATTGACGGCGGCATTAAGAAAATTGAAACCGCATCGGGGTAAAGACTTCTGATTTTTTCGGCACCCTGAACTTCAATTACCAGAATTACCGTATTGCCCTCTTTCAGCATTTCATCTATGGGCGCCTTTGGTGTACCGTAGTAGTTCCCTGCATATTCTGCGTGTTCCAACATTCTGTTTTCATTTACCATTTTTTTGAAATATTCTTGAGTTACAAAATAGTAATGAACTCCGTCCTTCTCATTTTCACGGGGTTCCCGTGTAGTCATTGAGACAGAAACCTTTACATCATTGTTTTTTTCAATAAGTTTTCTTAAAATTGTGTCTTTACCACAACCAGAGGGACCTGAAAGAACTACGAGAATTCCTTTCTTATCAATCATTGTTATCCTCCTCATACATTATTGTATCCCCTTTCATACGATTTGCAATCGCCTCCTTGGAAAGGTAAGAAAGAATAACATGGTCTGTGTCTGTTACAATAACTGACTTGGTTCTTCTGCCCTGAGTGGCATCAATTAGAATGCTTCTGTCTTTACCTTCGGAAATTATTCTCTTAACCGGTGCAGAATCGGGGTTTAAAACTGCGATAATTCGGTCTGCGTTCACCATATTGCCAAAGCCGATATTAACAAGTTTCATCTCTGCACCCCTTACTCGATATTTTGTATTTGTTCTCTTATTTTTTCGATTTCGGCTTTAATGTCCACCACTGCACGGGCAATGGTAACATCGTTACACTTTGAGCCGATTGTGTTCGCTTCTCTGTTCATTTCCTGAACGAGGAAGTCCATTTTTTTACCGATTGCTTCATCGGCCTGTAAAAACTCCTGCATTTGAGAAATGTGGGAACGAAGACGAACCGTTTCCTCAGCTGTGGAAATTTTGTCTGCAAATATAGCCGCTTCGGTGAGAATTCTTTGCTCGTCAATATGAGTGTCCTCAAGCATTTCTTTTAGTTTTGCAAGAAGTTTATCGTGGTAGTTTTTTACGGTTTCGGAAGAATTTTCATCTATGAAATCAATTCTCTCAAAAATGGTGTCAAGGCGGGCAGAAACATCTTCTTTAAGTCTTTCACCCTCCGCCTCTCTCATTTCAATAAACTTTTCAACCGCTTCTGTTGCCGCAACACTCACCGCTGCCCAAATTCTTTCTTCATCGGCTTCTTGCTTGCGGATGGTCAGAACTTCGGGCACTCTTACAATATCGCTGAGTTTAATATTGTTTCTGAGTAAATGCTTTTTTCCGATTTCCTCGTATGTCTTCAGATAACTCTCAATTAAAGGATGATTTGCCTGAACAATAATGTCGGGCTCCTCAACGGTTTCTATTGAAACATAGCATTCAATTTTGCCCCTTGTGACTTTTTCCATAAAAAAGCTTTTTAGCTTTTCGTCAAGAAAACCGTAATTCCGGGGAATTCTTGAGTTAAACTCCAAATATCTGTGATTTACGCTCTTAACTTCAAGCGTAATGTTCATACCATCTTCTATGAGTTGTGCTCTGCCGTAGCCGGTCATACTTCTGATAATTGGTATCACTCCATTTTGCCTAAACACCCACCGCAAGAGCCGGCAAGTGCCTCAGGTATTTCTACTTTTAACTTACTATCACTGAACCCCAGTTTTTTACAGGCGAGCGAAAGCAGTTCCCGGGGGATGTAACAGATAAAAACATTTCTGTTTGCACAGAGATTTAAGGCACTTCTGAGAAGCCCTTCCTTTATTGTTTCATCCTCACAGTCAAGTTCGGTTATTTTCATTTCATAACCTTGGAGGGTGAAGGCACAAAAGCCGAGAAAATTATTTTGCTCGTCAAATGCCCTGTATTCTCCGCTATTTTTAAGAATGTTTTCCGGTTTGAAAAATATCATTGCTTTTCCTTTTGCACTCCCGCTTGAGAGAGAAGAGATTTTATTTCGTCCTGTGTAAGTTCACGGTATTTCCCCACGGGAAGATTTTCAAGTTTTACACAGCCCACCGCCACTCTTTTAAGGCGGGCAACTTCTAAACCAAGTGCCTCACACATACGGCGGATTTGTCTGTTTCTGCCCTCATAAAGAACTATTTCCATAACACTTCTCTTTTCGGACTTTTTAACTATGTAAACCTCTGCGGGGGCAGTCATTTTCCCGTCAATTTCAATACCGTTTTGAATTGCTTCCTGCTGCTGTTTCGTTACTTCGGAGCGAACGGTTACTCGGTAGGTCTTTGAAATTTGATGTCTCGGGTGCATAAGTATATTGGCAAATTCACCGTCGTTGGTCATTATGAGGGCACCTTCGGAATCACGGTCAAGGCGACCCACGGGGTAAATTCTTTCCTTTATGTCACTCACAAGTTCGGTAACATCTTTTCTGCCCAAATCGTCGTCCATTGTGGTAACATAGCCCCTGGGTTTATTCACAAGTAAATAATACTTATTGCCTGAAAGCTGAACTTTTTTACCGTGAACTGTAACCGTGTCCTTCTTCGGATCAACGCTGTCACCGATTTTGGCCGTGCGGTTATTTACCCGCACAACTCCCATTTCAATAAGTTCTTCACTTTTTCTTCTTGAGGCAATACCCGCTTGAGCAAGATATTTTTGTAGTCTTATTTTATTCTCAGCCAAGTTTTACACCTGCAATTACTGCTTTGGAGCGTTGTTTTCTATGTAGTCCTCAACAGCGGTGTCAACGCTTGTGTCTTTGTTCTTAAGCTGTGCAATAACATCGCTTGCCTTGTCAACAAGGTCGGGTACCATACCGATAAATCTTTCAACACTGCCTTCTGTGGCATTGATATATCTAACGGTAACCGAGCCGTTGTTAATAACAAGAAATGCCACGGGAGAAATTGTGATACCGGCACCGCCGCCACCACCGAAAAGTTCATGATTGTTTTTTGAGGGAAAATCCGTTCCGCCACTTGCAAAGCCGTAGGTAACCTTTGAAACGGGGATAATCTGAATTGTGTCACTGATAATGATGGGATCGCCTATAATGGTGCTCACATCAACAAGGTTTTTAATTTTTTCAATTGCGGTACCGAGGATTCCTGAAGCTGATTGTTCTTTCATAATAATTCACCTTTCAAAAATGTATTTTATATTTCTTCCTTTACGGTCTGTGTAACTTCTTTTACACGGGTACCCATAAGGAATTTGATTAACACCTTGAACAGCATTGCGAATGCTAAAATCAAAGTTGCGTTAATAAGTATAATAGGTCTTACCGATATTTTTGCGTGGAGTTTTGCCTTATTTTCTCCCTTTATAAAATCCGGATGGATTTCAAGGTTGTGCTTTTTTACCCGCATCATACTGACAAATGTACCCATTGCGGGAAAAGCCGCTGCACAGGTTTGCCCGTATCGAATTGCGGTGTTTGCGGAATCTCCCGCACCCACAAGCAGAAAAATGTAGATTTCTTCAAAGAGGAAAGCTCTTCCCACTCTCTTAAACATACCGCCTAAAATTCGAACTGCTTCCTCAAGGAGCTCCAACACTCCGCTTACGCCGTTATTGCGATAGAACCTTACAAAAATGTTTTCTTTATCGCTTGGTTCCTTAACGGTTTCATCTTTCTTTTTTTCTTTTGGCTTCTTTTCTTTTTTGGGCTTCTTTTTTTCCGGTGGAGGTAAAATGTCAAATTTCAAAAACAGCCATTTAACTTTCACTTCTACACTCTCTTCGGAGTGAACTAAAACCTTCACTTTGATACTCAAAAGAAGCAGGAAGAAGAGAAGAATACCGAGAATTATCCATAACGCTGTCAACTCTTCATCTCCTTTTACTTGTTGATTTCTTCCTCTATTTCCGCCTGGAAAAAGTTACGAATTTGTTCACCTTGGGTGGAATCTATTTCATCGTAGTGCTCTGCCAGGTCTTTGCAGTCTGCCCTTTCAGGTAACTCGGGAAGATCTGCAAGGGAGGTTAAGCAAAAGCACCTTAAGAAGTTAGGCGTGGTGCCGTAAAGCAGTGGTCTGCCCGGCAAATCCAGTCTGCCCTTTTCTTCAAGCAGTTCCTTTTGGCAAAGATTGGAAATAACACCTGTGCAGTCAACACCCCGCACCTGTTCAATATAGGCCTTTGTAACGGGCTGATTATATGCAACAACCGCAAGAACTTCAAGTGCGGCATTTGAGAGAGGAATATTTTTCTTGATGTCAAGCACCTCACGAATCTGCGGTGCATACTCCACTCTTGAACAAAGTTGGTATTTATTACCCAGTTTCAGAAGACAGATTCCGCTATGGCGATTGTCTAAATCTGTCCCAATTTCGGAAAGAATTTCTTGAACTTCCTCGACGCTCATTTCAAGTGCCTGGGCAATTCTGCTTACTTCTATGGGTTCCCCCGAAGCGAAGAGTACCGCCTCAACCGTTGCTCTTATTTCTTCATTCGTCAATTTCAACCGCCTCCCCTTCCCCTTGGAGTAAAACTATATCGGGGTTTTCCATATTTCCGTCAATGTAAACTCGTTTTGCCTTTACCATTACAAGAATAGCAAGGAAAGTGGCAACTATTTCGGAACGAGATTCGCTTTTTTCAAAGAAGGAGGAAAACTTGTGTCTGTCGGATTTTGTGAATTTTTTTATAATTGCATCTACACGAGAGGTAACGGAAACTATTTTATGAGCAACAATACCTTTAAAAGATTCCACGGGAGGCGGGAGTCTGCGAAGTCCTTTACCCACTGCGGCAATGTATGCTTTAAAAATTTCAGCCGGCTCATGAATGCGAGTGTAGGTTTTATCAACCTCAATTTCTTCCTCTGCCCTTGTCATGTAGTCAAAGCCGTCACTACTTTCACTGAGTTTACCTGCAACCAGTTTACAGTCTTGGTACTCAATAAGTTCACCCCGAAGTTCTTCAACAAGGCGTTCCGCCTCTTCGTGAACAGGTAAAAGGGAGAGGGTTTTTATATAAATCAGCCGTGCCGCCATTTCAAGAAATTCACTTGCAACTTCAAGGTCTTCCTCTTGAAGGGTACACACATAGTCAAGATATTGCTCAATTATTTCCATAATCGGCACATCATTTATGCTGACCTTTTTTTTACTTATCAACTGAAGCAGAAGGTCCATAGGACCCTCAAAAACATCAAGTTTATATTGGATTTGTCTCAAAATAATTCTCCTTAAGCCAGTGCAGCAAACGGTAATGAGGTAAGTTTAATTATGGCATTAAACACAATGTTACAAAGAAGAGCAAAAGGTCTTGAAAATATGCCTGTTATTATAAGCACAAAAAGTCCCATTACAATGTATCTTTCGTATCTCATAACCTTAAAGTAAATTTCTGCGGGAAGAATAACATTTAAAATTCTTGAACCGTCAAGGGGCGGAATTGGAATTAGGTTAAACATAGCCAAAGATACATTTATCAATGTGGCATAAAGACAGAAAAGTTGAGTGACATGAAGAACGGTTATTCCCCCTGTGGCATTAAAAGCAAGCACAGCTATGTGGTAAAGAACAGCAAAGCCGAAAGCCATAATTAAATTGGAAAGAGGCCCCGCAAAGGCGGTAATTGCCATTCCCACCTTTTTGTTTTTCATCTTAAAATTTCTGTGATTTACCGGAACGGCCTTTGCATAACCGAAACCGGCAACGAAAATCAGTATTGTTCCAAAGGGGTCAAGGTGGGCTAATGGGTTCAAGGTAAGTCTGCCGCTTAAACGAGCGGTTTCGTCTCCCAGTCTGTATGCTGTGTATGCGTGGGCATACTCATGAATCGGAAGTACACAGAAAACGGTGAAAACTCTCACCAACAAACGAAGTATCACCTCAACCGTAAAGCCGCCACGAATTAAATCAAATAACATTTTAATCTCCTTGTGAATAAACTACCCTGGCTATACCGTTAAAATCCTTAAGGGATTTTCCGTTGGGAAGCATTGCAATAATGTCCTGTGCCTGATTTTCACCACACTCAAAGGCAACCGTACCTTTTGAAATCTTAGGCAGGTGCTTTATAATCTCACGGTAAAAAATCAAACCGTCCTCTCCCCCGTCAAGGGCTATGGAGGGCTCGTGAAGCACCTCCCGCTGAAGAGTTTTAATTTCACCGCTGTTTATGTAGGGCGGGTTTGACAGGACAATATCTGCAAGGGGTAGGTCTAAAGTATCTAAACTAAGCACATCACCCTTAATGAGAACTGTGTTTTTTAGGGAGTGGCTTTCCTTATTTTTTTCTAAATATGAGAATGCTTCAGGATATTTTTCAACTAAATACACCGTAGCATCCTTTCTTTCTGCCGCTACTGTGAGACCGATACAGCCGGTACCGGCACAAAGGTCAATTACAATGGGGTTTACCGTGTTTTTTATTTGTTCAAGGGCAAAGTCAACAAGCAGTTCCGTTTCAGGTCTGGGAATAAGAACACCTTCTCCCACAAAAAACTTTCTGCCGTAAAAATCCCATGAGCCGAGAATGTACTGAAGAGGTCTGCCCTCAAGTCGCTGAAAAATTGAGTCTAAATATTTATCTTCATCTTTTTTATCAACATTTTTTTCACTGTCAATATAAACTTGAGTTGGGGTTAATCGTAAAGTATCCTCTAAAAGCCAACGGGCTTCATTTTCTCCGTTGTCAATATTATTTTCCGCTAAAAGTAAAACACCTTTTTTAAGTAGCTGATGAATCGTCATTTTCTTCCTCGGTGATTTCTTCCGTTTGCTCCTCTTCTTTTTCTTCCTTTTGGGGAACTTCACCGCTCAAGCACGCCTGCATTGCGGCAATGGCAACCTCCACTATGGCTTCGTCCGGCTCCACGGTAGTAATTCTCTGCATAAGAAGTCCCGGTGCAGAAAGAAAACGAGTAAATTTGTTCGGGTATTTGCCCGCAAGCTGAATGAACTCAAAACCAATACCCATAATGACGGGAATCATAAGAAGTTTTACGCATATCCACACGGCTCTGGTTTTGGTAAGTGCGGGAAATAAAAGTACCAACAAAGAAGAAACGAGAATACTTAAAATGATTGTTACAAAGATAAAACTTGTACCGCATCTGGGGTGAAAGCGTTTTTCTTTCATAATGTTATCCACCGTAAGCTCATTACCGTGTTCAAAGCAAAAAATTGTTTTATGCTCTGCCCCGTGATACATATAAACTCGTCTGATTTCTTTCATCCTTGAGGTTAGGTACATATATGTGACGAATATGATAATTCTCAAAACACCCTCAAAAATTGCACGGAAATTTGTGATGTCCGTTCCTGCAAAAGCATACTTTTGAAGAAGGTCAAATAAAAATGTGGGCATCCAAACAAACAGAAAGAAAGAAAGACCTACGCCGAGAATGGTGGCGATAGCACCTATAAACGCCATCATCTTTGACCCGAAGTGATCGCTCAACCACTTGTCAAGTTTTGATTCATTTGTGCTTTCAAGGTCAATTGAAGTTTTTTCCGCAGACTCCATAAGAAGTGAATAGCCCTGTATCATTGACTCGATAAAGGCAACAACTCCTCTGATAATGGGAATGCGAAACAAAACAAACTTTTCACGAAGGGACTTAAACTCCTTCATTTCGGTTTCAATGGTGCCGTCGGGAAGGCGACAGGACATTGCTGTACCCTTTGGTCCTTTCATCATTATGCCTTCCATAAGAGCCTGTCCGCCTACGGAAACATATTTTTTTTCTTTACTCATCACCTAAATCCTCCTTTGCGTTTTCAACCGAAGAGTCAAGTGAGAATATTATAGTCACTGTGGTACCCTGGCCGTAAACACTGTCTATTTCAAAAGTTCCTTTGTGGAGTTTGATAATTTCATCACAAACCGCAAGGCCTATACCTGAGCCACGAATGGTGCTGTTTGCCTTGTAGAATTTTTCCTTAACATGGGGTAAATCTTCTTCGGAGATACCGGAACCGGTATCTGCAAAAACAATGGTAAGAATATTGTTGTCTGAAAGTGTGGCATTGATGGAAATTTTTCCACCCTCTTCGTTATACTTAATGGCATTATCTAAAACATTTATGAAAACTTGCTTTATTCTTGCACTGTCTCCCTCTCCTGCGGCGGGAACCGTGGGGACATTGTAACTAATTTCAATGCCGTTTTTGGTTGCTCTTTTCCTATATGAAAGAACAACATCATCAAGTTCCGCAAGGTAGTCCATTTTTTCAACATTAAGTTTCATTCTGCCGGAGTTCATCTTGGAGAAATCAAGAAGTTCTTCAACCATTTCATTGAGACGACTTGACTCCGTGATAATTATATCCATTCCCCTTTTTGTCATACCCGGATCGGTACCGGCAACCTGAACAAGGGTTTCTCCCCAACCTCGAATAGCGGTTAAGGGTGTGCGAAGTTCGTGGGAAACTGTGGTAATAAAGTCATTTTTCAGTCTATCCGACTCGGAAAGTTTTTCCGCCATATCATTTATGGTTGTACAAAGCTCACCGATTTCGTCATTGTATGGGTAGTGGTCAATGGTGGCACTAAAGTCGCCCTCGGCAATTTTTTTTGCGGTTTCACCGATTTCTTTGACAGGAACCACTATTGAACGAACAAAAAGCATTCCCGAAAGAATCAAAGCCACGAAACAGAGAATGGTGACAACTGCAATAAGGGCGGCAAAAATACCGAGTTGCTCGTCAATCCCATCCAAAGACACCATATAGCGAATAGCTCCGCCAAAATCTCCGTTCACATAGTTGTATGCGGTCGTGCGAGCCATAATTTTTTCACCTGATGGAAGGCGACCTGTCCAACTTGCGCTTGCGTTACCGCCTTCAACCGCACTTGTGTAGTCGGGCATATTCACATCGTCGGAAATCGAAAAACCGCTGGATGAAACAATAACCTTGCCTTTGTTGTTGATAACCCACACTGCAACAGTATCTTTGTTTGTAAAACCCTCAACATAATCACGGGCGGCCACTTCAAAACCGCTTTTTGAAGCACCGTACATTGCAAAGGTGGATGCCATTTCATTTGGATCCATAACATCAACCGCTATGGCGGCTGCCCCGTAGTAATAACCTTTAGCAATCATAAAGGCGGCTATGGCAACGGCAATGAGAATTATGAAAACTATGGAGGCAACATTTGAAAACCAGCGCTTTGTTATTCCAACAAATTTCAATGCCCTTCACCACCTTTACGAAAAAATTTCAAAAAATCAGATTTGCCACTTGTAACCGAAGCCCCAAATAGTAACAAGGTGCTTTGGGATTGAAGGTTCATCTTCCACCTTCATACGAAGTCTTCGAATGTTTACATCAACAATTTTCTCTTCGCCGTAGTAATCTGTTCCCCAAACTTTGTTGAGAATCTCGGTTCGGGAAAGGGCTTCACCCGGCTTTGAGAAGAAATACTCGATAATTTGGAACTCCACTTGTGTGAGATCGATGGGTTCCCCTGCCTTCGTCAAAGTGCGAGAGCGAAGGTTGAGCACAAAGTCACCCAGCTCAATTGCATCGTTTTGCTTTGTGTTTTGTGTACTGCTCATAGCTACTCTGCGATAAACCGCATCTACACGGGCAACAAACTCCGTTGGTGAAAAGGGTTTTGTAATGTAGTCGTCTGCTCCCGTCATAAGGCCGGTAATTTTGTCCATTTCTTGAACCTTTGCGGTGAGCATAATAATGCCTATGTTGTTATTGTTGGCACGAAGTTCTTTGCAAACCGCAAGACCGTCCAATTTAGGCATCATTATATCAAGGACAGCCACATCTACTTTGCCGTCATTTGCCTTGTAGATTTCAAGTGCTTCTTCACCATCTTGTGCTTCAAGGACTTCATAGCCCGCTCTTCTTAAATTGATAACCACAAAATCTCTGATAGCGGCTTCGTCTTCTGCGATAAGTACTCTTTTCATTTTTATCACCTATTATTGAGTTAATTTTGTTACAATTTTTCTAATTTGTTCTTCCCCAAGCCCTGCGGCACGGCCGTTTTCGTTAATATTTACACAAATTACACCGTCCTGCTGCTTTAGGATTGTAATATAGGACTTGTCTTGGCTCATTTCTTTTTCCCATCTTGTTTTCGGAACTTTGATGATGGTAAAAAGAACATTGCCTCCCGCAATCGCTGCATTTTCGGTGTAAACCGACCAGCTTGTCCAGCCGTCACCCTCCTGCTCACGAATCAGCAGTTTTTTGTTTGACAGTGTGCCGAGATTTACTATGTAACCGTTTTCAAGATTTACAAATGTCCTTTCACTTAAAACCGGAACATTTCCTTCAAAGTAGGTCCAATCCGTTACATAAAGAAGTTTGTCATTGTGCTCACTTTGTTCAATGTAGACTGTTTGTATGGGAATTTCAATATGACCGTCATTATTTATATCTACACACTGTATGGGCTCGTAGCGAAGGGTTTTATTGTTTGAGCCCGTTTCCAAATCGTAAAGGGGCGCTACCAACTGCTGCGATTCCGAATCCCAATAAATAACTTCGGTAATCATCATATTGTTTGTCTTGACAGCATCTATATAAATCTTCATCGGGGTTTCTTGACTATATTTTTCTGTTTTGTAAGAAACATAGGAGCCCACTTGAGGGTCAATGGGGGTTTCCCCTATCAGCTTAAAGTCATCTTCAGCAAGTTTTAACAGTTTTGCGGTTTTACTGACGACACCCGCTTCGGTTTGAGTTGAAATAAAGAATATTTCTTCCCGAGAGTCAGCGTCAATGTCAATGGGTTTTACAAGGTCACAACTTTGAACATCCAGTTCTCTGTAGTTAAGCCCTTCCCCTTTTGAACGATAAACCGAAAAAACATTGGCATTTGTTATGCCCGAATAACTCCAAACTATTAAGATTTCTTTCACACCGTCGCAGTCAAAGTCCGGAAATATTAAGGAATTAACCTGGTTACCATAACCCTTGTAGTCACCTAAGAACTTCCAGGTTCCGTCAACATTTTTTAGAAGCGAAAACCTTGCATTGCCTTCCTCAATGGTATCTTTGTAAAAAACAATTGCTTCTTCTGCACCGTCTTTGTCAATGTCAACAACCGTGATAGCGGAAAGATGGTCTCCCTGTATGGGATTACACAGCAGAACATTGCTACCCACCCTTTCATTGAAAACGGTGACCAATCCCTCATACTCGGTATAATAAAGCGGAGGAGTTAAAAGCGAGTCAACCGTACGAATAAGCATATTTGATTCGCAGCCGGAAAGCAAAACCGTAATCATAACGAAAAGTGTAATTATACCGGCAAGTCGCTTTTTCATTTGGTTTCACTCCTCCACTATAAATTCATTATATTATACCATATACATATAAAATAAATCAATATGTTTTAGTAAAATAATGCACAAACTTATGGGCAATAATTTATAGAAATTGCAAAAAATGAGGCAACCTAAAAAGTCACCTCATTTTGTTTGAAATTTATCAGATTATTTTATATCCACGGTTGCGGTATAGTCACCGTAAATCCAGTAGGAATCATTACCGCTGAGAACAATTTTTGCCGTCATAGTCCCCTCCATCGACTCGTCAACCTTACTTAAATCGGCAGAGATTAAAACATCTTCAGCTGTGATATCTTCAAGCACCTCTTCGGGACCCACAAGGGTTAAGGTGGTAAAATTCGGAGTAATGGACTCAACTGTAATCTTCTCGCTTGAAGCATTATAACCAATGTCATTTGGAACGGAGATTACCTTTGTTGTCATATTTTCAACATTAACCTTCACAGTAAACTCTTCAACATTATCAAAAATCACACAACTGTTGAGTTTTTCAACCTCGCTTGCCTTTACCGTAAACTTGTTTTCGCCGGGAGCAAGCTGTGAAAAGTCAATGCTCTTAACAAGCAAGCCTTCCATATTCTCAAGTTTACTTTCCGCCACACCGAAGTTCACTGTTGACGGGTATACTGTACAACTGATATCTGCAATATCCGCAAATTTCAAGGGTTTATTGGAGTAGTCAACAACGGTTCTCATTGCTGTCCTCTTATAAACCGGCAGTTTAACGGTAACGGGAGCGGTTTTATCATAGGAAACATACTGTAAACTCTCTGCATCGGCTGTGATTACTTTGTAATCAACGGTAAAACTTTCGCTTTGTGTGAGAGGTTCGCTGACTTCTATTTCCGCAACGATTTTTTCAATTTTACGCACTTCGCTCGCAGGACCGCTGACTTTAATTTTTTCAGCGGCTATTGCAACAATGGGATCTCCCGCAAAGTAATTAGGCGGAACCAAATATGCTCCGGTATGGTTAATTATCGGCTCTACCAAAAACTCTTTGTCGGTAACGGGAGCATCGAAAAACACGGAAATTTCTTGGGGTGAAACGGACACTATCTCAAAGGAGGAGGACTTTGACACCTGAGAGGTTTCAATGCTCAAAGTATAGTTTCCGCTGTCAACAACACTGTCTGTATTTGCAATAACGGAAACACTGTCACGAATACTGTCATCCTCCACTATATAGCGCTTTCCGGTTACTGTTACATTGGCGGTAATTTCTGTGTCTCCGTAGCATGAAAGCCCGAATTTTTCAACGGTTTGAAGGTCTATTATAACAGGGACATTTTCTATTACGGTAGTAACGACAGGGCTTTTTTCCACCGCAACAAAAAGCCAGATAATTGCAGCGATTATTACACTGAAAACCGCTACAACTTTATTGTTATGTATCAAATAATCAACTGAAAATCTTTTCATTTCTTTTTGCCCTTCACAATTCTCTTAATAAAAGTTTTCGGTTCTTCAAAATCCTCCGGCTTTTGAACCGTGAGATATTTAATAACTCTGTCACGAAGGGTCGCCTCATCAAAGCCACGTTCAAGTTTGCCTTTTCTTGCAATGGAAATTGTTCCCGTTTCCTCGGAAACAACTATTACCACCGCATCACAGACTTCGCTCAAGCCCAGTGCCGCTCTGTGTCTTGTTCCCAATTCATTTTCAAGACCGTTGTCTTGGGCATTGGGTAAAACTGCGGAAGCTCTTAAAATTCTGCCCTTACGGATTAAAACCGCACCGTCGTGCAAGGGGGAGTTGGGGAAGAAAATGTTCATAAGAAGCTCGTGGGAAACCTCTGCATCAAGGGGTTTACCGCTGGTTGCCACCTCCGAGGGCAAAGGAGATTTTTCAAAGACAATGAGGGCTCCCGTTTTGGAGTCACTCATTCGCTGAACGGCGATACAGGTTTCATTTATCGCCTGACTTGTTGCAACCTCTTCAGAGGAAATAACATCACTAAAGAATGCTCTGATTGACTTAAACCGACTGTTTCCCAGTCGCTCCACAATCTGTCTTATTTCCTGCTGAAAAACTATAATCAAAATTATAAATATGTTTTTGAATATCAGCTTAAAAATAAAGGAACTGGTTTCCATTCCCAGCATATAAACCAGGAAATAAACGAGGGAAAGCACAATAAGACCTTTGATAAGCAGGAACGCCCGTGAATCTCTAATCAGCTTAAAAGCGTGATAAATCACAAAGGCGACAAGGGCTATGTCAATAAGGTCCGTAATTCTGAAATCTATTGAAGTAACCTCTTGAAAAAGGTTTGAAAAATTCAAAAAGAAATCTTTCAAAGAATCAAAAAAAAGCATAACAACTACCTTCTAAGTTTAATGTTGATTATTCTATCACAATAAAATAGGGATTGCAAACACTTACATCACAATTAACAGAAAATTTACTTTATCGAATCAATTAAAGCTACTGCATGGGCTGAAATCCCCAAACCTTCTCCTGTGAATGAAAGCCCCTCTTCCGTGGTGGCTTTCACACTAACCGCCGAAATGTCAACACCTGCGGCATCTGCAATATTCTTTCGCATCTCATCAATAAAGGGGGCGAGTTTAGGACTCTGAGCAACAACGGTTGAGTCTATGTTTACTACGGCAAAGCCCTTATTTTTCAAGTGATTTACCACTTCTTTAAGGAGCATTAAACTGTCTGCGTTCTTGTATTTTTCTTCACTGTCCGGGAAGAGTTTACCAATATCTCCCAGTGCCGATGCACCCAAAAGGGCATCGGAAATTGCATGTAAAAGCACATCTGCGTCCGAATGACCTAAAAGTCCTTTTTCGTATTCAATTTCAACACCGCCGAGAATAAATTTTCGATTTTCAACAAGACGATGAACATCGTAGCCTTGACCGATTCGCAGCATAGTTTACACCCCTAAAATTTATTTATGTCTTCAATGAAAGAATCGTATGTGGTAATACTGTTAAGCACTTTCACAAGGGAATTTGTGGTAAGTCGCTCGGGCAGAAAGTAATATTTAAGAAGTTTTTTTCTCCTTTGAGCACTGTCGGTTTTACCGCTGAAACCAAGTTCATATAAGTCGTTTTTGGTAATTGGTCTTGAGGGTTCTTCCACGGTTTGATAGAGGACGCCCGCCCTCTTAAGTGCTTCAATTATAACGGTTTCAGGCATTCCCTCAACCCCAAGTTTACCCTCCTTTGAGGGTGCTTCTTTTCTTCTCTCTTTACCTAATATATCGGGAATATAGGCGTTAATAATTTGCTCTTGGGGAACGGTTGACCCGATGAAATTTCTAATGGTAAAACCGGCAGAATCCGAATCTGTCAAAATTAAAATTCCGTTTTTTTCTGCTAATGTTTTTATCATTTTTTGCAGTTGTTTGTTCTTAAAAATTCCAAAACCATCGGTGCATATAATGGGGGCATCAATAATTTGAGAAAGCTTTATTTTGTCATATTTCCCCTCAACTATTACCGCCTGTTTCAGTTTAATCATTTTCTGCCACCGCACTCTCCCGCAAGTAAAACTAAAGTCTGCTCCAAAATGCGTTGGTGTGCCTCGGTGCCTGTGCTTTTAAGTTGAAGGTCAGACTGTGACAATATTTCAATACAATTTGAAGTCTGCTCAATCGTAAGTTTTTCCCCTGCTCTTTTTGCTTTGTCAAGGGCAAATCTTTTGCTTTTGTAATTCGGGTAAGCATCTGTTAAATCGTTAATTGTTTTCCCCGCTTTATATGCCGCCTTAACTCTGTACATATCCGCATACTGAGAGATGAGGGCACCCATAATCATATAAACATCTTCTCTTTTTTTGAAGAGTTTTCCCAGAATGCCGAATGCCACATCGAAGTTGCCGTTAACAAGCTGTGTAATCATGGGAAACACCTGTGCATCAATGGATTTGGAACATACCGCATCTATGTCCGCCTTTGTGATTTCTCCCTCACAGTAGGCACAAAGTTTATCAAGTTCGTTACCGAGAAGATTTAAATCTTCTCCGACACATTCAATGAAATATTCGCTTGCTCCTTGGGCAAATTGACAGTTTCTGTTTTTTGCTCCGGATATTATAGTTCTGTGAAGTTCGGCTCCTGTCATCTTTTCAAACTCAACCACTGTACCGTGCTGTTCAAAAAGAGACACAAGAGGTTTCAACTGCCTTGGGGAGGGCTGATTTACCGGGTAAGAGAATATTAAGCAGTTGTCCCAGGGATTATCTTTCAAAATGTCTTCAATCTGTCTAATTTCAGTATCTTCTGCGGTTTCCACGGGAAAGGATTTAACAACAACACACTTGCTTTCACTCATCATGGGGACACTGACACAGGCATCGTAAACATCGCTTAAGTCCACCGTATCCGAGTCAAAGATATGAAGATTAAAGTCAGAAAAAGAATCATTAACTGTTGCCTTTATAAGTCTTTCCGTGTAAACCTTTACAAGAAACTGCTCTTCACCGAAAAGAAGATATGCGCCAAGGGGCTCTGTTTTTAACCTTTTTTTTAGTTGAGTTTCGTTAATTCTCGGCATACTTCACCTTCTCTCATAAGTAATTTCTCCCTTCTCTGCCCGAAGGGTAACGGCTCCCGAACCTGCGGTGGAAAGGAGGTTGCCTTCCTTTTCCTCACTTTCTCCTTCACTTTGAATTATTACCGCTTTTAGGGATGTAAAATTGTAGTATTTGTAGTAAATGTCTTGACAGATAAGTACATGTGCATTTAAGAAATTTTCGGGTAAATCTTTATAGTAATCCGCAACCAATATTGTGGTGTCGTCCGTTGTTATTAAGTAGGAAATATTACCCGAATTATTGGTATGGGTTTCGATTTTTATTTTTTTCAAATCTATGTTTGTGTTTGGAGGGTAGGTTTCGAAAAATCGGGTTAATAACTGTGTTTTGTAGTCGGTTTTATCGCAATAAATCTTTTCAATATTGCAGTTTTTAACTATTTCATCAAGATAATTGGTGTTTTCCTGTTGGTTATCGGGAAGGATAAGGCAGTCAATTTCCTTTGCATTGCCGTAGATTTCATAACCGCCGTTAAATTTTGTGCCACCACAACCGATTAAAACTTCATCTTCTCCCCTTATAATTAAAACACTTCTTCCGTTTCCCACATCAAAGGCAGTGATATTCGTGCCCCTTGAGTTGATATAGGAAAAGACGGGAGTCAGGGTGAGAAGTAAAATCGCAACAGCACTTATGCAAAAAGTAAGCACTTTTTTCCCTGTGTAATGCAGAATGAGACAAAACACAATGAATGTAAAAATAATGCTCAAAAGCAAAAATGAATCGAATTTGTTTATGGAGATTTCACGGATAAATGACTCAGAAATCAGGTGTGAAATCTTTAAGATTACCTTTGCCGTCATACCACCGATAAGGGCGGGTATGTTAATAATCGAGTTTGTTATAGGTGCAATAAGTCCACCGAAAAAACTTGAAATCATACAGATTTCCGCTAACGGAACTATAATGAGGTTTGAGGGAAAAACCGCTAAATTAAAACTTTGATAAACTCCTATGGTGACGGGCAAGGTAAAAGCGGTAGCCGCAGCGGTGATTGTCAACAGTTTCAAGGGCGTTTCAAGGAAAGAAATCTTTTTTCGGCTGTTAAAAAACTCCGTAATTTTCGGCATTATGTGCCGAGAAGCTAAAATTATTCCCAGGGTTGAAAGTGCCGACAGTTGCAGAGAAAGGGAGCCGAAGGAATAGGGATTTATGAGTGCAATAACACAAATGGCAATTCCCAAAGAGTTAAGAGAGTCGCTTCTTGTCGAGATTATAACGGAGAGCAAATAAACCAGCATCATTACTCCTGCACGAATCACGGAGTAGCCCATACCCGTAAGTAGCATTAAGAATAAAACTGCGGGAATTGCAACGGCACAGGCCAATTTTTCTCCCAATTTCAGTTTCTTCAAAAGCCATAAAACCGCACTTGCCCAAAGGGAAAGGTGCAGACCCGAAACGCAGATAACATGGGTAACTCCGCAGTTTCTTAAACTGTTATAGGCGCCGGGTGAAAGTTCTGTGCGGTCTCCCAAAATCATAGCCACCGCAAGGGCACCGTAATCGTTGGGAAGCAGAGAAAAAATGTTATCTTTTATGTATGAACGAATGTGTAAAATGTATTTCCCGATATTTTTATTTTCGGTATTGGAAATAACAATATTATATTCCTCGTCAATCGCAAAAGCACCGAGGAACCTGTTTTCGGATTTGTGAGAGGAAAGTCTTTGGGTATCCGTAGCCCCTAATTTGTAGAACTTAAAATCGCCGTTTATGGTATCATAGGCAGATGCTTTGGGCTCGGAATTAAAGACAAGGCGAATTTTGAAATTTGACTTTTCTCCGTCAAGTTCAATAACCTTCGCCTCATAGTAATAGTTGGAATAATTCGGTTCACATTCCCCTGTTATAAGAATGTTTGCCTTATGCTGACTGTTGTCTAACTTTATAATCGGGTAATAATAAAACTCATTTACCAAAATTAGAAGTAAACAGGAAAGTGCGGCACTCGCAAGAACAGTGGAAATAATCCCCTGCCTGCGAATGCTTTTAACTATAACGCTGATGACCAATGCCGATGTAAACAAAATAAGGAAAAATAAAACGAGTTTTGCATCGGCATCAAAAAGGAATGCCAAAGTAACAAATACAGTTAAACCGATAACTGCAAAGGCACGAGGCATAAAGTCACTTCCTATTTCTCAAGTAAGGGAATATTGCCCAGAACTATAATATCATCTCTCTTGGCGGCGTCACCCTCTGCCAATATTGCCGCCTTGGCAACAACATCACACTTAAACTTGCTAACCAATTCTTCAACAGCCTTGAGGGACTCTCCCGTTGAAATAACATCATCAAGAATAACTATCTTTTTACCCTCAATTTGCTTTCCGTCCACACCGTCTAAAATAAGTGCTTGAACAGCATCTGTCGTAATTGAGTGAACCTCAACGGTAACGGGCTTTTTCATATAGAGCTTTGCTCTCTTACGGGCAACAAAGTATTTCTTGCCACTCTGCCTTGACATTTCATAGGCAAGGGGAATACTTTTTGACTCGGGGGTTACAATATAGTCAAATTCGGGCAGTTTCTTTAGAATCTCCGTGGCTGCGTGAATGGTCAACTCCACATCGCCGAAAATAATGAATGCGGCGATATCAAGGTGTTCATTAAGGGGGCAACGAATAAGGTCTCTCTTCATTCCCGCAATGTCAACCGTATAATATTTGTCCATAATGGTACTCCTTTCAAATTAGCCCGCAGGCCAGGTAAATTCTCTGCCCGCCATAAGGTGATAGTGAAGGTGCATTACCGTTTGCCCGGCACTTTCGCCACAGTTTGAAACCACTCTAAACCCCTTTTCAAAGTTCTTTTCTTTGGCGATGGTTGCAGCCACTTCAAATATGTGAGCCACCACAGAACTGTTTTCCGGGGTAATTTCCACCATAGAGGCTATGTGCTCCTTGGGGATAATTAAGATATGGGTGGGGGCTTGGGGATTAAGGTCATTGAAGGCAAGAACGGTGTCGTCTTCATATACCTTCGTTGAAGGAATTTCTCCCCTTGCTATTTTACAAAAGATACAGTCCATTTTCAGCACTCCTCATTTATCATATTTTTAATTGTTTCACTTACTGCACCCATGGCAGAGTCGAGATTTGATAAATCCTTTGTGCCCGCCATGGCGAAATCAGGTCTTCCTCCGCCTGAACCGCCGGCAAGGGCGGCTATACTTTTGACAAGATTCCCTGCGGAAACACCGCCTTTAACGACATTCTTACCACAGCCGCAGGCAAAGTTTGCTCCCGTTTTTTCTGAATTTATGCCCAGCAAAAAGATGATGAGATTTTCATCGTCCTTTGCCTTATCACACATAGCACGAAGTTCGTTGGGATTTGCACCCTCAAGGGTTGAAATAATAAGTCTAAAACCGCAAATTTCTTGAGCGTTGCTCATAAGGTCGCCGGTTTTCAGTTGAGAAATTTCAGCCCTGAGTTTTTCAATTTCCCTTTCATTTTCCCTAATATCAGCCATCAGAGAAACGGCTCTCTTGTCGATTTCATGTATATTGGCAAGTTTCATTGCAACTGCGGTGTTTTTAATAAGTTCATCGTTTCCGGCAATATAATCAAGGACTCCCTTACCGGTTACACCCTCAATTCTGCGAACACCTGCCGCAATTGAAGACTCCGAAACTATTTTGAAAAGTCCCAGTTTGCCGGTATTGTCAACATGGGTACCGCCGCAAAGTTCTGTGGAGAAATTTTCTGCCTTTACAACACGAACAATGTCACCGTATTTTTCACCGAAAAGGGCAATGGCTCCCGCCTTTTTGGCTTCATCAATTGACATTTCCGTGGCGGAAACCTCAAGAGCCGAAAGGATGATTTCATTTACCCTGCTTTCAATTTTGTCAAGTTCTTCACTTGTCAAAGCGGAGAAATGTGTAAAGTCAAACCTTACCGCATGCGCATTCACAAGCTGTCCCGCCTGCTCCACATGGGAACCTAAAACTTCACGAAGTGCCGCCTGCAAAAGGTGGGCTGCGGTGTGGTTACGAGCGGTGGCCTTGCGTTTTTCAGCATCTATCTTTGCGCTTACTTTGTCGCCTACCGCTATGCTTTCGCCCTTTATAATTTTGCCAATATGTAAAATGTTATTCTCTGCTGTTTTTACCGAATTGGTTACCGTGAATACCGTCGAATCAATTGTCAGAGTGCCTGTGTCACCAACCTGACCACCGCTTTCGCCATAGAAAACCGTGGAGTCAAGAATGATTGCCCCTTGAGTGTCGGCAGAAAGGAAGTCCGCTCTCTCTGCGTCAACAATAATCCCCTTCACTGTGCCTTCACATTCATAGTCTGTATAACCGAGGAATTTCGTTGCCTCAATGTCTTTAAGGGATGCACTCGAGCCCTTCCACGCCTCTTCCCCTGCATCCTTACGGGCGGCACGAGCCTCCGCTCTGCTTTGGGCATAAAGACGGTTATATTCTTCCATATCAACACTCATTCCCTTTTCTTCTAAAAGTTCACGGGTGAGGTCAACGGGGAAGCCGAAGGTATCTTGAAGTTTAAATGCATCTGCACCGGAAAGAACCTTGGAATCCGTTGATTCAATAAGATTTTCAAGAAGGGTAAGACCTGTGTCGATGGTTTTATTAAAACTTTCTTCCTCCGCTTTGATAACCTTTACAATAAGGTCTCGCTTTTCAACAAGATTGGGATAGGCGTTTTCATTTTCTTTAATGACTGTTTCGCATACTTTATATAGAAAACTGTCTTTTACACCGATCAATCTGCCGTGACGGGCGGCTCTTCGCAAAAGGCGTCGGAGAACATATCCCCTGCCCTCGTTTGAAGGCATAACGCCGTCACCTATCATAAAGGTTGTACTTCTGATATGGTCGGTGATAACACGAAGGGAGATGTCACTTTTTTCGTTTTCATGGTACTTAACCCCTGTTATTTTGCTCACATGAGCCATTATGTTTTTAATTGTATCAACCTCAAAGAGATTATCAACACCTTGCATAATACAGGCAAGTCGTTCAAGTCCCATACCCGTGTCAATGTTGCAAGTCTTTAAGGGAGTGTAGTTGTTGTTTCCGTCATTTTCAAATTGGGTAAAAACGAGGTTCCAGAACTCAATAAATCTGTCACATTCACAGCCCACTTTACAGTCCGGTGAGCCACAACCCTGCTTTTCCCCTCTGTCAAAATGAATTTCAGAACAGGGTCCGCAGGGGCCTGCACCGTGTTCCCAAAAATTGTCCGGCTTACCCAGTCTTGAAATATGGTCTTCCGGTACACCGATTTCCTTTGCCCAAATGTCGTATGCCTCATCGTCATCAAGGTAAACCGTAACATAAAGTTTTTCCTTTGGCAATTTCATAACTTCGGTGCAAAATTCCCAAGCCCAGCGAATCGCTTCACGCTTGAAATAGTCACCGAAGGAGAAGTTGCCCAACATTTCAAAATAGGTGCCGTGGCGAGCGGTAATGCCCACCCTTTCAATATCGGGGGTTCGAATACATTTTTGACAGCTCGTAAGTCTGGTGTGGGGGGGCGTTTGCTCCCCGGTAAAGTATTTTTTAAGCGGTGCCATACCCGCATTTATAAGAAGCAAGCTTTTGTCCCCTTGCGGTACAAGGGAAGCGGAAGGTATCCTAAGATGCTCCTTTGACTCAAAGAATTCGAGAAATTTTTCTCTGATTTCATTAAGTCCCATCCATTCCATAATATATTTTCCTCCGTAAGATAAATTAAAAACCGAATACAAATGAAAAAGGGTGCAGAAATACAACTCGGAAGGGACGATAAATTACCGCGGTACCACCCAAATTGTGCAAACTGCACCTCTCTTGTAATTTTAACGCAATCATACGCTGTCTTTCATCAAGACAGAACTCGGAAGCGGCCCTTTAACAAATTCTTCACGGTTTTCTTCTCACCAAGGGAAAACCTCTCTGTGTGACATTGTTAAATTTTTCTTCGTCAAAGTTTTTTGTTATTTTATTTCTGAAACTAAGTTCATTGAAATATAGCCGTACATACCGTTGTACTCAATACGAAGCCATTCTCTGCCGTTTGCAGCAAGTTTTGTTCCGCAGCCCCTTACCTTCGAGCCGGTGGGAAGTTCACCGATTTTATCAGAATTGGCGTCTGCGTCTCGGCGAACATTTACTCCGCCGTCACCGTTTATGGTGTAGTACTTGTCTATTCCGCCAAGTTCGGTGGTGATTTCGTCATCTGTTGCATCAAGCATATAGCGAACACCGGTAAATGTATTCATCGCTTCGCCCACTAAAATTACACCCCATGTGCCTTCCTGCTTTGCAATGAACACACCGTTTAAGCCGGGCATAATCATACCGAATTCGAAGGGAACTATTACATCATTGTCCACATTGATAATACCCATATTGCCGTTTTTCTTAACTGCAATGAGTCCGCCGGTTACGGGACGGCAATAGTCGGAGTTGTAGGCATTTACATCTGCCAAACCGCTGGTGGCAACAATATTGACCGGTTCATACTGATAGGGTACTACCTTTTTGCCGTCAACATCAACATAGCCCCATTTGCCGTTTTTCAGAGCAGCGGCATAGCCCTCAAAGTATCTGTCTCTGTCTTCGTACTTAACATCTTCGGGAAGTGGGTCGTTTGTAAAGGAATGGCTCTCATGTTTTGTGCCTGTTATTTCCGCTTTGCCTGCGGAGTAGGTAACATAGTAGTCTATTTCATCAATCTTAATTACCACATGATATTTTCCGGAACCGGTATAGTCTCTTCCGGAGCCGCAAACCTTGAATTTATTTTCATAGCGAGGCTGGATGAGGATATTTCCTTGGAAATCAAGAAGACCGTATTTTCCTGTTGTGGCGCTCTTGAAACAGCACATATGCTCATTAAGGTAGGTAATCTCGGTACAGTCCTCAAATCCGCCGGGTTTGAATACCCATTTTGTGTTTTTGTCGGGAACCGAATATCCGATGCTTGACGGTGAATCATTATCATCTTTTCCTGCAATTTTGGCAATGCCGACAATCAGCAGTATAACAAGAAGAACAGCACCGACGAGGATGGCAATTTTCTTGGGATCAAGACCCTTTGACTCAATTTTTTCAGCAATCACACCAAAAAATGATTTAATTGTTTTAATGTCAAATTTCTTTGCCGAAGTATCGGCTGATGTGGGTTTATCTACAAAGTGATCAAAATCAACTTCATCTTCATCTTCTTCAATTTCCGGGGATTCGGGGCGAATGGGAATACTGGGCTCCGAGCTTGAAAAATACTCACTGCCCCTTTGAGCAAGTTCAGGATGTTTTAGAAGTTCTTCCTCCTTGTAAATGTTGTATTTGTCAAGTACAAAGGTGAAAATATCTCTTACAACCTCAGGCTTAAGTTCAACCCTTTCGGTTTCTCTTTTGAAAATTCTGTTGAGAACAGGGTAAGCTCCTGCTTGAATTTCTACCGGTTCGCTGCTTCCGCTCTTTTCAAAAACTTCCTGCTTTGCCTTTGTGAGAATTGCATTTGCGGTACTTTCGGAAACATTAAAATATTTTGCAAGAGGTTCAACAGGCATTCCGCTGTAATAGTGAAGCACAATTGCGGCACGAAGTTCGTCGCTTAACGAATCAACCGCCTCAACGCAAATTTGTGTCTTGAACTCATCTTCAAAAATATCCTCCGAGAGAAACTCCATAGCACTTTCCTTTGCACCTGTTGTAGCAGCTGCAAATGTGAAGGTAACGCCCTCTTTATACACGGCAGCAATATGCTGTCTTGTGTAAATTTCGAAAGCTTCAGGCTTTTTAAGTTTTGAAAGAGTGCAAAAAACTCTGGAATATGCTTGCTTAACGATTTCTGCGGCGTCAACATCGTCACCACTCAAGCGCCTTGCAAGGTAGAAAGAGGGCTGTAAGGTGGTGGTAAAAAGTTTCGCCATTGCGCTGACATCTCCGCCAACGGCTAAATCCACTAAGCGTATAATATCTCCACTCACGGTAAAAGTTCACTCCAATCCATTATAATAATAGATAATTATAGTTTATTTTACACAACATTTTGACATTTGTCAAGTAATTTACAACAATATGTTGATTTTTTCGGCAAAAAGATGTAATATATCAGCATTGAAAAAATTTAGAGAAAAGAGGCAAAAAATGAGTTACTTATTTGACATTCACATACACACCGGTGAATCAAGTCCCTGCGGTCAAGTTGACGCAAAGGATGTAGTGGAAAGATACATAAAACTCGGTTATGACGGAATCTGCATAACCGACCACATGAATGTTGAGTCATTGGGAAATGCAGCAGACACCTATGAGGAGAGAGTGGCTGTCTTTCTAAAGGGTTATCAAGAAGCAAAAAGGACCGCAGGAGACAGGTTAAAAGTCCTTTTGGGAATGGAAATTCGTTTTCTCAATAATGACAACGATTATTTGGTTTACGGCTTCGATGAAGAACTATTGAAAGTGCGGGATTTGACTTCATTTAGGAACTTAAAGGAGTTCAGAGAATTTGCCGATGAGCATAATTTAACTGTTTTTCAGGCTCACCCTTTTAGGCTCGGCTCCGTGGTTACAAACCCGGATTTGCTTGATGGGGTAGAGGTTTATAACGGACACGGAAATCATAATTCAAGAAATGCCGTTGCCTATAAGTGGGCAGAAATTCACAATCTGCGAATGCTTTCCTCCTCCGATTTTCACTATGAAACCGGTAAGGAGCCGGGGGGAATATTTCTTGAAAAAATACCCGAAGACTCCTTTGAACTTGCCGAAATGTTAATGGGAAACAGATATGAATTGAAAATATGTGAAAAATAGAAAAAACGGTTCCACCCGGAACCGTTTTTGCATTCAGTTATTGTTTTTCAAGAAACTTGCTGCCTCTGGGAACAACAAACTTTATTGCCTTTTCTATAATCTCAAAGGTGGCATCTGTAACATATTGACACTCACCGTCAACATTTACTGCAGCGGGTGTTTCTGCATGAATTGTAAGTTTTTTGCCTCTCTTGAAACGGGTAATGTCCCAATCAAGATGTTCTCCTCTTTTGTATTTGTTCAAAAGAGTGGCAAGTTTTAACCTTGAACACTTGCTTTCTACAAGAACAAAGTCAAGAACTCCGTCATTGGGAGAAGAAAGAGGTGCCGCTCTGAAACCGCCGCCGTAGTAACTTGCGTTACCGATAAAACAGAAAAGGGCATCTAATTTTACAGGCTCACCGTCATCCACCGTAACGGTAAATTTGTTTTTGAACTTTTTAATAATTGCATAAATACAGCCCAAATAGTAAGCTCCCTCACCTGTTACAAGGGGGAGTTTTTTAATTTCGCCCTGCATTGCGCAAACCTCAGCGTCCATACCCATGGAGCATTGGTTAATTGCAATTTCATCTCCGCATTTAATAACATCAAGTTCAACGGGTGTTCCGTTTATTTGGTCATCAAGCACAAGGAAATCTTCCTTTGTGCCGAAGTAACGAACAAAGTCATTTCCCGAGCCCAGGGGAACCACGGCAACCTCAACATTATCATAGCCGAAGGCACCGTTCACCACATCGTAAAGAGTACCGTCACCTCCACAAGCATAAAAGCGAAGTTTTTCGCCGGATTTGGACCTCTCACGAACAAATTCAAGACCGTCATTTTTTGACTTTGTAGGGTAAATTTCATAATCGAGGTTGTACTTTGCACAAATTTCTTCAATCTTTGGGGTAATGTAGTTCAGTGCTCTGTTTTTACCCTGTCCCGCCTGGGGATTAACAACAAAAATATGCTTCATTTTAGTCCCTTCGCTCCTTACTTAAAGTACATAAATGCTTGACATTTTATCATTCCGTTATAAAGTTTACGCCGCTTGTCCGCTTTCCTGCCGAAGGCCTTCTCAAACTCTTCATCGGGACTGATAACAGTGTAAGACCAGCCCCGTTTTTGTTCAAAGACCTTTCCCATACTATTATATAACACTTCACACTCACTATTGTCAAGCATTCTTTCTCCATAGGGGGGATTACATATAACTGTTCCCCTTTCGGTTTCCCCCTTAAAATCCTTAATATCCGCTGTTTTGAAACTGATTAAATTACCCACACCGGCTCTTTTTGCGTTTGCTTTCGCTACTTCAATGGCACTTTCGTCTATGTCGGAACCGAAGACGGCAAAATCATGTGCCTGCCTTTCAAAGGATTTTGCTCTTTCCCTTTCTTCGTCCCAAACTTTTCTGTTAATTTGGTCAAATCTTTCCGCAGAAAAGTTGCGATTTATACCCGGGGCAATGTTTTGCACCATAAGGGCTCCTTCAATAAGAATCGTACCTGAACCGCACATGGGGTCATAAAGTTTATGGTAAGGCTTCAAATAGGAAATATTGCAAAGTGCCGCTGCCAAAGTTTCTTTGATGGGGGCATCCTTCGCCTCAAGGCGATAACCCCGCTTGTGAAGTCCCATTCCCGAAGTGTCAATTAGCAGGGAAACCACATCTTTATTGATGGAAAACTGAATTTGATGTATGGGACCGGTTTCCTCAAACCACTCGGTTTTATATTTGGATTTCAGTCTTTCAACCACCGCTTTTTTTATAATGGCTTGACAGTCACGGGTGCTGAAAAGTTTTGAGTTTATGGAATAACCCTTAACGGGAAAGGCATCCGAAACCCCGAGCCACTGTTCCCATTCAAGTGCCTTGGTACCTTGAAAAAGTTCCTCAAAGCTTGTGGCTGTAAAGGAACCAACGAGAATTTGTACTCTTTCCGCATAGCGGGAGCAAATATTTGCCCTGGCTAATATATTTTCGTCACCGCTGAAAAGGACTCTGCCGTTTTCGCTGACAACATTTTCCGCACCCATTTCTTTAAGCTCACCGGCAATAAGTGCCTCTATGCCCAAAAGACAGGGTATAACAAAGTTAATTTTCATAATGTACCTGCAAAAAAACGGCGGGGTAAACACCCCGCCTTATTGAATTATTTAATCTCAGGTGAGATAAGACCGTAGCCTCCGTCACTTCTTCTGTAAACTACATTAACATCGCCACGATCTTCATTAAGGAAGAGGTAAAATTGGTGACCTACAAGGTTCATTTGAAGAATTGCTTCTTCCACGGATTGTGGTTTAAGCAGCACTCTCTTATGCCTTACAAGCTCATACTCAATTTCTTCGGCAACATCATTTTCACCTTCTAAAACTTCAATGTTGGTGCGAAGTTTTTTCTCGATGCGTGTTTTGTTTTTGCGAATTTGTCTGATGAGGGTGTCAACACATTTGTCCAGTGCTTCGTTCATGTTTTTCGCTCTTTCTTGAGCTCTAAAAACCATACCACCGTTGTTGATGGTGATTTCAACTGATTGTGATGACTTTTCAACAGTTACTGTGACCTTCGCCTCAACATCCGGGCCGAAGAACCTCTCAATCTTGGCAAGTTTCTTCTCGGCGCGTTCCTTAAAGGAGTCACGAGGTGAACATCTGCGCCCTGTAATTGTGATTTTCATACAGTCATCCCCTATTATTTATTGAAGCTTTTTGCTTCGATTAGAGTATAGCATAGTTGCACGAAAAAATAAAGAGGTTTTCTTACTTTTTTGTAAAAAATTTTCTTTTTTATTCACTTTTCTTAAATTTCAACGGAAAAATGCCTCGTAACATGGCACCCCACATTAACCGCAACGGGTAAACCGGCTATATGGGTGGGAAAAGTTTCTATCATTACCCCAAGTGCGGTGGTTTTTCCCCCAAAGCCCTGGGGTCCGATATTTAGAAGATTTACTCTTTCTAAAATTTCTTTTTCCATTTCAGCATAAAATTTGTCGGGATTGGGAACGGAAATATTTCGGCAAAGTGCTTTTTTTGCAAGAATTGCACATTTTTCAAAGTCGCCCCCTATTCCCACACCTAAAACAACCGGGGGACATGGGTTGCTGCCGGCGGTTTTAACCGTATCAACAACAAAATTTATAATATCTTCCCTTGTGGCAGATGGGGTAAACATTTTGAGTTTACTCATATTTTCACTGCCGAAGCCCTTGGGGGCTACGGTAATGCGAAGCTTGTCACCGTCAACAATTTTTGTATGAATAACGGCAGGGGTATTATCATTGGTGTTTACTCTGCTGAAAGGGTCACTAACCACGCTTTTACGAAGAAGTCCCTGCTCATAGCCCAAAGCAACACCCTCGTTTATCGCCTTTTCAAAGGAGCCGTCTGTAATGTGAACATCTTGACCGATTTCACAGAAAACAACCGCCATACCCGTGTCTTGACATATTGGTATATTCATTTCTCGAGCGGCGTCAAGGTTTTCGCAAAGGGTACACATAACACCGTGGGCAGGCTCACCGCTTTCACACTTTGTGCAGACTTTAATCCGCTCCTCCAGGTCTTTGGGCAACTCCCTGTTTGCACTTATGCAAGCTTCCTTTACGGCAAACTTGATTTTTTCAGCACTTATTTCTCTCATAGTAAAAAAGGGGCGGATGTAATCATCTGCCCCGACTCCATTATTAGTTTTTGCCTTTGCGAGAGTAGCCGACACTACCCCTTTTTGCATCTGTTCTTTTAAGGTCGGACATTTTTTCGTCACTGACCTTTTTGAACTTTGCCATCATATCTTCAAATAACTGCTTTTCACTTGTGGGTGCGCTTGTCTTTTGTCCTTGCCAAACATTTGGAGGAGTGTTCTTACGGGGTGCAGAATTCTTTTTGGGAGTTTCCTGTTTTCTGCTGCCCTCTTCCTTTTGTTTTGTGCTTGATTTACCTTCAAGTTTTCTTATAGAAAGACTGATTTTTCCGTCCTCGGAAACAGAAATAACCTTTGTTTTAACTTCTTGACCGACTTTAAGATGTTCCTTAATATCGGTAATGTAGTCGCTTGAAACCTCTGAAATGTGAATAAGACCCGTTTTGCCCCCTTCAAGCTCAACAAATGCTCCGAAATCGGTGAGTCCCGTAACTTTGCCGATTACAATAGCGCCTTCTACAATTTGCATAGAGTAAGTTTTCCTCCGTTATTTACAAAATATGGACTTCGTCCTTTTAGGAATTGTCGGAGTCGTAATAGACTCTTTCTTCCGGATTAACATAGTTGTACTCTTCACGAGCTACTTTTTCTATATATGATTCATCAACACCGTTGTCTAAGGTCTGTTGAACTTTACTGTTTTCCTCCTCAACTTCGCTCTTTGACTCTTCAAGTGAATTGATTACCTGTTTTTGATTTTGAATTGTTTCGACACGAGTAACAATTGCCTTTGCAAAGAATGCAAAAACAATCAGTATAATAACTATGAGAATTATGCGCCTGGTTCTGACACTTAAATTTTTAACTTTCATAATTTTACCCGAACCTTTTGTTTGTCAACACATTATACTATATTTTCACATTGTTTTTCAAGTCTTTTTTGAAATAATTATAACTGCTTAAACATTAAAGCGGCATTTTCTTTTGTCGCATACTCATTTACGCTTAAAACTTCAAATTTTGTTATTTTTTCGCCGAAGCGAATTTCAATAATATCTCCGATTTTAACATCGTAAGATGCCCTTTGAACCTTACCGTTTACGCTGACTCTTTGTGCGTCACAAGCCTCATTGGCAACCGTTCTTCTTTTGATAATTCTTGATACCTTAAGATACTTGTCCAATCTCATAATTTTCTCCAAAAATTGGGGGCTATCTCAAAAAGAGATAGCCCTTCAGGTTAAACTATTTTGCAACCTTTGCCTTAAGAGCTGAGCCTGCCTTAAATACAGGAACCTTTGTTGCAGGAACTTTAACCGGAGCACCGGTCTTGGGGTTACGAGCTGTCTTAGCTGCTCTTGCGCGTACTTCAAAAGTACCGAAGCCGATAAGTTGAACCTTATCGCCTGCTGCAAGTGCATCAGAGATTGCTGCGAAAACGGCGTTAACTGCCTTTTCTGCACTCTTCTTTTCAATGTCTTCTGCTGCCGCAATAGCATTTACAAGTTCTGACTTATTCATTGTTTTTCTCCATTCTGTTTGAATATTTATGAAACGCAAACGCGATCATATACTAATTATTTTCTTCCTTCACTTCATTCCACAAAGCATCCAACTCTTCAAGGGAAGAATTTTTCATATCTATCCCCTTTTCGGCTGCTTTTTCTTCAACCTTTTTGAATCTGTGAAGGAATTTATCGGAGGCACCCGTTAATGACTCCTCCGCATTTACATTGATAAACCTTGAAACATTTACCGCTGAAAAAAGTAAATCTCCAAATTCTTCATCAATTTCTGCTTTGTTGCCACCTGTGATGGCCTGTTTCAGTTCCGCAATTTCCTCGGAAAGTTTTTCAAGTGCCCCTTCAACATCGGGCCAGTCAAAGCCCACATCTGCCGCTTTCTTTTGAAGTTTTTCCGCTCTCATCAGTGCAGGCAGTTCACGGGGTACGCTTGACATTGAATCGGTTACTGTTTTTTGACCTTTGGTCTGTTTTTTGATTTCATTCCAATTTGAGAGTACCTGATCCACCGAGTTCACGGTAACCGTGCCGAAAACATGGGGGTGACGAACAATCAATTTTTTGCAGATTCCGTCCGCCACATCGTCAAAATCAAAAACATTTTTGTCTTCCTCCATCTGTGCATGGAAAACAATTTGCATCAGCAGATCGCCAAGTTCTTCACACAGAAGTTCGGAATCCTCTTTGTTTATGGCTTCGATAACCTCATAGGTTTCTTCAATGAGATTTTTTTTGATACTCTTATGAGTCTGTTGGGCGTCCCAAGGACAGCCCTCCGGGGAACGAAGTAATCTCATTATTTCCAAGAGATCAGCACAATTATACTTATCTTTCATTGTAAAGTCAACCATAATTGCACCTCTTTTTTAGAAATCTACGGGTTATTTTAGCACATATTAACCTAAAAGTCCATATTTTTCAAGCTTTTTTACAATTTTTTCTCCTTTGGGCAGTACGGAAACATCTTCTTTCATAATTCCTTTGAAGAGAATCAGTGACACAAAATAGACGATTGCACCCAGTCCGATACCCGCAATTGTGCCTATGGTATTAGAATTTATAATGCTTACACTTGTGTCACAGGGGAAGATTTTTACGATAATTCCCTGAGTGGCAAAGGCGGTAATTCCGCAAAGAAGTGCAGCAATAAAGGGCTTAAAAAATACATTTAGCCAATTTACTTTTACCTTTGAAATTCTTAAAAGGCTGATTAGATTTACAAAAACAATGAGAACATAAAATAAAATCGTACCCACAAGCGCACCGTAAACATTTATCTTTGGAATACCTACTAAAACGAAGTTGCAAATGATTTTGCATACCGCTGCGGCAGCTACTGTTTTCATGGGAAGGTCTGCTCTGCCCACCGCTTGAAGCATATTTGTGATAGGTGTTGAAATGGCAAATAGCGGCGTGCAAAGACCGTATGCAACAAGGATGAAGGCAATAATGGAAATTGCTTCATTACTGTTACCTCTGCCGTAAATAACGGTTAAAATGGGGGTAGCAAGTACTGCCATACCTATTCCTGCGGGAAGGGCAATCAACATACCTATTCTTAAGACCGTTTCAATGGTGGAACGCATATCCTTTTGGCTCTTAACCGCCCAGGCGGTGGCAAGGGCGGGAATTGCACTTACACCCAACTGAATGGTTATGGTGGGCACTAAACTTTTAAAATCGAGGGCAGTACCGTAAGCACCCCAAATATACTTCATTACCTCTGCCTTGTCGTTTATATTAAGTCTACCCAGGTCAACGGCTTTATTTATGGCACTTGAATACATTCCCACAACTGTGGTGAAATCTTTATCTAAAGCACTGGTAAGTCGAGCCTGAATCGTGGTGGCATCAATAAGATTAGTGATATTCAAAATGAGTGCGCTGACTACCATGGGGATTGCGATAGCAATCATCTGCTTTGCGAGAACATTTCCCTTTTCGCTCAGGGGTGACATTGCAACTTGCTCACTTGTAAATGAGTCGCCTTTAACTTTGTAGCAAACAATGAGAAACAGCAAAGATAAGGCGGAGCCGATGGTTACACCTAAAACTGCGCCTGCTGCGGCATAGGGAACGATTACAGAGTTTGCCTGAGCCGCATCGCTTACTCTTTGACCGAAAACCGTGGCAAAAACATTTCCGCTGGCAGCCATGCCCTGCTCAAACTGATTATGGCCTGCGGTCATAATCACCTTTATTAAACCGAGCCCGATTAAAAGTTTACCGAGGGCTTCAATAACCTGAGAGATTGCGGTGGGTACCATATCTCTAAGCCCTTCATAGTAGCCGCGGTATGCGGACATATAGCAGCACAAAAAGATAGAGGGTGCTACGCAAAGAATTGCAGTAAGTGACTTAATGTTTGCAACATATTTTGCATAGGGCAAGGCAACAATGAGAAGTGCTACTGTTCCCAAAATTCCCACAACCGTGAAAATCTTTTTGGAAACTTCAAAAATGTTTCTTGCCTGCTTGTATTTTTTAAGTGCAACAGCCTCTGCCACCATTCTTGAAACGGCAACGGGAAGGCCTGCCATGGAAATAGCAAAAATCGGTGTGTAAATCTCATAGGCGGAATTAAAATAGCCCCTGCCCGTGATACCTATCATACTGGTCATTGGCATCTTAAAGAGAGCGCCAATGACTTTAACTATGATTATAGCAACCATAAGCACCATAGCTCCGTTGAGAACGGAATGCTTTTTTTGCTGATTTACCATTATTTCATACCCTTTCTTGAATAAAAATCTGTTATTTGCTCTTTTCTTTGAATAATAACATCAAAACCGCTGATATATTCAAAAGGATATTTATAGTTGAAAATTCTTTCTACATTGTTGCCGTCGGGTTGACAAAGCTTTGTAACCGCACCGGCACCTACGGCTAAAATTGTATGCCCCTCTTCCATCATAAAAACATTGTAAAGACCTTCCCTGCCCGGCTTGCACCAGCCCACATTTTCAAGGTTCCCCACGCATTTACTTTGGCGATACATATAATACGGAATATAGCCGTTTTCATTTAGCCGAGCACTTGAGTACTCAAGCATTTTTTTTGCTACATTCCCCTTCTCAACCTGTGCCCCCTCTTGACCGAGTGTGGAGGAGCGCTTCAAAGCGAGGGGATGAATAGTGATATTTTCCGGTGCCAAAGAAATTGCGGTATCAACGGAGTGGGAATAATCTTGAAGAATTTCACCGGGGAGTCCTGCGATTAAGTCCATATTTATACTCTTAAAATCGTATTCCTTTGCAAGTTCATAGGCATCGAAAACCTGCTTTACCGTGTGCTTTCTGCCGATTTTATCGAGGGTTGCTTGGTTGAATGTTTGGGGATTTATGCTGATGCGGTCAACGCCGTGAAGTTTCAGTATTTCAAGTTTTTCGGGGGTAACCGTATCTGCTCTGCCCATTTCCACATTATATTCCCTAAGCGTGGAAAGGTCAAAACTTTCTTTTATTCTATACGCCAATTTATCAAATTGAGCCGGCTCCAACACTCCCGGAGTACCGCCTCCGAAATAGATTGTTTCAAGTTTTAATCCGTTTTCTTCGGCTAATTGCCCCGTATGCTCAATCTCTTTTTCAAGCATTTTAAGATAGTCGGGGAAAATCTTTGCCGCCTTTTCGTTGGCAATGGAGTGGCTCACAAAGGAACAGTAGGAACACCTTGACAAACAAAAGGGAATTGAAACATAAAGAGAAAAGGAATTTTCACTTGAGGAGTTTAAGATTATGCTTTCCCTTTCCGTAACCCGCAAAGTGAGGTCGGCCTTTTCTTCGCTGACGAATAAATCCTCTCTAAAATAACTCATTCCCTCCTCTTCACTCATTTCTTCAAAAAGGCGAAGGAGAAGCTTTCCGGGACGGACTCCAGTAAGCAAACCCCAAGGGGGAATGTAGCCCGTAATGTCTGTCAAAGCATCAAAAATTTGTTGGGCAAAGTTAAGCTCCGCCTGCTGTATTTTTGATTTTCTTTCGGAATGTCTGTGTTCACCGTTAATCTTAACATCAACTGTTGTGGTTTCTTTTTCAAAGAGTGTTATGATGGTGAGCGGGTCGCTTCCGCTTGTATCGTACTTTAATTTGATTTTTTCGTTTGGATAAAATACTCTGCACAGATTTTCACATTCAAAATGAAAACCGTGACCAAGAATACGAAGTATCACTCTCTGTTCATCCTTCTGATATAAATGTTTCGAACTCTTTCGTGACTCAAGGTGGTCTTCGGGCCGTGGCCGGGATATACATCATAATCTCCCTCAAGGGCTATAAGTTTCAAAAGGGAATTTTGAAGTTCTTCGTCGCTGCTTCCGTAGGCATCCGTTCTGCCCACAGTGGAGTAAAACAGGGTATCACCTGAGAAAATAACTCTGTCTTTATGATTTATCAAGCAGACTCCCCCTTTTGAATGGCCGGGGGTATGCATAACCTGAAGTTGAGTTTCACCCAATTTTATCATGTCCCCTTCCGCTAAATAAAAATCCGCTTTGGAGGGAACAAAGGGGGCGGTAACATTAAAGCGAATCATAAGATTTGCCCTTTTGCTTTCAAGACATTCCTCTTCCTCTTTGTGAATGGCAATCTTTGCCCCTATATCATCTCTCACATAGGGTGCACCTAAAATGTGGTCAAAATGTCCGTGGGTCAAAAGGGAATATTTTACATTCGCGTTATTTTCTTTAATCGCTTTTTTTGCGTTGTCGAGGTAGCAACCCGGGTCAATAAGTGCCGCCTCATTGGTTTTTTCATCCACTACCAAGTAGGTGTTGGACATCATTTCATATTCCGGGATTATTTGAATAATTTTCATTGTTTTTTGCTCCAAATATCTGTGTCAAGAATAATTGTTACGGGACCGTCGTTATGAATTTCGACCTTCATATCGGCACCGAATTCACCTTTTTCAACCTTTCGTACGCCGTTTTGAAGCAGGCAATCACAAAAGTATTTATAAAGTTCATTCGCCTCATCGGGAGGTGCGGAGGGGGTAAATGAAGGTCTGTTGCCTTTTTTGAGGTCTGCACAAAGGGTAAACTGTGAAATCGCAAGAATTTCTCCGTTTACATCACCTATGCTCAAATTCATTTTCCCTTCGGTGTCTTCAAAAACTCTGAGACGAGCAATTTTTCCTGCCAAAAGTTCCGCCTCGGTCTTTGTGTCGCCATTAACAACGCCTAAAAGCACATTGAAACCCTTGGAAATTTCACCGATTATTTTTCCCTCAACCTTTACCCTTGAACTTGTTACTCTTTGAACTACCGCTTTCATATTAAACTCCCGCTCTTTCAATTTCAAGAACACCCTCAACCGTTTCAAGTTTTTTCATAAGAGAGTTGAGATGTTCAACACCGCTGACACTGACAGTTACAACTATTTGCGTTCTTCCGTCCTTACTTGTTCGAGTAGAGATATCGGTAATGTTTATACGAGCATTAGCAAGCAGAGTGGAAACCTCTGCCAAAAGTCCGATTCTGTTTATGCAATAAAGGGCAAGTGTACACTTGAACTCTTCCTTGACATTTGTATCCCAGTAGGCGGTTATCCAACGGTCCGGCTCCCCTGCTTTGGAAATATCCTGCGGGACATTTGAGCAGTTCCTTGTGTGAATTGAAACGCCGTGACCACGGGTGATGAAGCCGATAATATCATCACCGGGAAGAGGGTTGCAGCAACGGGATAACTTAACAAGGCAGTTGTCAATTCCTTCTATAATAACACCTTCGTTGCTCTTGGTACGCTTTTTCGGTGTTGTTTTAATGACAGTGGGTTCACTGAGTTTTGTAAGTTTCAGGTATTCTTCTTTAATTCTCGGCATCAGTTTAATGAGAGAAATTCCCCCGTAGCCGATGGCCGCATAAAAATCTTCAACATTTTTACAGCGCTGTTTTTCCGCAATTTTCTTAATGAATGGGGAAAACTCTTCTTCGGTGAGACGAATGAAGGAACGCCTGAACTCTCTCTCAACCTCTGCTCTGCCCTCTTCAATATTTTCTTCTCGTCTTTCTTTTTTGTACCACTGACGAATTTTGCTTTTTGCACTGCTGGTTTTAACAATCTTTAACCAGTCACGGCTTGGGCCCTTGCCCTGCCGTGAGGAGGTAATGATTTCAATAATTTCACCGGTATTGATCTTGTAATCTATGGAAACTATTCTGCCGTCCACCTTTGCTCCCACCATTTTGTTGCCCACTTCGGAGTGAATGGCGTAGGCGAAGTCTATAACCGTCGCACCCATGGGGAGAGAATATACATCTCCCTTGGGAGTGAACACGAAAACTTCCTCGGGAACAAGGTCGCTTTTGATTGTTGAAACAATATCTTCAACATCCTCGCTGTCGCTTTGATTTTCAAGAAGTTCTCGCACCCAGGCGAGCCTTTGCTCATCAATACCCGACTTTCCGTTGGTGCCCAGTTTATATTTCCAGTGTGCCGCAACACCGTACTCTGCGGTGTGGTGCATTTCCCAGGTCCTTATTTGAACTTCAAAGGGAATGCCCTGTGAGCCGATAACCGTAGTGTGAAGGGACTGGTACATATTTGCCTTTGGGTTGGAAATATAGTCCTTAAACCTGCCGGGAATGGGCTTAAACATATCGTGAATAATACCTAAACAGTTGTAGCAGTCAATAACCGAATCCACGATAATACGAACTGCATAGATATCAAAAATTTCGTCAAAGTCTTTGTTCTGCATATACATTTTTCTGTAAATGCCGTGAACGGATTTAATTCTGCCGCTAACCTTGGCATTGGGCACAAGTGACTTTGTTCTTGTCTCGATTTTATTTCTGATTTCGTCAAGAAACTCCCTTCTCTCCTTTTTCTGGTTTTCAAGGGAGACACTTATATCATGGTATGCCACCGGGTCAAGGTAGCTTATGGACAGGTCTTCAAGTTCGTCCTTAATTGGTCTGATACCGAGACGATGGGCTATGGGGGCATAGATTTCTATGGTTTCAAGAGCTATTTCTCTTCTTCTCTGCTCCGCTTTGAACTCGAGGGTACGCATATTGTGAAGGCGATCTGCAAGTTTTATAATGATAACCCTAATGTCCTTACTCATGGCAAGAAGCATTTTTCTTATATTTTCTGCCTGCTGTTGCTGTTTTGTTCTTGTTTGGTCAAGGAAATTGCCGTCTTCGTTTCTCTCTTCACTCTTTGTATTAACATTTTGAATTTTGGTAAGTCCGTCAACCAACTGAGCAACGGTTTCACCAAACTCATGGGCAATCGTTTCCGTTGAAATGTCGGTATCTTCAACCGTATCGTGGAGCATTGCCGCAATGATACTGGGAATGTCCATACCCAGCCGTGTTGTTATAATTGCAACACTCAAAGGGTGGGAAATGTAGGGCTCACCCGAGAGACGAACCTGCTCGCCGTGTGCTTCGAGGGCAAAACGGTACGCATTATTTACCTTTTCGATGTCCTCCGGGGAGTAGTTTTCCTCGAGAAGACCCATAAGAATATCTAACCCCTGCTGCGGAGTCTCAAATTCATCTTTAGTTGCAATTTTCTTGTCCAGCATATTACACCTGCATTGCACGAATTTTCTTCATAATGGCGGAGTCCTCAAGGTTAACCTTTTCGGTTTGCTCGGAAACGGAAATACAGTCATTCTCGTTTATTTCCAATATTCCCAACTCCAACATTGACTCAACCACCACTCTGTACCTCGCCATATTTTCACCTTTGTCACCAAGACGGTCACAAAGGGTTTCATAGTAGCGGTCTTTGAGGGGTTGCTCCTTAATGCACTTAAACACATCCACTTGAGCCTGTCTGTCGGGAACCAAAAGTTCAAGTTGGTCTTCCGGTAGGTTTTCACCTCTTCTGAAATAGGTGAACGCAGAAATGGATTTCAGCACATTTTCCTCATTTGTATTGTGGTGTCTTATTCCCCGAATAATTGTGGTAATTCCGGTTTTACCGTTATAAACATTCTTTTCAAAATTTACCGCAAGGTCAACCACACTTCCCTTGTCAAAGGGAAAACGCACCTCGGGCATACAGAAAAACATAGCGGTAAGTTTTGTGCCGTTTTTTGAAAGAAGCAAACGAATATGTTTACCATCGGATACACCGGTAATTTCTTCAACGGTAACACCGAAAAGACCGAATACGGGCTGAGGATTGTCACAGCCGTAGGGCTCAAGTTTAGCGATATCCGTAAGCATTTCAAGATTTACTCCCGCAAGATTTATCTTACAGTCAACCCTTTGCTGAGCAAACGGCATTTTAAGCTTTATGGCATACTCGTTGATTTTACGCCTGAAAAGTTCTATATTTTCACTTTTTACGGTAATGCCTGCAGCAAGGGTGTGTCCTCCGAAATGCTCCAATGTGTCCGAAACCGCATCTATGGCGTCGTAGATTGAAAAGTCTTCTATACTCCTGCAAGAGCCCTTTGCAATATCACCGCTTCTCGAAATAACGATGGAAGGTCTGCCGAACCTTTCCGTAAGTCTTGTGGCAACGATACCGGAAACTCCCTGATGCCAGTCTTCACCGTCAACAACAATAATTCTGCTGTTGGCAATATCGGGGCGCTGTCTGATTATGTCAAGTGCCTTTTGATAAATTTCCGTTTCTATGCTTTGCCTTTGAACATTCATGGTGTTGATTTCTTCGGCTAAAAACTTTGCCCTATCCGGATCATCACAGAGAAGCAGGTCAAGTGCCTTATCTGCGGAGCCCATTCTGCCTGCGGCATTTATTCTTGGACCTATGGCATAGGCAATGGTTGTGGAGGAAATGGGTTTATCTTTAACATAAGCCGCTTCAATCAGTGCGGCAACTCCCAAACTTGGGCTTGAGTTTATCTGCTCAAGACCACGGCGAACCAAAATTCTATTTTCCCCCGTAAGGGAAACCACATCCGCAACGGTGCCTATAGCTACAAGTTCACCAAATTCCTCAAGGAGCATTTCCTCATTGCCCCCCTCAATAGCACATACAAGTTTGAAAGCCACACCCACACCTGAGAGTTCTTTGAAATTGCCGGTGCAATCGCTTCTGTGTGGGTCAACAACCGCTTCACATTTAGGTAAAGTGTCACTTGTTTTGTGGTGGTCGGTTACCACAACATCTATTCCCAACTCGTAGGCTTTTTCAATGGCATCAAAGGCGGTTACCCCGTTGTCAACGGTAACAATGAGTTTTACTCCCATTTCCTTAAATTTTTCAACCGCACATACATCTAAGCCGTAACCCTCGGTAATTCTGTCGGGAATGTACCTTACAACATTTGCGCCGCGACTTTCGAGAAAGGAATAAAGTAATGCTGTGGCGGTTACTCCGTCTGCATCATAGTCACCGAAGACACAAATCATTTCAAACTCATCAATGGCCTTTGTGATTCTTTCCACCGCCTTGTCCATATCTTTCATAGACATAGGGTTAAGGGAAAGGGGTGCTTCTATATCAAAAAACTCTTCAAAATCATCTAAATCGGTTACACCTCTTGAACTTAGAATTAAAGCCGCAAGGGGTGAAATATTAAACTGTGAGCTTGCAAGTGAGGCAAGTTCTTTATCTCCGCTACGCACAACCCATTTTTTTCTTCTCATAAAGGGAACCAGTCCTTTCAATATCTGCTAATTATATCATTGTTTTATAAACTATGCAAGTGTCTAAAGATTTTTGATTAAAAGGTTGACAAATCATTTTTAGAGTGTTAAAATACCCCCATAAATGCTATGATAAAGACAAGTAGGTACTTGTTTGACTCTCCCAGAGAAGGGGCGGTTGGTGAAAGCCCCCGGAGTGGCAGATACCGAATACACTTTTGAGCAGCATCCCGAAAGATTTATATTCAGTAGGCGATGTCGGGTGCGCCCGTTACTGCGTGAGGGTAATGTCAGTTGCCCATGAGGCCGTTTACGGTAAATTGAGGTGGTACCACGGGTTTTACTCGTCCTCAGAGCACATAATGCTCCGGGGGCGTTTTTTGTTGCCTCCGGCAAAAAAGGAGACGGAAAAATGATTATCACTGATTTCTTGGAGAAAAATGCACGCCTCTACAAAAATGAGTGTGCCCTTTGCGAAATCAACCCTTCTGACGAAAGGGACAAAGCAACCACTTGGAGAGAGGCAAGCTTAATATCACTTGCCAAATCTAATGCTCCGTACCGTAGAGAAATGACCTGGTTTGAGTTTGACCAAAGGGCAAACAGATTTGCTAACCTGCTTCTCAGTCGTGGCACAAAGAGGGGCACAAAGGTTGGTATTCTCATGATGAACTGCCTTGAGTGGCTCCCCATTTATTTCGGAGTTCTAAAGTCCGGGTGTATAGCGGTGCCTTTGAACTTCAGGTACGCCTCAGACGAAATTAAGTACTGCGTTGACCTTGCCGACATTGAAATTCTCATATTCGGTGAGGAATTCATCTCAAGACTTGATGAAATCTACAAGGATATGCCCACAATCAAGACCTATTTCTTTGTGGGTCCGAACGGCCCCGAGTACACCGAAGATTGTTGGGACAGAATGACATTCTGTTCTTCAATTGCTCCTCCTGTTGATATAAAAGAAACGGATGACGCTGTTATTTATTTTTCATCCGGCACAACAGGTTTCCCAAAGGCGATTTTACATAAGCACAAAGGTCTTGTTGCCTCCTGTGAAACAGAGCAAAACCACCACGGACAAACCCATGAAGATGTTTTCCTATGTATTCCTCCCCTTTACCATACAGGTGCAAAAATGCACTGGTTCGGCTCCCTTATTTCAGGCAGTAAAGCCGTTCTTTTAAGGGGTGTTAAACCGGAGTGGATTCTTCGTGCGGTTACGGAAGAAAGATGCACCATCGTTTGGCTTTTAGTTCCCTGGGCACAGGATATTCTTGACGAAATCGAAAGCGGAAAGATAAATCTTGACAACTATCTTCTTGAGCAGTGGAGACTTCTTCATATTGGCGCTCAGCCCGTTCCTCCCAGTCTTATCAGAAGATGGCTTAAGCATTTCCCCCACCATCAATATGACACAAACTACGGTCTCAGTGAATCCCTTGGCCCCGGCTGTGTTCACCTGGGTGTTGAGAACATTCACAAGGTAGGCGCAATCGGTAAGGCAGGTTACCACTGGCAGACAAAGGTTGTTGACGAGGACGGCAATGAAATAAAACAAGGTCAAGTAGGTGAACTTTGCGTTAAGGGCCCCGGTGTTATGGTTTGCTACTATAAAAACCAGAAGGCAACGGATGAAATTCTTAAAGGTGACTGGCTCTACACGGGAGATATGGCAGAGGTTGATGAAGACGGCTTCATTACCCTTGTTGACCGTAAGAAGGATGTTGTTATTTCCGGCGGTGAAAATATTTACCCCGTTCAGATAGAAGATTTCCTTCGTAAAAACAACAAGATTAAAGATGTTGCCGTTATCGGTATTCCCGATGACAGACTGGGTGAAATTACGGCGGCAATCATTGAAATTAAAGAGGATATGGAATGTACAGAGGAAGAAATCAATGAGTTTTGCCTTGAACTTCCCAGATACAAGCGTCCTCGCAAAATTATATTTGACAAGGTTCCAAGAAACCCAACGGGCAAAATTGAAAAGCCCGTACTTCGTGAGAAGTACTGTAAGGGCAAACTGGTAGAAGCACAAAATAAAGGTTAAGGTGAATTTTTATGAAAACTTTGATGCTTGGAAATGAAGCATTTGCAAGAGGCCTTTTTGAGGCAGGCTGTGAATTTGTTTCTTCCTATCCCGGCACACCCAGCACTGAAATTACCGAGTTTGCTGCTAAATATGAAGAAATTTATGCAGAATGGGCACCCAATGAGAAGGTTGCCATGGAAGCGGCTTTCGGTGCATCTCTTGCAGGTAAAAGAAGCTTTTGCGGTATGAAGCATGTTGGTCTCAATGTTGCCGCAGACCCGCTTTTCACAATTTCATACACAGGTGTTAATGCAGGTATGATTATTGCTGTGGCAGATGACCCGGGTATGCATTCTTCACAAAACGAACAGGACTCCCGTCACTATGCCATTGCGGCAAAGCTTCCTCTTCTTGAGCCAAGCGATTCAAAGGAAGCCCTTGAATTCACAAAACTCGCCTATGAAATAAGCGAGAAATTTGACACACCCGTCATAATTAAAATGTGTACAAGGGTTGCTCATTCACAGAGTATTGTTGAAACCGGTGAAAGAGTTGTGGCACCTGAAAAAACCTACGAAAAAAATCCACAAAAATATATTATGATGCCCGGATTTGCAAAGCTTCGTCACCCCATAGTTGAAAAAAGAACCGAAGATTTAACACAGTTTGCGGAAACTACACAAATCAACAAAGTTGAAAACGGCACAGACAAATCCATGGGCATCATAACCTCCTCAACCTCTTACCAGTATGTAAAGGAGGTTTGCGGAGATAAATACCCTGTTTTGAAACTGGGTATGTTGAATCCACTTCCCATAAAGAAAATAAAGGATTTTGCGGCAACGGTTGATAAGGTAATTATCGTTGAAGAACTTGACGATATTATTGAAACTCACTGCAAGAAAATCGGAGTTGACTGCAAAGGCAAAGAACTTTTCGGAAATATCGGTGAGTTTTCACAGAATTTGATAGCGGAAAAACTCGGTTTTGAAGTGGGAGAAAGCAAAAAACTTGATGAAACTATCCCAAACAGACCCCCTGTAATGTGTGCGGGCTGTCCCCACAGAGGTCTTTTCTACATCCTTAAGAAGAACAAGTGTCAGGTTATAGGTGACATTGGCTGCTATACACTTGGTGCCGTTGCTCCCCTAAGTGCCGTTGACAGTGTTATTTGTATGGGTGCTTCCGTTTCGGGCATTCACGGTTTCAACAAATTAAGTACCGAAAATGAAGACAAAACCGTTGCGGTTATAGGCGACTCAACCTTTATGCACTCAGGTATTACGGGACTTGTAAACATTGCATACAACGAGTCAAACTCAACGGTTATCATTCTTGACAACTCCATTACGGGAATGACGGGACATCAGCAAAACCCCACAACGGGCATTAACCTTAAGGGTGACCCCTGCACAAAGATTGACCTTGAGTCACTTTGCAAAGCGGTGGGCATTAAGAGAGTTACGGTTGTTGACCCATACGATTTGGCGGAATGTGACAGAGTAATTAAAGAGGAATTGCAGGCACAGGAATCAAGTGTGATTATTTCAAGAAGACCCTGTGCACTGCTTAAATCCGTTAAACACAACGGCCCCACGGAAATCAGTGCAGACAAGTGTATCGGCTGTAAAAACTGTATGAAAATCGGTTGCCCCGCCATCAGCATAGTTGAGGGTAAGGCAGTCATTGACAAAACACTTTGTACCGGTTGCGGAGTTTGTAAACAACTTTGCCCGAAGGATGCCATTAAGTAAGGAGGACTGACAATGAAAACTAAAAACATAATGATTGTAGGCGTTGGCGGTCAAGGAACCTTGCTTGCAAGTAAACTTTTAGGCAAACTTCTTCTCACCAAGGGCTATGATGTTAAGGTAAGCGAAGTTCACGGAATGAGCCAAAGAGGCGGCTCCGTGGTAACCTATGTTCGTTTCGGCGATAAGGTTTACTCCCCCGTTATTGACAAGGGAGAGGCAGATGTTATTCTTTCCTTTGAACTTCTTGAGGCGGCAAGATGGGTTGAGTATCTCAAAGAAGGCGGAATAATAATAACAAACTCTCAGCAAACCAACCCAATGCCTGTTATTACCGGTGCCGCAGTTTACCCGGAAAATCTTGACAAGAAAATTGCTGAAAAGAACATAAAAATTGAGTGCTTTGATGCTCTTTCTTTGGCAAATGAAGCGGGCTCTTCAAAGGCGGTAAATATAGTTCTTTTAGGCAAACTGTCAAAATTCTTTGACTTTTCCGAGCAGGAGTGGATGGAGGCAATTGAAAAATCAGTTCCTCCTAAATTCCTTGAAATCAATAAAACTGCGTTCAATCTCGGTAAAGAATAGGAAGTGAACTATGGGAAATTATTATCAAAAGGAAATTGAATGTGCCCCTCGTGAAAAAATGCGTGAACTTCAAAACGAGAAGTTTTTAAAGCAGGTAAAACATGTTTGGGAAAGTGTTCCTTATTACCGCAAAAAAATGGAGGAAAAGGGTGTAACACCCGATGATATTAAGTCAATTGATGACCTTCATAAACTTCCATTTTTAACAAAAGACGATTTGAGAGAAGCCTACCCATACGGTCTTTTAGGTGCAGACCTTAAGGACTGTGTCAGAATTCACTCCACCTCGGGCACAACAGGAAAAAGAGTGGTTGCCTTCTACACACAGGAAGATATCGACCTTTGGGAAGATTGCTGTGCAAGGGCGATTATGGCGACGGGTGCCACAAAGGAAGATGTTTGTCAAGTTTGCTACGGCTACGGTCTTTTTACCGGCGGTTCCGGACTTCACGGAGGCAGTCATAAGGTTGGGTGTTTAACTTTACCGATGTCCTCGGGCAACACAGATCGTCAACTTCAATTTATGGTGGACTTAAATGCTACCATTCTTTGCTGTACTCCCTCTTATGCGGAGTACCTGGCGGAGTGCGTTGAAGAAAGAGGAATAAGAGACCAAATTAAACTCAAGTACGGCATTTTCGGTGCCGAAGCTTGGAGCGAAGAAATGAGATTAGACATAGAAAAACGCCTTGGCATCAAGGCATTTGACATTTACGGACTAACAGAAATCAGCGGTCCCGGTGTGTCCTACGGCTGCGGTGCTCAAGACGGAATGCATATTTGCGAAGACCATTTCCTCGCTGAAATAATTGACCCGGACACCCTTGAGGTACTCCCCCCGGGAAGTCAGGGAGAACTTGTTTTCACCTGTCTTGACAAGCGGGCTTTCCCTCTTTTAAGGTACAGGACGAGGGACATCACTCAACTCACCGAAGGTGAATGTTCCTGCGGGCGTACCCTTGTAAAAATGGCTAAACCTATGGGCAGAAGCGATGATATGCTCATAGTCAAGGGTGTTAATGTGTTCCCATCACAGATTGAAACAGTTCTTCTTGAGCAGGGTTACCAGGCAAATTACCAAATTGTGGTTGACAGAGTAAACCATTCCGACACCCTTGAGGTTATGGTTGAAATGACAGAAAAGAACTTTTCCGACAGTCTTGCAAAGATAACCGCAATGGAAAAAACTCTCATTGTTGCACTTAAAGAGATGCTGGGAATTCATGCAAAGGTTCGTTTGGTTGCGCCGAAAACCATCACAAGAAGTGAAGGCAAGGCAGTAAGAATTATTGACAAGAGAAAGATATAGGAGGAAAGAATTATGGTTGAAAAACAACTTTCCGTTTTTCTTGAAAACCGTACCGGTCAACTTTGTGAAATTACGGCAATCATTGCAGAAAACGGCATTGATATTAAAGCCCTAAACATTGCGGAGACCAGTGACTACGGTATTATTCGCCTTATAGTCGATGACGAAAGAAAGGCGGCTCAGGTACTCAGCAGTAATGACTACATTGTTTCTGTCAGCGATGTTGAAATGGTGGCAGTACCCAACAAACCCGGCGGACTTGCAACTCTTCTCAAAAAAATCAATGACGCAGATGTGGGAATTGAGTATATGTACTCTATTTTTGCAGGTGACAGCGAAAATGCTCAAATGGTTTTCAAGACGGAGAACCCCGGTGAAATCGAAAAACTTTTATAAAAGCAAAACTCCGAGTTTGACTCGGAGTTTTTTGTTTTATCTGCATTCTATCGCTTTGAATACCGTTCCTAAATGTGCAATTATATCCCCCACGGTAATACTTCTCTCACTTGAATATTCCGAAAGGATTTCTGCCCCTTTGCCCAAAATATAACTTGATACGCAGGCGGCATTATAGGGCGACATTCCTTGTGCCATAAGGGAAACAAGTATTCCCGAGAGAAGATCTCCGCTTCCACCTTTTGAAAGGGCGGTGTTTCCTGCGGTATTGATATACACCTTTTTTTCTGTGGGTGAACATACCACGGAATTTGCCCCTTTAAGGAGAACGGTGCAGTTATATTCCCTCGCAAATTCCTCTGCGATTTTAACGGGATTTTTCGTTATTTCTTCAACGGGTTTTCCTGTGAGACGGCTCATTTCCCCGGGGTGGGGAGTGATAACAACAGGTGCTTTGGCTTTTTTCAGCAGATAAGTATTACCGCTTATGCAGTTAAGGGCATCCGCATCGAGCACCATGGGAATTTCACATTCCCGAAGAATTTTATTTACAAACCTTTTTGTGTCAATATTTGTTCCTATTCCGCAGCCTACCAAAATGGCCGTGGATTTTTTTGCTTTTTCAAGGATGTCATCTGCAGAATTTAAGCAATAATATCCGTTTTTATCTTCAACGGATAAAAGTATGTTTTCAAGTGTTGATGGGGCAATGGCACCGTAGGCACTTTCGGGGAAAGCGGTTACCACAAGACCTGCTCCGCTTTTCAAAGCACCCAAAGAGGCTATTTTTGCCGCTCCCGGCATAGTTTTGCTGCCGCAAGCACAAAGGGCGGTACCGTAGGTGCCCTTATTCGAGTTTGAAATTCTTGCGGGGAGAAGTTTTTTTACATCTTTTTCTGTCATTACAAAAGCGGTGGTTTCCTCTAAATTAAAATCTTCCTGCGTCATACCGATATTTACTAAAACCACTTTACCGCAAACGGAGTTATTCGGCTTAAAAATATGAATGGGCTTATAAGCGGAAATCGCCACGGTAACGGTGGCATTAAAACATTCGCCTTGTATCTCACAACTGTCACAGTTTACGCCGGAGGGTATGTCAACGCTTAAGATAGGCTTTTCGGATTTGTTGGCAAGGGTAGCAATTTTTGAGGCGGTTTCATCTAAAGTTCCCTTGAAACCGGTACCGAAAACCGCATCCACTATGGCATCACAGTCACCTATAAGTTCTTTGATATTTTCTGTTTTAGCAATTTGTTCTTTGCTTAAAAGTTCAAAATTCGCTTTGGAAATATCGTCCTTCGCCTCACCGTAAACAAGTATAACCTTCGGAAAATAGCCATATTCCGCAAGTTTTCTTGCAACAACAAAGCCGTCACCTGCATTTTTACCCTTACCGCAGATGACAAGCACATTTTTATATTCGTTTACGGAAAAATTGTCTTTGAATATTTCGGCACAGGCGGTACCCGCATTTTCCATTAAGCAGGCAAAGGTAATGCCGCGATTTACGGCATTACACTCCGCTTTATACATTTGTTCACCGGTTAGAACATACATATTACAAAATCTCTTCTCTTATTCTACCGTCATTCAGTTGGGGTAAATATGAGGCAAATCTGTACTTGGGGAAGGTGTCAAACTCAAACTTAATAAGGGGAATTCCGAGAATCGGGTCCGGGTTTTTCTCGGGGAGGTTTTTAAGAATCATACGATCACCCTTCTTTTCAAACTCAATGGGTGTTCCGTCCATAAAGGAAACTTTTTTCGGCTTTGTTAAGAAACCGCCGATACCCATTTCACCGTTCACCGGGTGCCAAATCTTATTCCACATATAAACGGTGTTGCCCTTTGTTGAGGGGCGGGAAACACCGTTTGCCTGGTTTTGATTTCCGTAGGTTTTGGTGAGTTTTCCGTAAACCGCTTCACCGTTCACCTTAAGCCATTCACCGATTTTTGTCATAGGCTCAACCGCATCGTTCGGAATACTTCCGTCAGGTCTCGGGCCCACATTCAGAAGGAGATTTCCTCCCCTTTCACAGCACTGCTGAAGCATACCCGCAATTTTTTGGGCGGTGTAACTGTAAGGCAGAGTCTGTGTTTCGTCAAGATAGCCCCAACTGATACCGTTAAAGGTCATACATGCCTCCCAGTCACGCTCACTTGGGGTTAGATGCTCTTCCGGGGTACCGAAATCCTCCTCAAGACGGCTTCTGTCATTTATGATAATGTGGGGCTGAATTGAACGAAGATACTGATTTCTTTCAAGGGAGTCCCAACTTTCCCAATTCTTCATGGGCTCGGGAACATCATACCAAAGAATGTCGATTTTACCGTACTGCGTAAGAAGTTCTTCGTTAAGCTCACGAATATATTTCAGAAAACGAAGGCGGGCTTCGGTATCAACTGCGCTGTAAAAGGCATCGGGATGGTGCCAGTCCATACAGGAAGTGTAAAAACCGATTTTAAGGTCAAATTCACGGCAGGCCTCACAGAACTCTTTAACTATATCTCTGCCACAGTAATTCATACTGTTAAAGGGGTTTGCCTTGGAGTCCCAAAGGGAAAAACCTTCGTGATGACGGGAGGTGAGCACCATATATTTACACCCCGCCTTTTTTGCAAGAGCCGCCCATTCACGGCAACAGCCCTCTTTAGGTGCAAAGGTTTCCGCTAATTTTTCGTACTCGGAAACGGGAATATTTTCGCATGCCATTACCCACTCGTTTCTTCCAAGCTGTGAGTAAAGGCCGTAGTGAATGAACATACCGAATCTTGCTTCTCTCCACCAAGCCATTCTTTCGTCTCGGGTTTTTGCGATTGCCTCTTCATATTCAGGTTTTGACAGAATTTTCATAAAATGCCTCCCAAAAAATTTATTTTTTCTTTCTGAATGCCACAAGTTTACTGAAAACATAATTTAATATAACTACGATTACCGCAACAACGACCTTTGCAAGCATTCCTTCAACACCGAAAAGTTTTTGGTCAAGGCCGATTTTCATTAGACGTTCAGGCAAGAATATTTCTAAAACACCCGTGAAAATTCTTGCGGAAATAAAGATGGTAAACTCTCTTAATAAAAACAAAGGTACAAAACTCTTGCTTTCAAAAACGAAAAGTTTATTTGTGATAAAAGCAAAAAGAACAGCAACTACCCAAGCTATGCCGTTACAAAGAGTGACTTTACTCTCACCGTAAAATTTTATAAACGCTGTGTAGGTTAAGAAATTTACGGCGGTGGTAAGCACACCGAAAATAAGGTAGGTGACTATTTCTTTTGTCACAAGTTTATCAATTATTTTTCCTAAAAATGACTCTTTTTTGAAGATTTTGAAGAGTATTTCTCTCAATTTTTCTACCATATTTCCTCCAAATCGCAATATACGACGCCATTATTTTATACTAACAAAGTAAAGATGTCAACAAACCCTTGCATTTTTGAGTAAATGTGATAAAATAAGCGTTATGGATATATATAAAAGCAACAAAAAGAGAATACATTTGCTTGATGAAATTCGGGGCTTTGCAGTCTTCTGTATGATATTCTACCACGCATTCTTTTTGATGGGTAGATTTTTCGGCTATGGATGGGCAAATTGGCTTTTTGGTTTCTTCACTCCCATTGAGCCCCTTTATGCGGCACTTTTTATCAGTGTTTGCGGTATTTCCTGCTCCCTTTCCCGAAATAATCTCAAGCGAGGAATAAAGATATTTTCTGCTGCTTTGGTTATTTCTCTGGTCACCTGTGTAATTTTACCCCTTTTTGATTTCGGGGGTGCTGAAATATATTTCGGCATTCTTCACCTTTTAGGTGTGAGCGTGTTGGTTTTTGCCCTCGGCGAAAAATTCTTTTTAAGGGTAAACCCCTATGTGGGAATTATAGTTTGTGCGGTGCTTTTCCCCTTTTTCAGTCATCTTGAAAAGGGCGTAATGAACTATGGCAGTTTAATTGAAATTTCACTTCCGACTTTCCTTTACACCACAAACTACCTTATGCCCTTCGGGTTTTATACCCCTTGGTTTTATTCTGCGGATTATTTCCCGATTTTTCCTTGGATTTTCATATTTTTTATGGGAATATTTATGGGCAGAATCTTTAGCACTAAAGGTTTTCCGGATTATTCCCACAAAAGCAGAGTACCCTTTTTCTCGTTTTTGGGAAAACAGTCATTTTTAGTTTATATTCTCCATATGCCCGTGACCTTTGTATTGGTGTATGGCATAGATTATTTGGTAAATTTATTCAGTTAGGAGTCTTTCAGATGAGTTCAGGTTGCAGCGGAGACTGCTCAAATTGTGCAAGTTCAAGTAATTGCGAATCAAAAAAACAGGATATGCGTATTCCCGCAGGCCCATACAGTGACATTAAAAAGGTTATAGGCATTGTCAGCGGTAAGGGAGGCGTGGGTAAATCCCTCGTTACCTCACTTCTTGCCTGTGCCATGCAGACAAGGGGTAACCAATGCGCCATTCTTGATGCGGATTTGTCCGGTCCCTCAGTACCAAAGTCCTTTGGTATTCACAGGAGAGCACAGGTGGATGCAACGGGGATTTTGCCGGAAACAACAAGAACCGGCATTAGGCTTATGAGTGCAAATTTCCTTCTTGAAAATGAAGAATCCCCCGTTATTTGGAGGGGTCCCGTTATTTCAAACTATGTTCAGCAGTTTTGGAAGGATGTTGCCTGGGGCGATGTTGACTATATGTTTGTGGATATGCCCCCGGGAACCAGCGATGTTCCCCTTACGGTTTTTCAGAGTTTGCCCCTTGACGGTATTATCGTAGTTACCGCTCCAACGGATTTGATAACTTTAATTGTTAAAAAATCCACCAACATGGCAAAACTTATGGACATTCCCATTTTGGGAATTATTGAAAATATGAGTTACACCATTTGTCCCGACTGCAATAAAAAAATTGAGATTTTCGGTGAAAGTAAGGCGGAGGCGGTGGCTAAGGAGTTGGGAGTTCCCGTTCTTGCCAAAATTCCCCTTGACAGCGCTACTGCGGCACTTGTTGATAAGGGTGCTGTGGAACTTGCAGATGACAGTTACCTTGAAGAGGCGACAAAAGTATTGGAAGGATTGAGTGAAAATGATTGACATTAAATTTTTGAGAGAAAATCCCGATATTGTAAAAGAGAACATAAAGAAGAAATTTCAGGATTCAAAACTTCCCCTTGTGGATGAGGTTTTAGAACTTGATATCAAGTCAAGAGCCGTAAAAACCGAGGCGGACAATTTAAGAGCACAGCGCAACAAACTTTCTAAAGAAATCGGTACTTTAATGGCTCAAGGCAAAAAAGAAGAGGCAATGGCTGTTAAGTTGGAAGTTTCCGGATTTTCCGCCCGTCTTTTGGAGTGTGAAGGTCTTGAAAAAGAGTACAGCGAAAAGGTTAACAGTATTATGATGGTTATTCCGAATATTATTGACTCCTCTGTACCCATAGGCAAAGACGACAGCGAAAATGTGGAGGTAACAAAGTACGGTGAGCCGATAGTCCCCGACTTTGAAATTCCCTACCACACAGATATTATGGAAAGTTTTGACGGCATTGACCTTGAGTCCGCCGGCAGAGTTGCGGGTAACGGCTTTTACTACCTTATGGGTGACATTGCTCGCCTTCATTCC
>CAYFRJ010000002.1:109995-130500 GCA_964345625.1 uncultured Clostridium sp. | reverse complement strand
AGTCTAAAACTTAAAATATATTCAAGGCAGTTATTTTGTAATACGCGTAGCCGTTCAGGTACCGGTGTTACCAGAGCACAGCTTAAGTCTGCAGCTTTAACTAAAATGGCCCTTGAAGAAAAGTATGCGGATGAAAATAAAATTACAAGTGCACAGATATCAATACTAAAAGATAAAGCAGATGCTCTTTCAAAAGAAAATGACGAGCTTAAACTTGAGAATATTGAATATAAAGAAAAAGTAGACCTTTATGAAAAAAGTCTTGATGAAAAGGGTGTAACAAAGAGAATGAAAAATAACCATAAAGTACTTGAATATGTAAATTATGGTCTGGAGTATGGAAATATGGAAGATGCAAATGAAATTAAAAAAGGAATATTAAAAGCGTATAAAGTAGGAAAAGACCTTAAGAATTTTGAAATTTCCAGATAAAACTAAATAAAAAGAATAAACCCGCCCTTAAAATAAGGACGGGTTTTATATTTTGTTTTATAAGTTTTAGAACGCAGGTGCAATTGCACCGAAGAATGCTTCGAACATAGCAGGGAGTCCCTGGAAGAAAGCTGCTATGCTTTGGAAAAACATTAATAATTTATCCCAGAAAGTAAGACTTGCTAAATATTCCTCTTGTTCTGCTTGTGCTTGAGCTTCTTCTTCCTCTCGAATAGCGTCTTCTATGGCTTCAACATCAACATCTCTAATATCAAAACCTTCAGGAACAGGGTTTTTGTAGTCGTAACCTATATATTTTTCTTTAACAGCGAAAGCTCTGGCTTCTTGCTGACTAAAACCTTTACCTTGATAATATCCTATTCTATTTTGATGATATACCCACTGCCTCGCTTCTGACTCGGTGAAACCACATCCTGACACAAGAGAAAGAACTTTCCACTCATCCGCAGCTTCTTCTCTTGTCATACCTTCAGCCATCTTTTCAGCAATAAATGCCTTACGTCTTGCCCATGTTTCTTCAGGTGTTTCGTTTTCATATTGCGCAAAAGCAACAGCACTGAAACTAAAAAACATGCAAAAAACTAACAAAATACTAATTATTTTTTTCATAATAAATTCTCCTTTTTTAAATAAATTTTAAAAGTTTAGCGACTATGTGACTCTGCTATTTCGTATCCCGCAGCTTCGTCAACTATTGCATAACCGTAAAGTCCGACAAACATTGACAGTATTGCTGCTATCTATCCTTCTGCTTTTTTACAATAATAACATAGAAATTTTGTTAAGTCAATTGTTTCTTTTCTGCCAACATATCGACGGTGATACCTTGTGTCTGTTATTGGCTGAGCTTCTTCCGGTTTCTTCTTGAATATGGCCATACAATTCCTCCTCTTGTTGTGTACCGTTTAATATTATCATTTTTAGTAGTTTTATTCAAGTATTTTTACGAATTTGATTGTCTTGATAATAGACAGAAAAAACCCATAGAAGTCTGATGACTGCTATGGGCTTTTGGCGGAGAGCAAGGGATTCGAACCCTCGAACCGTTTTAGGCGGTTACACGATTTCCAGTCGTGCTCCTTCGACCAGCTCGGACAACTCTCCGTATATTTGGACGCTTGCATATTATAGCTAAAAGTAAGAGAAAAATCAAGTCCTTTTTAGTGTTTTGATTAAATAATTTAGGAGGTCATTGAGACCTCCCATTCTTTTAGTCCTCTATTGCTGCTTTTCTCGTGTTGATTTTGTGGAATTTCTCAATGTTAAATTTTACTTTTCTGTCATATGTATAAATACCGTTTTGCTCCTGCTCAACATCGGTAAGCTGTGTGTAGCAGAAACCGAACATCTTTTTATTGCCGAGAAGAGCATTTGTAAGCCCTTCAAATCTTGCAAAAAACTCTTCCTCCGTTTTTGGAGAATTACCATAACCCCAAGCTTTATCGTCAGGGTTCATTGACCAGTGAATTCCGCCATATTCACTGACAAAGAAAATACCGCCTTCATATTGTAATTTTCCTTTGTTTACCGGATTCCAGAGTTCTCCGCCCTCTTCAAAATATTTATATCTCTTTGTAAAGATTTCAACATTTTGTTCGTAGTCATGGGTATCATAAATATCGGTAATTACATGGTAGTTTCCGCTTGTGTCAATGCAGGGACGGGTTTTGTCAAGTGCCTTTGTTGTTTTGTAAATAGTGTAAAGAAGAGAGTTTCTTTGCTCTCTACCCTCATAGTTCCAAGTTTCATTAAACGGGCACCAACCAATAATGGCAGGGTGGTTGTAGTCTCTTTCTATTGCTTCAATCCACTGCGGAATTACCACATCAGTCACTGCGGGGTTTGAATAGTCAAGTCCCCAATTTGGGTATTCGCCCCAAACAATGTAACCCAGCCTATCACAGTGATATAAAAATCTTGACTCAAATATTTTTTCGTGAAGTCTCGCACCGTTATAGCCCGCTGCCATTGAAAGCTTAATGTCGTTAACAAGTGCTTCTTCAGTGGGTGCTGTATAAATTCCATCGGGGTAGAAACCCTGGTCAAGAATAAGTCTTTGGAAAACACTCTTACCGTTTATCAAGAACTTATAGCCGTCAATAGCGATGTCACGAAGACCGAAGTAGGAAATAACTTCATCTCCCTCAAAAGAAAGGGTAAGGTCATAAAGTCTACCACAGCCAACTTCCCAAAGATGCACTTCATTCAGCTTAATCTCACCGTACACATAGTTTTCACAGGTTTTGGTAAAAACACCCATCTGCTTGCCTTCATAGCTTGCAACAGCCTTAAATTCGCCTTTTCCGTAAAGTTCTGCACTTACATTGAGAGTACCATTCTTGGCATCAGGAGTTAAACGAAAGTTTTTAATAGAATTCTTTGGGGTAAACTCAAGCCAAACCGTTTGCCAAATACCCGTTGTTCTTGTGTAATGACAACCGTGGGACTTTGCCAATGAGGACTGTTTACCCGTAGCGGTGAGGGGAGACCTCGTGTCATCAACGGCGTTGACAATAATCTCATTTGTTCCCTCGACTAAATATCCGGTTATGTCAATTTTAAATGAAGTATAACCGCCTGAATGTTCACCAGCAAGCTTTCCGTTGATGAAAACCTTTGCATCATGGTCAACTGCACCGAAGCAGGCAAAAACTCTTCCATCTAACTTATCCTTTGAAATTTCAATTTTTCTTCTGTACCAAACAGCAGCCATAAAGTCCTTATAGCCGATGCCTGAAAGCTCACTTTCAACGCAAAACGGAACGGTAATTTTTTTACTCCAGTCCTTTTGTTCAAGAATACCTGTTTCAAGTTTTGAGTTTCCGAAATCAAATTCAAAATCCCATTCACCGTTAAGATTAATCCAATTTTTTCTTTCAAATTGAGGGTTAGGAAATTCGCTCCTTGGAATATTCATACAGTTTCTCCTATTCAGTAAAATAATATTCTTCAATCATAGCAGCCAAGCAATGATAAATCGGTAAAGTTAGCTCTTGAATTTTATAGGTTTCCGTTTCAGGAATTTTAATGCAAATGTCGCTAAACTTGGCACATTCACTTTCTTTTGTTCCTGTAACAGAAACAGTTTTAATCCCTTTTGCTTTTGCACATTCTAAAGCAAAAACAATATTTTTTGAATTGCCCGAAGTGGAAAATGCCAAAAGTAAATCATTTTCTTCTGCAAGGGCATAAACCTGCTGAGCAAAAACAAAGTCAGCATTACAGTCATTGATATATGCGGTAATCAGACTGCTTTGTGCCGTTAGTGAAATACAAGGCAAACCCTGCTGAAGAGAGTCAGCCAAAAGGGGAGTAGTAAATTTGTCTTTTTCTGCCTTACTTAGAGGCCTCTTTTTGAGAAAGCCCTTCATGAGTTCCCCGACAAAATGGTCACAGTCCGCACTGCTTCCACCGTTACCGCAGCAAAGTATTTTGCCACCCCTGTCAAAGCAGTCTCGCATAAGTAAATATACATTATTTATGTCATTTTTGCAAGGGTTTAGTGAAGGGTATCTCGCAATTAAATTGTTTAATCTTTTCTCAATCATTTTTATTCTCCCAAAAATCCATTGCTACACCAACTGCGGCAAAGTCACCGATTTCATCTCCTAATTTTGCGGGAACAACTTTACAGGCATTTCTGTTAATCTCAAGTGTCTGTTCGTTTATAACTTTTTGCATACTTTCAATAAGAAGATTTCCGCTTCTTTGGAATATACTGCCGATAACTATTTTTTCAGGATTCAAAATGTCAATCAAAACAGATAGACCGTGACCTAACATTTCGCCGCATTTATTATATACAGAAATGGCAAACTCATCACCATTATTTGCGGCTACTGCAATATTTTTCGCAGTAAGACTGTTTTTTGCAAGTAATGTTTTTCCATTATAATTTTTAAACATTTCTGTTGCAAGATTTTGAATTCCGCCCCCCGAACAGTAGCCTTCGAAGGAACCCTGTTTACCGTGGCCTAAAGGTCCTTCGTCTGTAAGACGGATATGCCCGACTTCACCTGCAGTGCCGCTTGTGCCGGAATAAAGCTGAGAGTTAAGAATAAGTCCAGCTCCCATTCCTGTTCCAAAGGTTAAAAAAATCATATTTTTACTACCAACGCCTGCTCCGAATTTCCATTCTGCGAGAGCACAGGCATCTGCATCGTTCCTTAAACCACAAGGAATTTTTAATTCGTTACTTATGATTTCGGTTATTTGTACGTTGTCCCAGTCCGGAAGATTTGGCGGAGACATAATAATACCTCTTTCACTGTCCAAAGGTCCACCGCAGCTGATTCCACAGGATAAAACATCCTCATTTGAAAGTTTGTTTTTACTTAACACTGCTTTACAAGAATCAATGATTTCATCAATTACTTTCACATAGCCCCTTGAAACCACAGTGTCAAATTTAAGCTTATCTAAAATTTTAGGAGTACTTTCTTTCGTGCCCAAACAGATCGCACATTTTGTACCACCGATATCAATACCTAAAAAGTATTTCATTTTATCACCTTGGCTTATCTTATAACAAATTGACATTGCTTTCAATGTTAATTTTAACAATTAAAATGTTGACTAATACAGTTGGAATTGATACAATGACATAGATAGTATATATGGAGATGATTTTATGTTTTTTCCAAGTAAATTTTACAGAGCAAGAAGTGAATTTAACACCTATGAAAAGCATGTGAATGCCCCTAATTTTAGGGCAAATATTCAAAAGAAAGACTTTAAAACCGCAAAAATCTCTGTTTCCGGTCTTGGCTTTTATGACCTGTTTATCAACGGTAAAAAAATAACAAAAGGACTCCTTGCTCCTTATATTTCAAATCCTGACCACTATGTTTATTTTGATTCTTACGATGTGACGGATTTACTAAAGTTTGAAGTAAACTGTATTGCAATAACCCTTGGTAACGGTATGCAAAACTGTCCCGGTGGAGCGGTTTGGGATTTTGATATTGCTGCTTTTAGAAATCCTCCCTGCTATGCAATCGGAATTGCTTATGAATATGATAACGGTGAAATTGAAAATATCGATATCGGTAACAAGTTCAAATGGTCGGACTCACCCATATTTTTTGATGATTTGCGAAGTGGTATTTTTTACAATGCAAATGATGAAATGGAAGGTTGGATGAACGCAGATTTTGATGATTCTGGTTGGAATGAAGTAAATCTTGCTTCAATGCCACGAGGTGAATTTAGGCTTTGTGATGCAGACCCAATTGTTGTTACCCAAGAAATTCCTGCAATTGAAATTAAAGAATGCAAATTAAGTTCCGACAGTTATGTCAGGGATAAAATGAAACTCGATACTCAATATAAATTGAGTAAACTCGGCAAAAACGGTATTCTTTATGACTTTGGCATAAACACCGCAGGAATTTGCAGATTAAAAATTAGTGCTAAAAAAGGCCAAGAGATTTATATTGTTTTTTGTGAGCATATGACGACCAAAGGAGAAGTTTCCTATGTAAACACGGGGGCATTTTCTCCTCCCGGCTATGCTCAAGTACTTTATTACATTTGTAAAGGCGATGGAGAAGAAACCTTTGAGCCACCATTTACATATTACGGCTATAGGTATGCCTTGATATTCGGTCTTGAAAAAGAGCAAATATTATCTGACACTTTAGTTATGCTTCGTGCAAATTCAGATATGAAAGAACGAGGCAATTTTGAATGCTCCGATGAAATTATGAATACCCTTGGAAAGATGAGCAGAATCAGTGACCTTGCTAATTTTTATTATTTTCCAACAGACTGTCCTCAAAGAGAAAAGAACGGATGGACTGGGGATGCAGCAGTTTCTGCTGAGCGTATGCTCTTAACTTTAACTCCCGAAAAGAGTTATTTGGAATGGCTTCACAATATTTGCAAGGCGCAAAATGATGAGGGAGCACTCCCCGGAGTTGTTCCCACAGGAACTTGGGGTTTTGATTGGGGCAATGGCCCCGCTTGGGATAATGTTCTCACCGAGCTTTGCTGGCAAATTTGGCGAATGAGAGGGGATTTAAACCCTGCAAAAGTTTGTGCAGAGTCTATACTCCGTTACCTTTCTTACATTTCACAAAGACGAAGAGAAGACGGCTTAATTGCCATCGGTCTCGGTGATTGGCTTCAGCCCGACAAACACCCTGACCATTCAGACGCACCTCTTTTTGTTACGGATTCTGTAATAACGATGTATATTGCTAAAAAATCTGCGGATTTATTTGGTGCTTTGAATCTTACAATGCACAAGCAGTTTGCAGTGAATTTATACGATTCATTAAAAAATTCAATCAGAAATAATCTCATTAACTTTAACACAATGACAGTGCTCTCAAGGTGTCAAACCTCCCAAGCTATGTGCATATATTACGGCGTTTTTGATGAGAGCGAAAAGAAACAGGCTTGTGATGTTCTTATAGATTTAATTCACGAAAAGAATGACCATTTTGCTTGCGGTATGCTGGGCTTAAGGGTAATATTCCATGTGCTTTCTGATTGCGGTGAAAGTGAACTTGCCTATAAGATGATTACTCGTAAAGACCATCCTTCCTATACAATGATGATTAAACAAGGCCTTACAAGTCTTGCAGAGTCGTTTTTGCCGGAAAGTCGTTTTGATTCCCCGGACTCCCTCAATCACCACTTTATGGGTGATATTATAAGCTGGTTTATTCAAAGAATTGTTGGTATTCAGGTAAATCCCAGACTTAAGGGTGCAAATGATTTTAATATTAATCCCTCATTTATTTCACAACTTACCTTTGCAAAGGCCTATTATGAAGCCCCTTGCGGAGAGATTTTTGTTGAATGGGAAAGGACGGAGCAGGGTGTTAAATTGAATCTTGAAGCCCCTACAGAGGCAACCGGATTTATAATTTTACCTGATAGGTGGCATTTTATCAATCCTAAGGACAGTCGCAATTTCTTTAACGGAGCAAGTGCTTGTGAACTGAAATCGGGAAAATATCTTTGTGTGTATGAATAAGGAGAAACTATGCAGGTTAAACCATATAAAGAAAAGTACAGAGAACAGTTTCAACAAGTTTGTATAGACACAGGTCCTCTTGAAGCGCATACAGACATAAAAACAAGAGAAGTAACTTTGACTAAATATGTAAATTATTACATCGAAAAAGAAAGTAATAACTGCTTCGCTTTAGTAGATGAAAATGATAATGCTCAGGGCTATATTGTATGTGCCGAAAATTATGAAAAATATAAAGTGAATTTTGCACCTTACAAAAAGATTGTTGAAAAACTTTCAAAGTCAGATTATGCAATTACTTTAGTTGAACTTCTCGGTTACCGAGTGTTTTATCGTAAATTTCCCGCACATTTACATATAAACATAAATGAAGGTTTTAGAGGAAGCGGTAACGGAACAAAGCTGATGGAAACTCTTATTTCACATTTGAAAAATAAGGGCATAAGAGGAATAATGTTAATGGTTGCTACCTCAAACAAATCTGCAATAAATTTCTACAAGAAAAACGGGTTTAAGAAGGTTTTTCTAACGAAACAAGGAACTATAATGGGAAAAAGTATATTTTGACTATCGTTAATTCTTGAAATTGTAATTTAATAGTGATATAATGATTTTATCAAATTTTTGGAGTGAGGTCTATGAAAATGAAATTAAGGAAGATAGTGTCGATTCTACTTGTATTGACTTTAGCTTTTTCGGCTCTTTGTGTTGTTTCAACAGCACAGGTAGAGCCAAGGGAGACGGGAAGGTCACAATTTTCTTATTTAACAACAAGCGACATTAATCCGGAGGAGATTAGTAATGCTGTTGTTATTCCGGGTATTTTTCAGTCAAGAACACTTCTTTACGACGAGCAGGGAAATGTTGTAAAGGATGCCGATGGAAAGGAATATTCTGCTCCATTCTTTTTAGATACAACTAAAGAGATTGTTTCTTTAGCTCTTCGTAAGGCACTCTTACCTTTACTTACTACTCTCATTTTTCAGCACGATTTCGGCAACAGATTCACTCAAAGTGTCTCCGATGTTCTCGGTTCTGTTTTAGGTGAAAAAATTCGTAGTGACAGTAATGGAGAATTTGTTTACAATGTTAAGGCAGACAGATATAACGGAAGTTTAGCAACCTTAACACAGGCTGAGAAAGATTATATTTATAATCAAATTCCCCTTACTGATTACTCTAATATTGTGGGGGAAGACCACCTTTATTTCTTTTCTTATGAATCCCTTGGTAATATAAACAAATTAGTTGATGAACTCTATCTTTTAATTCAAAAGGCAGCAAGTGAATCTCCCACGGGCAAAGCAAATATTGTTCCGATAAGCCAGGGTGGAACACTTGCAAACAATCTTCTTGAAAGGTATCCCCAGGTTGGAGAAATTCTTGACAGAGTTATTTATATTGTGCCTGCTCTTGACGGTTCTCTTATTTTAGGTGAAATCTTTACACAGGGCATTATTGATGATGATAGAGCTCTTTATGATGAAGTTTTTCCCATTTTGCTTTATGATGAAGATACTCCTTGGATGGGCTACCTTGTAAACACAATATTAAGGATTCTTCCTAATCGTGTTGTAAATGACCTTCTTGACAGAGCGGTTGATTCACTCATCGGTTATCTTAAATACAGCACCTGCATTTGGGCTCTTGTTTCTCAAGACCATTATCAAAGAGCAGCAGATAAGTATTTAAACGGTGCAGAAGATCAAACTATCAGAACACAAACTGACGCATATTGGACAGCTCAAAAGAATTCACATACAAATATTCAAAAACTTATTGATAATTACGGTATCAAAGTGTTCAATGTCGTTGACTATAACGTTGCCCTCTACCCAATTATTGACTCTTGGGATGATGTAAATGCGGACGGTGTTATTCACCTTTCTTCTACTTCAATGGGTGCTCACAGTGCTCCGGTTGGCAAGCAGTTACCTGCCGATTATGTTCCCGTAAAGGGTGAAAAGTATGTTGATAAACATCGCATTGTAGATGCAGGTGCAGGCCTTTTGCCCGACACAACCTTCTATTTTCACGACCAAGACCACGAAAGAACAGCAAGCAATGATGTTATTATGAAACTTGCAACCTGTCTTTTGGTTGACTACTCCTTCAATAGTGTCGATTCTTATCCCGATAAATTTCCACAGTTTAATGAGTGCAGAAATGCAAAGGGTCTTATCAGAGATTTACCTCATATTGCTGCGTTAAAAGACAAAGAGGGTATCTCTGCAGAAGATAAAGCTGAGCTTGAAGCCGCTGTTAATGAAATGCAGGCGGTTATTGACAATACTATAGTTGACCCGGAGAAGTTTGAGAGTGCTAAGAACAGACTCTATGCGATTCGGGACAAGATAAACGGTGTTGACAATACAGAGAGTTTTAAAGATAAGTTTTCAAAGGGAGCCAGCGACGCCTTCGGAAAGGGTATAACCGGATTAAGTAATGCTCTTTACAAGATTATCGGAGGAAAGGGATTCTCAGATATTTTCAGAATTTTTTAAGTGAAATCAATTTTATATGACTTAAGAAGGGAACGATTTTATGAAAAACTTAAAGAGAATTATTGCAATTGTTCTTTGCTTTACTCTTGCAATTTCCACACTTTCAATTGCTGCTTATGCAAATTCAAGTACAAGAGGGGAGTATGGCAGCGCAGACAACGATTATCCAATCGTATTCGTTACCGGTATAGGCCAGTCTCAAACCTACTATTACGAAAATGAAGAGGATATGGCAAGAGATATCGCTGAAAATACAACAGAAAGAGCCACATCTAACTGGAATCTTTTTAATGATTTTAAGCCGGCTTTTTCTAAATTTACAACTTATGTAAACCTTTTTCCCGTTGTTTTCGGACTTTTGGGTTCCATCATAGGTGTTAATCTTGTCCCAAGAATATGCGCAGACGGACTGGTGAAAAATCTGTTTGCTCTAAATATTTGTGATGAGAACGGTAACCTTCCTTCAGGAGTTTATACACCGAGATACAACTGCTCCGTTGCAGATTACACACAGGCACAGAAGGACCGATTTTATCGTACAATTCCTTGTAAAGAAGTTACACAGACTGTTAGCGAAGAAATGCTTTATTGTTTTAATTATTCCGCATTTGGCTTTACTTATAACCATAGTGAAGACCTAAACACCTTTATTAATGAGGTAGTTCTTCCCCAGAGCGGTAAAGATAAGGTTGTGCTTGTTCCCATGAGTATGGGCGCAAGTATTGTAAGTGCTTACCTTCAAGATTATGGCACACAGGGTAAGGTTGCCCGTGTTGTAAGCATTGTAGGTGCTTGGTACGGTAGTGATGTTATTGCCGACCTTGTTGAACTTAAGTATGCAGACAATGCTCCCGAACTTCTTTATAACGGAGTTGTTGCCGACCTTGTGGGTGAACCCGGTGGTTACATTGTAAATATGGCTCTCAGACTATTCCCCAAGGCAACACTCAGAAGTATCATCGATGAACTTCTTGACTCAATTGTGGAAAATCTTATTCTAAGAACTCCCACGCTTCTTGCCCTTGTTCCCCCGGAAAGATATGCTCAAATCAGAAAGGATCGTCTTGAGGGCAGAGAAGAATTGGCTTATGTTATGGCTCAAACCGACAAATATTTTGAGGCACAGACTAATCTTAAAGATACCTTTGAAAATCTCAACAGCAACTACGGTGTAGATTTCTTCTTTGTTGCCGGTTACGGTTTTGAATATGGCGGTTACAGCAGTGACTATGAATTCTTTAAGTTTATGAAGAGTTCAGCCACCACAAACTCCGATGAAATTATTCAGATTTCCGCAACTGCCCCAGGTGCAACTTATGTTCCTTTTGACAAGCAGTTTGATGCAGATTATCTTTCTTCCCACGATGCAAACTATATTTCACCAAACAAGAGTGTTGATATTTCCACCTGCTATTTCAAGGACAGAGTATGGCTTTTTGAATATCAAAAGCATGAGCTTGAATATAATGACAATGCAATTAAGCTCGCCCTTGACCTTGCAACCGGTAAAATTGACAACTCAAACGATTGTGAATATGCTCGTTTCAATGGATCTCGTGACCTTAAGAGATTAAAAAGAAACTATATGCCTGATCTTGAAAAGTGGCTCACTCAAAACGAGGTAACTCCGGAGCAACAGACACTTATTGATGATGCAACTGCCGAAGTAAATACTATGATGAACTCAAAAATTAATAAAAGAGAAGAAGACGACAAGGTTATTAAAAAGTATTATGATATGCTTGTAACTCTTGGGGTTTACGATGCACCTGCCGAAGAAAAGGAAGATTTTAAAACAAAAACATTACGAAACCTTAATGATAAAGTTTATAAAGTCTTCGGTGCAAAAGGTTATGTTGATATTTTGAAGTTTTGGGAAAAATAAAGTTAAAGAATACGAGTGCTCTATTTAGAGCACTCGTTTTTTCTTTATAACTCATTTTCTTTTTCTACAGCGACTTTTCTTCGTAAATAGAGCTCCGCCTCAATTTTTATCTTTTCTTCTTTATCGTCTTTTATAAAGGAAATTATAACTAGGTAAATAATTGCACCAATTACGGGACCCAGCATAAAGATTGGCCATTGGAATCTCATATATTTTTCATTTTGCATAAAGTTCTTTTTTGTGCTGTCGTGACCCAACCAATGCAGTACAAATCCATTGACAATTTGAACGGTGGCAGAGGAAATTTTAGAAATAAAGTTTTGCATTGAAAATGAGATTCCCTCTGTCCTATTACCTGTTTTGTACTCAACATAATCAATAGAGTCACTTGTTAGAGACCTGTGAGCAATATCCATTGAGTTAATGGGAATTGTTGCAATAGCAATTAAAAGCATTGTTGTCCAAATCTGGGAAGGTGTATTGAAACCGATTAAGAAACAAGCAACACGACAAACAATATTTGCTATTTGAGCCACAATAAGAAGTCTTTTCATTCCGCCAAATCTTTTCGCCAAGGTATTTGCAAAGAACATTGCAAGAGCGCCTACAGCACCTGTTATGAAGCCATAAATAACTTGAATATTTCCATAATCTATTTGAGCAAATCCAAGGTCATAAGTTTCTCTGCTTTCAAAGAAATAAACCCAGGGAAGAATGGAATTAAACACATCCTTAAAAAATCTTGCGGTAGATATTAAAAGAAGAGTTTTGTTATGTCTTAAAACAAAAATAGCTTCTAACAGACTTTCATTTGTTTTAGGAGTTTCTATTGCTTCCTTCATCTTGTGGGCAGACATAGAAATAATTTGACCGCCAAATCCGAAAAGAACGGCAAATATGGCAAAAACCATAATGGAGGAAACTCCTTTTTTCTCCATTTCACTTCTAAAAACGGGGAATAGACCGGTAACTATACCACCTGCACCCGCACCGATTGAAACCCATTGAGCAACTCTTTTTCTTTCGTCAGAATTGGGGGATGACATTGCCACCATTCCCCACAGTGCAACATCTTGGAAGGAATAAAAAATATCCCAAAGAAGATATAAAATGAAAAATACAGCAATTAATCCTTCGGTACTTAGGTTATATGGCATAAACATAAGGGCAGACAAAATACCGATAATCGGTGGTGTAAGAATGAGCATTGGCCTTAATTTCTCACCGTTTTTAAATCGGTGCTTATCTACCATTGCTCCGACAATAGGATCGTTCACAGAATCCCAAATTCTTGATACCCCCGTGATTAAACCTGAAATTCTTGGGGGAATATGCCTGATATATTCAAGGTAGTAAAAAAGCCACCCGGAAACAAAACCATAGCAAATATTTTGACCTGTAAGACCGATTGCGTAGGCAAAAAGATTACTTGTGGGAACTTTATGGTTCAACTGTGTATTGTCCCTCAAAATTTCATTTGAAGTTTCATTTGACAAGATATCACCCTCCGACCAATTTTACTATTTGTATATTAACATATATCAGTTTATTTCGCAATAGATAAAATAAAAGTCCTCGTCTTTTTGACGAGGACAAAATTTGTGCTATTCTTCGCTGTTAGAATTTGCATTAGATTGTCTGATATGTTCATAAACAGGCACAAGATTTTCTTTTGTTAGTGGGAATAAACAGTACATAACAAATATCAAAGTATATGTTACTGCAGGGATTAAAGTGCATACTCTTAAAATTCCTTCACTGATACCTGGTACAAATCCTGCATTAGCCATTTTATCGGTATAGCCGACTTTTCCCAAAAGCATAAGTCCGCCGTAGTCAGCAGCGGTTTGACCGAGTTTTCTGCAGAAGGTGTAAATCGCATAAATTGCACTTTCACTTCTGATTCCTGTTTTATAGAATTGATAGTCAATAACATCAGCAACGACTGCCCAGTTTGTTATAGATACAAGGGAGTAGCCGAAACCGATGCAGAAAAGTAGAGCCAAGAATAATCCCGGTTGGTCTTGTGATGGTTTAATGAAATAAGTAGCAACAGCGCCTATAGCAGAAAAGAATGCGCCAAATGTACTGATTTCTTTTTTGCCGTATTTTTTAACAAGCTTTGGAACTATGGGAATAAGTACAACTTGAGGTGCATATTGAGCCATAGTACCAAAAATTGAGAGGGTAGTATTACAAAAGTAGTTTTTATACAAGTATTGGTTAAGAGAAGAAAACTGAAGTTGACCACTGATGAGAATACCTGTAAGTGCAAGAATGATGAAGGGTTTGCTCTTAAGCATACCAAGGTATGTTGCCTTCATATCTACCTGTGGGTTTTTGTCTGATTTTACTCTTTCTTTTGTTGTGTAGTAACAAACATAGTAAAAAATAGTTGATAGAACCGCCATTACGACAGCAAAAGTTAACATTCCGTTTGCATTTGCTACATTGTATGTACCGCCTTGTCCATCGGGAACTTTGCTGTAAATAAGAAGTGGTGCAAGGAGAAGTGGAGCGGCACCGCCAATTCCGCCACCAATAGTTCTGAAGGTTGAAAGCAATGTTCTTCCTTCCGGGTCGTCTGTAATTACGGAAGCGAGAGAACCAAAGGGAATATTCATACCCGTATATAACATACCGAATGCAATGTAGGTGATATAAGCAAGAACAAGCATTACTGTGGAATTGCTTGTAAATTTGCTGAAATCTATAAAGCAAAGTAGCTGTGATAGAGGAAGTGCTATTGCAAGCCACTTAAGGAATGGTCTAAACTTTCCGTCCTTTGTGGGTTTCTTTTTTGCAACGATGGCACCCCACATGGGGTCATTTATTGCGTCCCAAAGTCTTGTAAATAGGAATAGATTTGCAACCTTATTAGTTTCAAGCTTCAAAACATCAGTATAAAAAACCTTTAAGAAAGATGAAACATAAGTAAGTATAAAAAGGTTACCGCCGTCACCCATCATATAACCTAAACCTTCTTTAATGCCTATTTTGTTAGGGTGAACATCCTTTGGTAGTTGTCTGTTTACTCCTTTTGACATAAAAAATCTCCTGTTTAATGGAATCTATGAGGCGTTTTTCTTATTTGCAGAAAATTGATTTTTGGCAAATTTAGCTGTCTCAACAAGCAGTTTACCGCCACCTTTAAGTGCTTCTTTAAAGATTTCCTTAGTGATAAAATCAATTTCTTTATAGCTTTTATAGGCACCGCTAATGGACTTTTTGGCGTTTTTGAGTACTAAAGTTAATGTTTCTTCTCCGAACCCTGCAGCAATAGCGGTAATTACAAGTGCAATGGCAGCAGAGTGCTCATCTGTAATTCCGGAAGTAACTTTACTCATCCAGAAATCTGTTAATTTACCTATAAAATCAAGGTCATCAAGGTAAACTAAACTGCCGTTTTCAATTTTCCAAGTGCCTAAATCATGCTGCAAAGCACCTAAATACCTGGAACTCTTGACAACTTTATAGTCATCGTCATGGCACATTATCATGCCGACAAGGGATGCACTTGGGAGCAAATGGTTATAAACAGGTAAAATTTCGCTGTAAGAATTCAAGTGAAAGAGACCATAGTCATGGTATCCGGGACCGTCATTGTTATAAATTCCGACAATCCTATCCCTCGCTTCTTGAGAACATTTTACCGCAGCATACAAACCTATGTGCCCACCCTTTGAATGGCCGCAAATAATTATATTTGAGCCAAAGTGTTTAGAAACATTTTCAACATAATCCAGTGCTAAAGAATAAGCTTTAGAGTTTTTCCTTAAGATCATCTCCAAGTCTTCTATCCAGCCTGCAACAGAGTCATCTGTTCCTCTGAAAACTACAACAACAGTAGAATCAGGCAATATAAATGTTCCCGCACAGTATTGTATGGCAGGGGAGGAAGAATAAACTTCTTGAACTGCGACTATTTTCATTTGAGAAAATCTTACTTTGTTTGCCATTTTCATCATTCGCTTGCTGGGAGCAGCTGTAATCATTAGCCCCAAACCCTTGTGCTTATAGTTTTTTAGAGCAAAAAGTTCATTACAAGCAACGGCAAAATTCTTTGGCTCATCATTAAATGAAGTTGAAACAACTTTTTCAAATGGCATATAAAAAACTTCACAAAGGGCAACTGCATCTGCATCACAAAATGGTCTATCGTTAAAACTTATGTTACCATATTCTTCAATATATTCTTTAGTTCCGGACATATTTACGCCTCCCAATAACTATGGAACAATTTTTATGCGTTAACGATTAATATTTGAAATCCTTGTAGATAATATGTGTTGTACCGGTTGCAGTACCTTTACCGATGCCGATATCAATTGCAACGGAAATGTCATACTCAACAGTTAGAGCAACAAGTTTTCCGGTCTCAATGTCAATCTTAGCTACTGCTTTTGCATTTGAATAGCTTTCCTTTATGTCTGCACCTGCGTATGTGCCGCCCACTGCATCATAGATAACTTCACCGGTTTTGTGGTCGTAATAGCCTTTATCTTCGTTACCTACACAAATACCGCACTTGTCAACAGGAGCATTTGTATATTTACTGTCCTTGCTGCCATGGCTGTTACCATCTTTGATGCTGAGAGTTACAATGTAGTTTTTACCCTCTGTTTTAACGGTTGCCGCAGTAATATCTCCTGCAGAAATTGTGCTTTGTCTGAGGTAATGTTTCTTTGCATCGTCTTCCCATTGACCCTTTTTAACTTCTTCTGAATATCTGTTATCAGGTCCGATGCCTATAAACTTTTCAACTAAACTCTTGAACACCTTAAGGGCGGCACCCATATCATATTTTTCGTTATCGGTATTTCTTTCTTTTGAAAAGCCGGCTTTTGCCTTAAAAGCGGAGTTGACAGCATCATTATATGCCTTGATAATCTCAGCGGTAGTTTCGGGTGCCTTTGCAGGTTCTGTTGATTCTTCTGCTTCACCCTGTGTAGTTTCAGTTTCATCTGTGGTTATTTCTGTAATTTCGGTAACATTCGTTTCTGTTATTTCTGTGGTATCGGTTAAATCAGTTTCATCGGAAATTTCTTCCGTTAAATCTGTAACAGAAGTGTCTTCAAGTGTCGTTGACTCTTGTGCATCTTTAGAACCGCAAGCAGCAAGAGCAAAAAGGATTGAAAGAGAAAGTAAAATTGCAATGATTTTTTTCATAGTTTGTTCCTCCCGGTTTGATTAAATTTTTCTAATTTTGATTATTGCTTCTACACTTGATAAATCAAGTGGTTTATCTGAATCAATTACAGTATAACCCATACCTTTTTTAGTTGCGGTAAAAATGTTGTTGATTACGGCGGCCTGTGATTTTGCAGCATTTTTACACGCTTCTGTGGGGTTAGTTGCCTCATTGAATAAGATACAAGTACGATTTATATAATAATTCGGAAGATCTCCTGTATCGGGGTAATTGACGCTGTTTACGATTTCACCCTTTTCAAGATATCTTGCAACTTGATTTGCGGCCATTACCGCACAGTTATCTTCACTTTCCGGTGTAGAGGCGCCAAGGTGGGGGATAGCAATAACGCCTTCGTGGTCAATCAATTCATCAGTGGGGAAGTCGGTGGCATAAGCACCAACCTTGCCGCTATCAAGGGCAGCAATGACAGAAGCATAGTCAACAAGTTCCCCTCTGGCAAAGTTTAATATTCTGACTAAATCCTTCATTTTGGCAATGCTTTCAGAGTTTATCATATCTCTTGTTGCATCGTTTAACGGCAAGTGTAGAGTTATGTAGTCACATTCGGAGTAAATATCATCTAAATCCTCGGTAATTATGTAGCCAAGGTTTTCAAATGTTTTCTTTGTTTCGTCACTCAATAAGGGGTCATAGCCAATGATTTTCATTCCAAGGGCACTTGCACCGTTAGCAACCAATGCCCCGATAGCACCCATTCCCACAACGCCTAAAGTCTTACCGAAAATTTCAGGACCGGCAAATGATGATTTACCTTTTTCAACAAGTTTTGAAACACTATCACCTTCACCCTTAAGTCCCTTGCACCAATCAATTGATTCGGCAACTTTTCTTGATGACATAAACAGGGCACAAAGAACCAATTCCTTTACCGCATTAGCGTTTGCGCCTGGTGTATTAAAAACCACAACGCCCTTTTTGGCAAAATCTGAAATGGGAATATTGTTAACTCCCGCACCGGCTCTTGCAACCGCAACTGTCTTTTCATCAAGCTCCATTTCATGCATGGAAGCAGAGCGAACTAAGATTGCGTCCGGAGAAGAAATTTCTTCTCCGTAAGTGTACTTTGACTTATCTAATTCGCCTAAACCTATTTTTGAAATTTTGTTAAGGGTTAAAATTTTATACATTTAATATTCCCCCTTAATTATTCTTCTCAAAGTCAGACATAAAGTCAACTAATTTTTCAACGCCTTCAATTGGCATTGCATTATATATGCTTGCTCTCATACCGCCAACGGAGCGGTGACCTTTAAGGTTCACAAAGCCTGCTGCGGCAGCTTCTTTAACAAATTTTGCATTAAGCTCATCATTGCCTGTTACAAATGTAACATTCATCATAGAACGATCAGATTTTTTAACCGGATTTGTGAACATTTTACTGTTATCAAGGAAATCATAAAGAATTCCTGCTTTTTTCTCATTTTTGAGCTTCATTGCCTCAAGTCCGCCAATGCTCTTAATCCATTCAAGAACAAGTTTGCACATATAGATTGAGAAACAGGGTGGGGTATTATACATAGAGTCGTTATCTGCAAGAATTTTATAGTCAAGCATAGTGGGAGTAATATCTCTTGCGTTACCAAGAAGGTCTTCACGCACAATAACAACTGTAAGGCCTGCCGGAGCAACATTCTTTTGAGCACCGCCATAGACTACACCATATTTTGAAACATCCATAGGTTCGGAAAGGAAACAGGATGATACATCGGCAACAAGGGGAACATTACCTGTTTCGGGCAAATAAGTAAATCTTGTGCCATAGATTGTGTTGTTTTGACAAATATAAAAGTAATCTGCATCAGGTGTAAAGTTTGACTTGTCAAGTTCGGGAATACAGGAGAAGTTTTGCTCCTTTGAGGATGCAACTACTTTAATCTCACCGTATTTTTGTGCTTCCTTATATGCTTTGGTAGCAAATTGACCTGAAAGAACATAGTCAGCTTTACCGCTTCCGTTCATAAAATTAAGGGGAATTGCGGCAAATTGCTGGGAGGCACCACCTTGACAGAAAATTATTTTATAATTATCTGGAACATCGAGAACCTCTCTAAAAAGATCTAATGCGCCATAAATAATCGGCTCATAGGCAGCGGAGCGGTGACTCATTTCAAGAACGGATTGACCTGTTCCGTTGCAGTCAAGCATTTCCTCTGCGGCTCTGTTAAGAACACTCTCGGGAAGCATTGAAGGTCCCGCTGAAAAATTAAATACCCTGGACAAAAAAATTCCTTCTTTCATTGTTTTTCTTGAATTATTTTCAGTCCTAAGTCAGTTAACTGAATTTCGTCAACCAACGCAGGACAGTCTGTCATAGGTTCACTTGCATTTTGAACTTTGGGAAATGCAATTACATCCCTTAAAGATTCACAGCCAAGCATTTGCATAACCAGTCGATCAAAACCTATACCCATACCGCCGTGGGGCGGTGCACCATACTTGAAAGCATCAAGTAAATAGCCGAATTTTGTATGGGCTTCTTCGTCACTGAGACCTAAAAGTGTGAATATTCTGCTTTGAAGTTCCGGGTTTGTAATTCTGATTGAACCGGAGCAAAGTTCAACTCCGTTAAGAACAAGGTCATACGCCTTTGCTCTTACTTTCTCTTTATCTGTGTCAAGATATTCAAGACACTCATCCATAGGCGAAGTGAAGGGGTGGTGCATTGCCACAAATTGACCAAGTTCTTCGTCATACTCAAAGAAAGGAAATTCGGTTATCCAAAGAAGGTTAAATCTGTCCTTTGGAATGATATCAATTTTTTTAGCAACACTCTGTCTTAAAGCACCCAAAACCGAAAGAACAAGAGAATTTTTTGAGTCACCGACAATTAAAACAACATCGCCGGATTGTGCATCTGCTTTTTCAAGAATTGCTTTCATCTCATCTTCGGTCATAAACTTTGAGAAGGAAGCGTTATAGTTACCTTCCTCATCAATCCTTATGTATGCCAAACCTTTTGCACCGATTCCTTTTGCTTCCTCTGTTAATTTGTCAATTTCCTTGCGGGTAAGCACTGAATAAGCGTTTTTGGCGGTAATACACCTTACACTGCCTCCGGCATCGATAGCGCCTTTGAATACCATAAATTCGCAATTCTTTAAGGTTTCACTAAGGTCACAAATTTCAAGACCATATCTTGTGTCGGGTTTGTCGGAACCGTACCTTTCCATTGCATCTTTGAAAGTGAGACGGGGAAGGGGGAGAGATATATCAACATCAAGAGTTTCTTTGAATACTCTTTGCATATAGCCCTCAGCTATTGCAAAAATATCCTCCATATCAACAAATGACATTTCAAGGTCGATTTGTGTAAATTCTGGCTGTCTGTCTGCTCTTAAATCCTCATCTCTGAAACATCTTGCAATTTGCATATATCTGTCAAAGCCTGCAACCATTGAAAGCTGTTTGTAAAGCTGTGGAGATTGAGGAAGAGCATAAAACTTGCCTTTATGAATTCTTGAAG
>CAYFRJ010000002.1:90120-109985 GCA_964345625.1 uncultured Clostridium sp. | reverse complement strand
AATCTCTTGCCCCCTCAGGAGTGGATTTAATCAGAATAGGAGTTTCAATCTCAATAAAACCGTTCTCATCAAAATAATCTCTTGTGATTTTAGCTATTTTATGTCGCATTAGAATATTTCTTTGAAGGTCAGGTCTTCTCAAATCTAAATACCGGTACTTAAGGCGAGTAAGTTCCGAGGTGTGACAATCCTCTACAATTTCAAAGGGGGGAGTTTCGCTTTTATTGAGAACACGAAGGTCATTTACTTCAATTTCAATGTCTCCTGTGGGAATGTCCTTGTTTTTTGAAGACCTTTCTCTTACAACACCCTTTGCCATTAAAACAAATTCACTTCTTGCAGAGAAAGCTTTATCAAAAATTTCTTCATCTGTTGATTCATCAAAAGCCAGTTGAACTATTCCGCTCCTGTCTCTCAAATCAATAAAGATTATAGCGCCAAGGTCTCTTTGTCTTTGAACCCATCCTGCAACTGTAACTTCCTTGCCCACATCGCTAATGCTCAAATCGGAGCAATAGCAGGTTCTTTTCAAACCTGTCATAAAATCCATTGTGTAGGTCCTTTCTATGGTTAGTCTATGCTTTCAAGAAGATCATTGAGTGAAATATTAAAGCCTGCGGTATCACAAAGATCTCCGGTAGTTTCGCTAATCGTGTGTCTCAGAAAATTGTCTTCAAAATCTGTTAAACTGAGTTCTTTGATATTACCTGAAGACATATTTTTCACATTGCACTTATTGTTTGTAAGTTCATCGGAGCCTAAAACCGCAGTATATTTTGCTCCGATTTTATCGGCATACTTCATTTGCGCTTTAAGGGATCTGCCGTAAATATCGGTTTGTGCATGAATCCCGCTGGCTCTAAGGTCAGTAACTATTTGCATTGCTTTATATGAGGCTTCTTGATCCATAGGTGCAATGTAAATGTCACACTTATTTCCTTCCGGCAGTTCAATACCTTGAGCCTTCATAACCATCTTAAGGCGACCTGTACCCATACCAAAACCGAGGGCAGGGGTTTTTGGTCCGCCCAACTCTTCAACAAGACCGTCATACCTGCCTCCGCCACAAACGGTACCTTGTGCACCGATTGAGTTTGAAACAAATTCAAACACAGTCTTTGTATAGTAGTCCAGTCCCCTCACAATTTTTGGGTTGACAGTAAATTCAATACCGATACATTCAAGATATTTTTGCACACTCTTAAAATGTTCACTGCACTCGTTACAAAGAAAGTCAATAGTAACCGGAGCATTTTTGCAAACATCGTTACAAATCGGACTTTTACAATCAAAAATTCTCATTGGATTTTTATCCAATCTTTCAAGACATGTATTGCAAAGTTCCTGTGAGTGTGTCTTAAAATAGTCCTTAAGAGCTTCGTGATAATGCTTTCTGCATTCGGGACAACCGATAGAATTAAGTTGTAGTTCTAAATCGGTTACACCTAAAAATGAAAATATCTGGTGGGCTACGGATATTACTTCCACATCTGCAGTGGGTGCAGCCGAGCCAAGAATTTCAACACCAAACTGCTGGAATTCTCTCCATCTGCCTGCCTGGGGTTTTTCATATCTGTAGCAGTTAAGTATGTAGCAAAGTTTTTGCGGTAAAGTTTCGTTAAATAATCCGTGCTCTAAAAAAGCTCTGACAGCACCGGCTGTTCCTTCTGGTCTTAAAGTGATACTTCTGCCACCCTTATCGTCAAAGGTGTACATTTCCTTTTGTACAATGTCCGTAGTTTCTCCCACACCTCTTTGGAAAAGTTCGGTGTGCTCAAAAACAGGGGTGCGAATTTCACTGAAACCAAAGGTCTCCGCAATTTCCAAAAGGGTATTTTCAAGAAATCTTTGTTTACCGCTTTCACCGGGCAAGACATCTTGAGTTCCCTTTACTGCTTTAGTTAATAATGCCATTGAATCAAGTCTTTCTGTGAAAATTTATTTTGGGTTTACAATATCTCTCCAGTCAAGGTCGCCCCTTGCCAGAGAATGAATAAGCGCCTCGGCAGTTGCAATGTTTGTTGCTACGGGAACATTGTGAACATCACAAAGACGAAGTAATGCTGCTTCGTTTGGTTCATGAGGTTTTGCAGTAAGAGGGTCTCTAAACAGTAGTAGAAGGTCAATTTCATTGCAAGCAATACTGGATGCCACCTGTTGGTCACCACCTTGAGAACCACTTAAAAATCGAAAAATCTCAAGACCTGTCGCTTCAGAAACCATTTTACCCGTGGTGCCTGTAGCAAAAAGATTGTGTCGGCTTAGAATTCCGCAATAGGCAATGCAAAACTGAACCATTAACTCTTTTTTTGCATCATGAGCTATGAGTGCTATATTCATACTATTCCTCTTTCCATATTATTCTAAAAATGTCCTTTAATCTTCAGTTATTCCTGCGAAGAATCAGTTACCACATCATCTTGAGAATTATCATTTTTATCTGCTTTTACGATTTCTTCATCGTCATCATCATCATCTTCTTCTGCAACAGTAACCGCAGATATGACTCTGTCATCCTCGGCAAGGTCCATAACCTTAACACCCTTTGCACCTCTCGCATGGGGTGTAATTTGGTCAAGGGGAATTCTGACTATCATTCCGTTTGCACTTATGAGAATCAAGTCTTCTTCCATACAAACAGTCTGAACATTTACCACATTACCGTATTTCTTATGGTCAAAGTTCTTTTGTCCTTTACCGGCTCGACCATAAATTGGGTAACCGCTCGTTTTAGTTAATCGACCAAGACCGCTTTCGGAAACTGTTAAAACATATTTTTCATCGTCAAGAATATCCATACCCACAACAACATCGTTTGCGGCGAGTTTTATAGCTCTCACGCCACGAGAGGTTCTGCCGATAACTCTTGCCTGGTCTTCTTTGAAGCAAATAGCCTTACCCATTTGAGTCGCAACTATAATCTTTGAGTTTCCGTCACTTAGACGCACCCAACCAAGTTCATCGCCTTCATCAAGAGTGATAGCATTTATACCGGTTTTCCTTATATTCTTGTATGCATTAAGTTCGGTTCTCTTGATAATGCCATGCTTTGTGGTCATCAATAGATATAGGGTTTCCTCTTCATTAAATTCGGGAACCGTAATCATTGCGGTTACATTTTCATCAGGTGAAAGGGGAAGGACATTGATTACATTTGTACCTTTACTTGTCCTTGAACTCAGCGGAACCTCATAGCCCTTAATGCGATATGTTCTGCCAAGGTTTGTGAAGAACATAATGTAATCATGAGTAGAGCAGGTGAAGAGAATTTTAACTTCATCTTCCTCTCTTTGCCTTACGCCGATTACACCCTTTCCACCACGACCTTGTTGTCTGTAATCGTCAACATTAGTGCGCTTAATATAGCCCATATCGGTAAGTGTAAATACACAATCTTCAACGGGTATTAAGTCCTCATAATCAACTTCACCGCTTACATTAACAATTTGTGTTTTTCTTTCGTCTCCGAACTTTTCTTTTATCTCAAGAAGTTCCTGCTTAATAATAGAAACAACGAGGGAATTATCTGAAAGTATTTGATTGTAATATTCAATTTTTTCTTGTAGCAATTTAAACTCTTCTTCAAGTTTTGCTCTGTCAAGTCCCTGAAGTGCTTTAAGTCGCATATCAAGAATTGCTTGTGCCTGAACATCATCGAGGTCAAACCTTGCCATTAAGCGCTCTTTTGCATCATCAAAACTTGAACGGATAATCTTGATAACTTCATCAATATTATCTTGTGCTATAATCAAACCCTCAAGCAAATGACTTCTTTCAAGTGCTTTGTTAAGGTCAAACTGAGTTCTTCTCCTGATAACCTGCTTTTGAAAAGCTAAATACTCATCAATAACCTCTTTGAGTGTTAAAATTTTCGGCTGCTTTTGGTCATCAACCAAAGCTCTCATAATAACACCGAAAGTGGACTGCATTGCGGTTTGTGCAAAAAGTCTGTTAAGAACTATTTGAGCGTTTGCATCTCTCTTAAGCTCAATAACAATCCTCATGCCGTTACGGTCACTTTCGTCACGAAGGTCGGAAATACCTTCAATTCGCTTGTCCTTAACCGCATCTGCAATTTTCTTTACGAGGTCACGCTTTTTAACTAAATAGGGCAGTTCATTTACAATAATTCTCGTTCTGTTATCTCTGCCGAATTCTTCAAATTCCGTTTTTGCTCTTATGGTAATCTTGCCTCTGCCGGTTGCATAAGCTTGACGAATGCCCGATCTTCCCATAATAACACCTTTTGTGGGGAAATCCGGTCCTTTGATATACTTCATCATATCATCAAGGGTTGCCTCCGGGTTATCAAGAACACATACGCAGGTGTCAATTACTTCCGAAAGGTTGTGAGGGGGAATATTGGTTGTCATACCAACCGCAATGCCCTGTGAACCGTTGACAAGAAGATTAGGAAAACGAGAGGGGAGAACCATAGGTTCCTGTAAACTCTCATCAAAGTTCGGAATCCAATCAACCGTATCTTTATTGATATCTTCAAGAAGTTTGTCTGAAATCTTGCTGAGTCTTGCTTCCGTATATCTGTATGCTGCAGCAGGGTCACCATCAACGGAACCAAAGTTTCCGTGGCCGTCAACCAAAGGATATCTCATTGAAAAGTCTTGAGCAAGACGAACCATTGCGTCATAGACGGATGCGTCTCCGTGGGGATGATATCTACCTAAAACATCACCTACGCAGGTGGCAGATTTCTTAAAGGGCTTATCAGCGGTTAATCCGTCTTCAAATAGTGTATAAAGAATTCTTCTGTGAACAGGTTTTAAGCCGTCACGAACATCCGGCAAAGCTCTGTCAACAATAACGCTCATTGCATAGTCAATATAGCTTGATTTCATTTCCGACACAAGGCCAGATTTTTTAATTACTTGGTCGAGGAATGCGATATCCTCAGGTTTATAGTTTCTGTTATGAGCCATAGTTTATCGCCTCCTTCTAAATATCGAGATTCGCAACAAATTTTGCGTTGTTTTCAATCCATTCTCTTCTGGGCTCAACCTCTTCACCCATCAAAAGGTTAAAAATCGAGTCGGCAGCAACGGCATCATCAAGGGTGATTCTGCGAAGCGTACGCTTTTCAGGGTCCATAGTTGTTTCCCAAAGTTCGTGAGCATCCATTTCACCAAGACCTTTGAAGCGGTTAATTACCACTTTAGTGTTGGGGTTGTCACCACGAAGTTCTGCGGATATCATATCTCTTTCTTCGTCCGAATATGCAACTCTTTGAGTTTTTCCCCTTGTAAGTTTATAAAGAGGAGGAACGGCGGAATACACATATCCGTTTTCAATCAGAGGTCGCATATACCTGAAGAAGAATGTCAGAAGAAGTGTCCGAATGTGAGAACCGTCCACATCGGCATCTGCCATAATAACTATTTTGTGATATCTTAGTTTTTCTATGTCAAACTCTTCTCCAATACCTGCACCAAGGGCACAAATGAGAGGAAAAAGTTTTTCGTTACTGTAAATTTTGTCTTCTCTTGCCTTTTCAACATTGAGCATTTTTCCCCACATAGCTAAAATTGCCTGGAATCTTGAGTCTCTGCCTTGAATGGCAGAACCGGCTGCGGAGTCACCCTCAACGATGAATATTTCGCAAAGGGAGGGGTCTCTTTCATTACAGTCTTGAAGTTTATCGGGCATTTGTCCCGACTCAAGTCCCGTCTTGCGACGAACGGATTCTCTGGCACTTCTTGCAGCTTCTCTTGCTCTGCTTGCAGTTAAAGCTTTTTCAATTATATTTCTGCCGTTTGCGGGGTTATCATCAAAATATTGCTCAAGAGATTCATTCACTATTTGGTTAACTAAAGTTCTGATTTCGCTGTTTCCAAGTTTTGACTTTGTTTGACCTTCAAATTGAGCTTCAGTAAGTTTAACCGAAATGACGCAGGTTAAACCTTCACGACAGTCTTCACCGGTTAATTTATCGTCGTCTTTAATAAGATTAGCTTTTTTACCGTACTTGTTGATAGAGTTGTTTAGTGCCCTCTTAAATCCGTCTTCGTGCATACCTCCTTCGGGGGTGCGTACATTGTTGGCAAACGAAACTATAATTTCGTTGTAGGTGTCAGTATACTGTAAAGCAATTTCTGCCATTGCATTATCTTTTTTGCCGTGCATATAAATAATGTCTTCATGAATGGGCTTTTTGTTGTGGTTTATAAAATGCACAAATTCTTTAATACCGCCCTCGTAGCACATAGAGTCCTTACGGGCTTTTTCTTCCTTGTGGGCACTTTCACTCCTCAAGTCAGTAATGGTAATGTTTAGACCTGCGTTAAGAAAAGCCTCTTCACGAAGTCTTTTATGAAGAATTTCAAAGTCAAAAACCGTTGTTTCTGTAAACATTTCCGGGTCAGGCTTAAAGCGAACAGTAGTACCGTTATGGTTTGTCTCACCTATGACAGCAATGTCCTGAGTTATTTCGCCTCGCTCAAATTTCATTTGGTAAATTTTGCCGTCTCTGTGTACTTCAGCTACTAACCACTCTGAGAGAGCATTAACAACCGAGGCGCCGACTCCGTGAAGTCCGCCGGATACCTTGTAACCGCCACCGCCGAATTTTCCGCCTGCATGAAGCACGGTGAAAACAAGTTCAAGAGCACTTTTACCTGTTTGTTCTTGAATGTCAACGGGAATACCTCTTCCGTTGTCCTTTACACAAATAATATTGCCTTCTTCAATGATTACATCAATATTTGTGCAGTAACCCGCTAAAGCTTCGTCAATTGAGTTATCTACTATTTCATGCACTAAGTGATGTAATCCGGTGGTACTTGTAGATCCGATATACATGGCAGGTCTTTTTCTGACCGCTTCAAGTCCCTCAAGAACTTGAATTTGACTTGCACCATAGTCGTCTGTAACTACCGTATTCATTTCCGGATTCTCTTCAAGAGCAATCTCGGCTTCATTTGTTTCGTTAATTTCGTTAATGTTATCCAAAATATTTGCCTCCGCTTACATGCCGATTTTCGACATAAATGAATTATTTTTCTTTTTTGGTTTGTATACAGGTGGGTTTTCCAGTTTCATTTTAGCGCCCTTGCCTGCCTTTGAGTCTAAGTATTTGTTTACTGTAATTGCAGAAACCGCAAGATCGTCACTCATATAGTCAGTGCAGTTTGCAAGAAGCTCCATGTCATTGTTTAATGCTCCAAGGATAGTAACACAGATTATACCCTGTGTTTCTGTTGTGCCGTCTTCATAAATCTCATTAAGCAACTTAAAAAGTCTTTTCATTTCAGTGGGATTGTTTTTCTTGATGGTTTCAACCACAACCGGAGCGCCGTGATTCATAAAGAAATCTTCTGGTAGAAATTCACCGTACTTTTCACAGTTTGCCTTATATTCTTCACGAAGTTCGGAGTATATGGCAGTAAATCTGTTAGCTAATGTGTCAGGGTCATAAGAAACCGCACCACTTTTTACCGCTGCCTTTGAAACCGGAGTGGGGAGTTTTGATTTAATGGGTTTTACAAGTTTAGTTCCAAAGGTTTCAACTAATGTATCTGTAAAATCATTGACCACATATCTTACATCTTTATCATTTGCGTTTTCTATTTCAAAAAGAGTTTCTGCAAGTTTAGTATAATCACTGCTTAAAATTTCTCCCTCTTTTCTTGCCCCCAACAGAGAAATTTTATCATTAAAATGTTCAATCTTTGCGGCAATACCATCACCGGAAAATTCAATAATATATCTGCCGGAATCCTCAATTATCGGTACCTGTGATTTATCGACACCCGAAGGGTAAACGGGAGTTAATTCGCAAGCTGTGTATGCAGGTTTAATTCCGTTAAAAATTGCTTCAAGAATTTGCTTTGTTTCTGCCATAATCGGTCTCCTTAATTCTGGTTAAAATTCTATTACATTCTACCACACATACTATAATAATTCAAGTAAAATATATATTATTTAATGGAAAAACGGATAAATTTTTCATCTATCGTTGACTACAGAAAAAATATGTGGTAATATCATTTGTAATGTTTAATATTGGAGACTTAAAATGAAAACTAAAGTTTTAGTGCTTTTTGGCGGAGTTTCAAATGAACATGATGTTTCACTTGTTTCCGCAAGTTCAGTAATAAAAAACATCCCGGCAGACAAATATGATGTACTTGCTATGGGAATTACAAAACAGGGGGCTTGTTACCTATATAGCGGAGATGCAGATTTTCTTCCAAACAGCAAATGGCTTGAGGATAAGTCAAATCTTAGCAGGGCTGTTATATCCTGTGACAGAGAACATCATGGCATAATTAACCTTGATTCAATGAAAATCGAAAAAGTGGATGTTGTTTTTCCTGTACTTCATGGTAAAAACGGTGAGGATGGCACAATTCAGGGTTTACTTGAAATCTCAGGAATACCCTTTGTTGGATGTAAAACCGCAGCCAGTGCTGTTTGTATGGATAAGGCAATTACCAACGCTATGCTTGATTTCTTTAAGGTGAAACAGGCAAATTGGACAGCATTCAACAAATTTGAATATAATAACAACTCACAGAACCTTTTAGAATATGCTTCAGAATTCTTGAAATTTCCGATTTTCGTTAAACCTGCAAAAGCCGGCTCTTCCGTAGGCATCAGTAAAGTTAAAAATCTTGATGAATTAAAAATTGCATGCAATCTTGCTTTTACTTATGATGATAAGGTTGTGTTAGAACAAAATATTGACGGAAAAGAGATAGAATGTGCTGTAATGGGTAACGATGAACCCATTGCTTCCGTTGTCGGTGAAATTGTACCCTGTAATGAATTTTATGACTATGATGCAAAATATCTTGCCAACGAAAGTGAACTTCATATTCCGGCAAGATTATCACAGAAAAAGATTGATGAAATAAGGACTGTTGCAGTTGAAACATATAAGGCACTTGGCTGTACCGGTTTGACTCGGGTAGATTTTTTTGTTACAGATATCGGAGAAGTTTTTCTCAACGAGTTAAATACCATTCCGGGATTTACTCCTATCAGTATGTTCCCAAAGATGTTTGCAGCAAGCGGTGTTGACTATACTCAACTTCTTGATAAACTCATTAGATATGCTTTGGAGAGTTAAATGAGAGACGGATTTATTACGATTTTAGACAGAAATTTTCAAAGGGATGAGATACCCGGAGATTTCGGTGAATTAAGAACAAAGTGTCAAGTTATCGCTCAGGAAAATACAGTGACGGTTTGTTACAAAGAAAGTGTCGAAAAAATTAACGACTGTGAAACCTGTTTGAAGGTAGAACCTAATCGTGTTACGATGATGCGAGCAGGCAGATACCGTACAACTATGATTTTTGAAAAGGAAAAAAGACATACTGCATGTTATGAAACCCCATTTGGAGAGGTTATGATTGCAGTATATACGAAAGTATTGAATATGGATTTTAATGAGTCCGGCGGAGCAATAATAATTAACTACACCATTGATACTTATGGCGATTTTATAAGCGAAAATGAACTTAAAATAGTAGTAAAAACAGAGGTGAAAGAAGATGTCCGTTTTAGTTAAGAAAACAGTTACACAGCTTAGGAAAATTATTTTGGAAGCCGCAGGCAGAGCTGTGGCTGACGGTGAGTTTCCGGTTTGTGCTTTAAGTGATTTTATTATTGAGGTTCCTTCTAATGCTGTCAATGGCGATTATTCTTCAAATGCAGCCATGGCATGGGCAAGGGATTTAAAGAAATCACCTCGACAGATTGCTCAAACTCTTGTTGGCAGAATGTTTTTTGAGGATACCTTTGTTGAAAGATGTGAAATTGCAGGTCCCGGATTTTTGAATTTTTACTTAAATGATATTTTCAATGCTGAAATAATCAATGATTTACTCGATAAAAAAGAAAATTATGGTCGTTCCGATTTTGGAGCAGGACAAAAAATTAATGTTGAGTTTGTTTCTGCAAACCCCACAGGCCCTATGCACATGGGTAATGCCAGAGGCGGAGCATTAGGTGACTGTCTTGCTGCTGTTCTTGACTTTGCGGGTTATGAAGTCAGCAGAGAATTTTATGTTAACGATGCAGGTAACCAAATAGATAAGTTCGGCCTTTCCCTTGATGTGAGATATCAGCAAATTTTTGAGGGTGAAGATGCCGTTGCACTTCCTGAGGATAGCTACCATGGGGAAGATATTATAGATAGAGCAAAGGAATTTGCTGTACAGTATGGCGACAAATATCTAAAAGTTACACAAGAAGAACGTAGAAAAGCCCTTGTCGATTATGCACTTCCGAAAAATATTGCCGCAATGAAAGATAATATGACGAAGTACAGAATTACCTATGACACTTGGTTTTTGGAAAGCAGTCTTTATACTAACGGTGAACTTGAAGAAACAATTGATATTCTTAAGGACAAAGGTCTAACCTATGAACAGGATGGCGCTCTCTGGTATAAAAACAAGCAAATTCTTGGAGCACGATTAAAAAGAGAAGGCAAAACCGATGAAGAAATTGAGCGATTAGAGCTTAAAGATGAAGTCTTAATTCGTGCAAACGGTAACCCTACCTACTTCGCCGCAGACATCGCTTATCACCGCAATAAACTTAAAAAACGCGGTTTTGATAAGGCAATTGATGTTTGGGGAGCAGATCACCACGGTCATGTTGCAAGAATGAAGGGCGCATTAGATGCGGTTGGTTGCAACGGTGATAATCTTGATATCGTCTTAATGCAGCTTGTTCGCCTTACCAGAAACGGTGAGGTTGTTCGTATGAGTAAGCGTTCAGGTAAAGCCATTACACTTGTAGATTTGCTGGAAGAAATCCCCATAGATGCAGTAAGATTTTTCTTTAATTTGCGTGAACCGGGTTCACAAATGGAGTTTGATTTAGGTCTTGCGGTTGAACAAAACAGTGAAAATCCCGTTTATTATTGCCAATATGCACACGCAAGAATTTGCAGTATTCTAAGGAAACTTGAAGAAGAAGGTAAGTCCTATAAGAGAAGTAGCACTTCTGCACTTAAGTTATTGGTTGAGGAGGAAGAAAAGCAACTAATTAAACATCTTGCTTCTTTTACAGATGAAATTATTTCTGCCGCAAAAAACTATAATCCTGCTATGATTACAAGGTATGCTGTTGAATTAGCAACTTTGTTTCATAAGTTTTACAATGCTTGCAGAGTAAACTGCGATGAAGATGACCTTCGCAATGCCCGTCTTTCCCTTTGCCTTTGTGTAAAGATAGTATTGAGCAATATTCTTAATATGTTTAAGATTACAGTTCCCGAAAAGATGTAATTTGAGGGGTTATATTGTGAAAAAAGCGGTATCAACAGTTTTAATTTGTTTAGTTTTTTTCTTTAGCCTTCAAGTATCTTGTTTTGCCGATTCACCAGTCTATGTAGTTCTCGGCGATTCAATCGCCAAGGGAACAGGTACCGAAAATCCGCAATCAGATTGTTTTGGTAATCTGGTTGCGTCACATTTTAATTTTGAGTACTACAATTTCGGAGTTGATGGTGATACCGCACAAGATTTGCTTAATTATTTGGAAGACAGTAAGGTTCAAAGCGCAATAGTCAAAGCTGATTACATCAGTATTTCGGTGGGGGGAAATGATTACCTTCAAAATAATATAGTTGGACTTGCCGCAGGAGCATTTAAGGGAGATTATTCAAAGGTTGAAAAGATATTGGACAAGTTTTATCCGATATTTTGCAGTATTATTTCTAAACTGAAAGATCTTAACCCCGATGCAGAAATTTTAGTGCAAAACCTATATAATCCCAGAACTGATTTCACAAGAAGACCGGTTGATAAAGCAATTAAAAAACTTAATAAGTTTTATGAAAAGTACTTAAAAGAAAATCCCAATGCCTATAAACTTGTGGATGTATATACTTCAATGGGAAAAAACAGAGAAAATTTTGCCGATGATACTATTCATCCAAGCGAAGAAGGTCATAGAATAATTGCCGAGGAAATAATCAAATCAATTAACAATCAACAGCCTCAAACTAAAAACGAGTCTGCAAAATATTTTTGGATTTTTTCCTTGTTAACAGTTGTTTCTCTTGCTTTGTTTTTCTATGTCAAAAAGAAAAAATAGTTATTGACAAAAATATCGTTCTACTATATAATAAACTCCGTTGAATTTATCAATTCAATTCTCGCTGGTGTGGCGAAACAGGCAGACGCAAGGGACTTAAAATCCCTCGGTGGCAACACCGTATCGGTTCAAGTCCGATCACCAGCACCATAAAAGTCCAAGTCAATTTGACTTGGACTTTTTCTTTGTTGACATACCTTGACTATTGTTGTTAATATAGAGATAACAAATTCATAAAGAGGTGTCTGTATGAATAAAGAAACTGCACGAAATAAGGCAAAAGAACTTGTAGCAAAAATGACGATAGAAGAAAGAATCAGTCAGCTTGTCTACAATTCTCCCCCAATTGAACGGTTGGGAATTAACGAATATAACTGGTGGAATGAAGCTTTGCACGGTGTTGCCAGGGCAGGGACTGCAACGGTATTTCCACAAGCAATCGGTCTTGCTGCAACTTTCAATCCTGAACTTGTGAGAGAATGTGCGGAAGTGATTTCAACTGAGGCAAGAGCAAAATATAATAAAAATGTAGAATATGGTGACAGAGATATCTACAAAGGGCTTACTTTTTGGTCACCGAATATTAACATTGTCAGAGATCCCCGATGGGGAAGAGGTCACGAAACCTATGGTGAAGATCCGTTTCTGACAGCAACTATCGGCTGTGAATTTATAAAAGGCATACAAGGTGATGGCGAATTTTACAAAGCTTCCGCTTGTTCAAAGCATTACTGTGTTCACTCAGGGCCGGAAAAACTTCGTCACAGTTTTGATGCAAAGGCAACAAAAAAAGATATGGAAGAAACCTATCTTCCTGCATTTCAAAAGACAGTTGAAGCGGGAGTATCCGGAGTAATGGGCGCATATAACCGTGTCAACGGTGTGCCTGCCTGCTCAAATGAATATTTGATTGAAGAAAAACTCAGAGGAGAGTGGAGTTTTGACGGCTATGTTGTTTCCGATTGCGGTGCAATAATTGACATATATGAAAACCATCGTTATACAGAGACTAAAGCTCAAGCGGCGGCAATTTCGCTGAAAGCAGGCTGTGATCTTAACTGTGGTGAAGCTTATGCTGCTCTCTACGATGCCTATGAAGAAGATTTAGTTGATGAAGAAGAAATAACTCTTGCCTGTGAGAGAATATTTACAATAAGATTTCTCCTCGGTGAGTTTGAAAAAGACAGACCATTTTCCGATATATGCTTTGAAAAAGTTGACTGTGAAGAACATAAGAAATTAAATTTGAAAGTGGCAGAGCAGTCAATCGTACTTCTTAAAAATGAAAATAATTTTCTCCCATTGGACATAAAAGAAACTAAAAATATCGGTGTTGTAGGTCCAAATGCACTTTCAGTCGCAGGACTTGAAGGAAATTATGAGGGAAAAGCAAGCGAATATATCACTCCCGCTGACGGCATTAGAAGAATATTCAAGGATAGTCAAATTCGTGTTGCTCAAGGCAGTAAATATACTTACGAACGAATGAATGGCTATGACGGTCATGAAAATATGATTTCCGACGGTGTTGCCGTTGCCTCTGTCAGTGATGTTACAGTACTGTGTCTCGGCCTTTGTGCTGACTTTGAAGGAGAAGGGGACACAGGAGATAAGGAAAACATAAAACTTCCCGAAGTGCAAAGAAAACTTGCTGAAGCGGTTTGTGAAGTGTGCGAAAATGTGGTTGTTGTTTTGATGTGCGGTTCTTCTCTTGATATTGGCGAAACTGTCAGAAAAAAGGCAAAAGCAATTCTGTATGCTTGGTATCCCGGTTCTGTTGGCGGACTTGCCATCGCTGAAATCCTTGCGGGAAAAGTGAACCCAAGTGGAAGACTGCCCGTATCAATTTATAACGGCAATACTCAACTTCCGGATTTTACCGATTATTCAATGGAAAACAGAACATATAGGTTTATAAATGAAAAACCTCTCTATCCTTTCGGTTTTGGACTATCTTTTTCAAAAGTGGAGTACCTTGATGCAAAAATTGATAAATTAAATCAGGAAGAAATATTATTTGAAGTCAGTCTTAAAAATGGCAGTGACAGAGAAGTAAATGAAAAAATTCAAGTTTATGCCAGATACACCGATTCTAAATGCAGCACTCCGAATTATCAGCTTGTAGCAATTAAAAGTGTACATCTTAAAGCAAACAAAACTGCTTCTATTAAGCTTACTGTCGACAATTTTTGGTTAAAGGCAGTGACTGAAGAAGGAATAAGAAAAGAGCCGAACGGTGTACTTAAATTTTATATCGGTTCTTCACAGCCGGATGAACGAAGTATTGAACTGGGCGTTCCAAAGCATATCAGAATTAAAATTAAGTGAAAAGTACCCCTATGGCAAACGAAATGCCATAGGGGAAAATTTTGTTTGAATTTAATTATTTTATAAACTTTGCAAAAAAGTTTTTAAGTGTAATCAAGGGCATCTCACTAAATCCGTTTGTTCCGAATTTGTCATAGAGCCAAAGTGAAACCTTTCTCAAGAAAACAGGAGATTTTTCTTTTTCCTTTTTTAGTTTACCCGCCCTGATTAAAACATTCTCCAATCTTTCTTCAGATGCCTCTATTTGACCTTTTACACCGATTGTACTGTCAAGTATTGCTTTTGCTTCTAAAACAGCAGCTTGTGCTTCTTCTTTGTCTTTTACACTCATTTTAGCAGTGTCAATGGCTTCAATCTGATTGATATAATTTTTTATTTTTCGTACATTTCTGCCGATGTTAAACTGCGGGAACTTTTCAGATGAATAAACATCTTTTATATCATCATGGGCAATAAGTTCAAAGGCAATTTTAAGAATAACATCATTAAATTGTGTTGATTCATGTCTTTGTTCCTTGAAGTAGAAAGTAGTATCGGGAAGAAGTCCTGCGGAAGCATCAACAACATAGTCAGGTGAAATATGGTTATGTGCAGGATTTGAGCAATGGGTATTCTTTTGCTGATAACCTGCGGGTAATAGTTCACCGACATTGGCAGCGTATGCTCCCATTGAGGTTGAGTCAAGTTGAATGATAAAATCGGCATTTTCCGTGTTCCATCTTTCACCCACATTTATTAAATGGTAATCGTACTCGGCAACATTAAATACCTGAACACCTTTGTTTAGGAGCTCTTTTATGTTTTCGTGAGCGTTTAACTGCGCTTGGTAATACTTATCTGTCTGTCTTCTAATATCAGCCATTTCCGGTTTTGAAAGATGCCTTTCTCTTGCCACTATGTAATCACCGCTTGGGCAAAGAGTCCACATACTTGTAGATCTCACTAAAATCGGGTCAATCAATCTCTGTGCTGCCTTATTTAGGCTTGCCATAATTATTTCGTCCGGGAATATTCTCATAAGAATTTCAATCAGACGAGCAGTCCACTCATCTAAAAGAGTGAGTTCTTCTAAAAATCCGTTATATAGATAGTCCTTGTTTAAGAAGTTAATCCTGTCTGTAAAAACATCACCGATAATATTAGAGCCGTCAATGGCAGGGACAATATAAATTACTTTATGAAGACTGTCCATAATCTCGGGATAGTACTCAAAAAGTCCGTTTAAAATTGTAGCCCCTTGACTGATTGGAACTAAATTTATCATATCGTGTCCGGTTTGTCTTTTAACAAGCTGAATGAAATTAAATAATTCATCAACCATATCAATATGATTTCCAAAGGAATTATATGAAAAATAGTAAATATGGTCATAGGGTAGGTCTGTGTGATAGCTTTGGAATGGAATATGAGAATTCATTTCTTTCAGTTCACGCTCATTGCACCTTGAAAGAGGGTAGGGCATTCTCTCTAAATGAACATCTCCGGTAGGTTGTCCCTGAAGGTCACAGCCATTGATGCTAAATGCTGTTTCAATTGCATCCGCTACCGCTTCAGAAAGACCTAAATCCTTTTGAGAAAGAAGTGAAGCCAGTAGAGGAAAAGCTACTCTTTTAATTATTTTTCCAACTTCAACATAAGCGGGAAAAGCAGATATTCTTTTGCCGTCCTTATCAAGTAAAAAACCACCCTTGCCGTCACCGATGTGAACTCCTGACTGCCCAAGACCGGGAATAATAACTGTCGGGTACCACTCGCAGTTTTCATCACAGTCGGTAATTCTTTCAACATTTTCAGCAAAAGCAGAAACAGAAAAAATCAAGATTATAACACAAAAGCAGAGAATTAATGAAGTAATTTTTGTTAAATGTCTTTTCATAACCGTTCCTCCCGTTTATTATAATTCTATTCTATCACTCAAATATAGTAAAATCAAGGTGTATCCCAAAAAAACAAGCCACACTACTGTGTGACTTGTCTTTTGGCGGAGAGTTAGGGATTTGAACCCTAGGTGGGTTTCCCCACACAGCATTTCGAGTGCTGCACCTTCGACCACTCGGACAACTCTCCAAATCGTTAATTTTTAAACACCGCCTCCCCAAAATGGGGAGGGATGAATTATTCTACATTCTTGAAATAATGTCTTTCCAATTGTGAATTATTGCAAACATAAAATCAAAGAAACCAAAGTCAATATAGTCTTTATCAACAGGTTTTTGCTTCCCTGCGTTTTGCTCTGCATTTAGAATAAATGCCTGTGTATAAACAATTCCACCCTCACCGAAAACTTCGGCTCTTACATAGTTACCTATTTCATCCTCAAACTCCGCAAGACTAAAAGTTTCTTCAATAGTTGCATTTTGAGTAGTTATTAACTTACCGTTGGAAATCCAGCGTACAAGAAGAGCATTTTCGGTATCAATCTTAATCGTATCTGCACTATCATCAACTGTTATTTTTGTAATCATAGGCTGAGTATCGGCAGAGCAATAACCATCTTTATCAAGTACTCTGTAAACATCACTCAGTTTTTCATCTGCATCAAGCACACCATTTTGAATATCGGCAATTCTTTTCTCTAAACTCTGTGCAACAGCATTAACAGAATCATAAAGTTCCGTTTCTCCAAAAAATTCTTTTAGGGCATTTGCAATTTGAACAAGTTCATCATAGTTACCTATGCAGTGAGAAGCACCAAAAAATTCGCCGTTTTCAAGGGAAGTTCTTAATGCTTTATTTGAAAGTGAGGGCATTAAAGCATAAACAAAACCGGTGTCCACTTTGTCAAGTTGATGTGCATCGCTTGTACAAAATCCGAATACATTGTCACCGTTTGCAGAAAATCTGATAAGTAGTCTGTCCCAAAGAATTCTGTCGAATCTTGTTCTGTCGTCGCCCTTTGAGTTTACATCAACACCAAGACAACTGTCATATTTGTTAAGAAGGTTAGCCCATTTATTTATCAAGTATCTGTAAGCAAACACATTTTCGTCATAGGCATCTGCAGATGTTAATTCATAGCGTGTTTTAGAGTATTCGCCTGGGTGGTTAATTATACTGATACCGCCTTTATTGTGAACACCTCTGACCGCATCACTATAGGTAGTTACAAAGTTATTATGGTAGTCACAGAAAAATGAATTAACATGGGCATTTACAGAAACCGCATTGTTTTCGATACCGAAGGGCACCCTCATAATGGGTTTGTTACCATAGTTGAGAATATCATCTCCGTTTTCATTTGTACTATAAGTGTAAACTGTACCGTTATCAAAAGTTCCGGATTTTCCAAGACCAACGAGACCATTTTCACTTTTGCCAATAAGTCTCATAACAGGGTAAACAAGAGCATTTGTTTTTTGCTTATCCCAACCGTAGTCAACTGTACCATGATCTGTAACGGCAACAATATCATAGCCCGTTTCTCCGTGTCTTTCAAGCAATTCTTTCAGCGTATTCCTTCCGTCAGAAGCGTTGGTATGGGTGTGCAGAGCTGTTTTATATGTGTTAATTGTACTCCAGTCAATATTTGAATAGGGGTTAATGATTGTGTAAGTAACTGAATTTGGAGTAACCTGAGCAAGTGCGGGAGAAAGCAGTGTAAAAATCATTAATAACGAAATTACTATTGAAAGAAATTTTACTGATTTTTTCAAAAAATCAACTCCTAAAAAATACTACGAAGATTATACTATAACTTTTACCGATTTTCAAGTTAAAATATGATATTGAATAAATTTGAAAATAATGTTATACTACGGAAAAGGAGTGATGTAATTATGAAACATGCGGGAACCTATAAATCCAATTCTTTTATTCAAAGAACGAAAACTGTCATAGACAGCACAAAAGGACTACCCAACGAAACTATAAATTCCGCCATAATTTTTGAAAAAACATTATATCTTGCAACAGAAGGCGGTTTGTTTATTGTTGAAGATTATGAAAAAGAAAAAATAAAAATAATTTCTTTGTTTTCTAACAAAGCGAACAATCTACTGATTTACGATAAAAAAATATATTTTACTTCTAATTCTACCCTTTACTGTTTGAAGAAAAATTCCTGCAAAAAAATCAGAGATTTTAATGATAAAATTGTGGATTATTGTATTTTTGAGTCAAATCTTTGGGTGCTCACCGAAAATAAAATTTTTGGCACGGATTTTGATGCAAAGAATGATTTTTTAGACAGCGACCTCGAAGGGGGAAAGGGGAGAGCCCTTGCTGTTTCCACCGATAATATTTATGTTGCAACCGAAACAAATCTTTCTGTAGTCCACGGTAAAAGAATGGAGTGGAAAAACATTTTACCCTGTTTTTCCGATATGCCTGACTCAAAAATTAATTTTCTTTCCTTCGATGAGTTTGGTTATCTGTGGGTTGGTACGGATGACGGTGCTTTTATTTTTAACAATAAAAATCGTTGGTTTGCTTCGGAAAAATATGATTGCCTTCCTAAAAATGCAGTTTATGATATTACTCGGGATGGAGTAGGTGGAATATACTTTGCTACTGATGTGGGATTAATTTTTCTTGACAGTGGAAAACTGAGATATTTCACTGCTACAAGGTGGGCTCCGGAAAATAAGATAAACTCCGTATTTGTAACTGAAGATGGCTCAATTGTTGTCCTTGCAACAAATAAGGGATTGTCCATAATTAAGGGTGAAGAATATACTCTTGCCCAAAAAGCTGAATACTACGAAAATCTTATTGAAAAATATCATATTCGTGACGGTTTTGTCACCGGACGGGGAATAAAAGACGGCTCACTTGAAAAAGGAGAACTCCATATTTCAGACAATGACGGTCTTTGGACTGCTTGTAATGTTGCAGCAGAAGCGTTTAGGTATGGTGCTACCAAAGATAAGGATGCACTGGTAAAGGCAAGAAGGGGGATGAATGCACTTTTACTTCTTACCCGAATTACCGGTAAAAAGGGATTTACCGCTCGTGCGATAAGATATCCCGGAGAACATAATTTTGGCAATGGGGATAATGAATGGCACCTTTCAAATGATGGTAAATGTGAGTGGAAGGGTGAAACCTCAAGCGATGAAATGACAGGTCATTTCTTTGGCTTTTCTGTCTATTATGATCTTTGCGCTAATAAGGGAGAAAAGGAAGAAATAAGAATTGCTTTACTTGCAATTATGGATCATATAATTGATAATAACTTTAGGCTTATTGATGTCGACGGTAAACCTACGACATGGGCCTGTTGGGACCCGGAAATGCTCAATAACTATGATAAATGGTTTGCTGAAAGAGGTATAAATTCTCTTGAATTACTTGCTTTTTTGAAGGTGTCTTATCATATTTCCGGTGATGAAAAATACAATAAACTATACAACGAGTTTATTGTAAGACACCACTATCCATTAAATGTTATCCGTCACAAAGTTAGAGATGCACATACTTGTCATATTGATGATAACCTTGGTTTTCTTGCCACATTAACACTGCTTAGA
>CAYFRJ010000002.1:0-90110 GCA_964345625.1 uncultured Clostridium sp. | reverse complement strand
TGGAGAAAAATCCTGCTCTTCGTGCATATTATCTTTGTGGATTGGAAGATCACTGGCAGTATGAAAAGGTTGAAAGACAGCCTCTCTTTGCTGTTATTCACGCAGTGTTTATCGGAAGAGATGACGATATTTCCGCAGGTGTTCAATCACTTCGTGAAATGCCCCTTGATTTCAGATATTATTCTCAAGAAAATTCAAAGATTAAAACTATTGAATATGACACCGAACAAGAAGAGTGGAATGAACCTACTCAGCCTATAGTTCCCCTTGCCTTTGACGAGAGAAATATTCATAGACCTGATGGCTCTCCATTCCGTTTAGATTCCCGTGGTGCAAATGTTGTTTTGGAACCAACAGTTTTCTTGCTGCCATATTATATTGGAAAATATTATGGCATAATTGAATAATAAAATCGGACCGCTGAAACGGTCCGATTTTTAAATAGTTTTTGTTAGGAAAACGCTTTTGAATTCAGTTAATAGAGTTTCATATGCTTTTTTTGCATCTGACTCTTTTTTAAACAGCCCGAAAATTGTTGGACCGCTACCGCTCATTTGAGCAAGTGAACAGCCACATTCACGCATAATTTTCTTTATTTCAACTCTCTCCGGTACTTCAATAAACTGTTCAAATACATTTCCCGCGAGTTTGCAAATATTATCAAAGTCACCTTTTTCACAGGCATCAAGCATTCCTATACAATCGGGGTGATATATATGATTTATGTCTGCTAAATCATAGGCCTTTTTTGTGGAAACGGAAATTTCGGGTTTTACCAGCACTACATAGCAATCAATGGGAGGGAGTTTTGAAAGAATGCCTCCGGTATTTTGGGCAAGTTGAGTTCCGCCCTCCATACAAAAAGGGACATCACTGCCGACTTTTAAACTCAGTTTAATTAAATCTTGCAAACTTAAGTTGGTGTCATAGAGTTGATTTAAAGCTCTTAATGTTGCAGCGGCATCGGAACTGCCTCCGGCAAGCCCGGCCTCACAGGGAATGTTTTTTTCTATTTTTATCTCGGCACCACCATCAATATTACAATAATCAAAAAAATATTTAGCCGCTTTGAATACTGTATTTTGCTCATTTGTAGGGATACTGTCAATGTTACATATGACTACAATATCTTTTTTAGTTTTACTAACAGTTAAGATATCGTTAAGTTTAACACTTTGCATAATCATAAACAGACTATGGTAACCATTTTCCAATTTTCCGAGAATATCTAAAAATATATTTATTTTCGCAGGAGCATTTACTGTTACGGACATTTTAACGCCTCCTTTTACAGTATTTTATCATAAATCAATGGTAAAATAAAGAGTATGTAAAAAAATATTGTTTTAATTTGAATTTTGTGTTAGAATAACATAATAATTTTTAGGAGTTCATCTATATGAAGATTATTGTGACCGGCTCTAAAGGCCAATTAGGCAGTGAAGTCGTTTTGAAATTAAACGCCCGTGGTCACCAAGTCATTGGTGCGGATTTGCCTGAAATAGATATAACCGATGAAAAGATTATCAAATCATTTATAAAAGAAAATAGACCCGATGCCTTAATTCATTTAGCGGCATACACAGCAGTTGATAGGGCAGAGAGAGAAGATAGAGAACTTTGTGAAAATGTAAATGTGTGCGGAACAAAATACATAAGTGAAATATGCGGTGAATCCGATATTAAACTTCTGTTCACAAGCACAGACTATGTCTTTAATGTAGCGCATAGCCACGAGATCGATATTGATGAAAAGACAGAACCAATAAATTGGTATGGAAAAACTAAAGAAATAGGGGAGCACTCTGTTCGTAATAACTGCTATAAGCATTTTATTGTTCGCACATCCTGGGTGTTCGGTAAAAACGGGAGTAATTTTGTGAAAACAATGCTTCGTCTTTCGGAAACGAAGCAAGTGATTGATGTGGTTTCAGATCAAATCGGCTCACCGACTTATACTCCGGATTTAGCAGAACTGATTTGTGATATGATTGTTTCAGACAATTACGGCATCTATCACGCCACCAATGATGGTTTTTGCTCCTGGGCAGAGTTTGCAGAAAAAACAATGGAACTCAGCAATAAAAGTACAAAGATTAATTACATTGCCGGCAACGAATATATAACTGCAGCTTCTCGACCGAATAATTCTCGACTTTCCAAAAATATGTTGGATATCAACGGCTTTAAGAGACTTCCAAGGTGGGAAAATGCACTTGAAAGATTTTTGAGAGATTTTTAATGGAGTTAAATTAAGAGATATTATGGACGAAAAAGATAATAAAAAACTGAATAATGAAGATTTCGTCTTGAAAGATGCGGATACTTTTGACCAAATTTGGGCATCTACTCGTGAAATGGTGAACACCTATGTTGACCCTAATGAAACTCAAGAAGAGCGCCTTAAACAAGAAGCCGAAAAGCAAAAAGAACTTGAAATGCAGGCGATTCGTGAGGATATTGAAAAAAGATACACTCTAGAGATTGAAGAAACACACCAAAAAGTTGAGTCCGTCGAGAGCTTTTCTGAAAAAAGAGTTGCCTCATCTTCAAGTGTTTCTGTAATTGATGTTAATCTAGATGCTGTCAGAGCAGATTCACAAAAATCTAAAGGTAGAAGAAAAAGGAGTAAGGAAAAACCTGAAAAAGAGATAGAATATATTGACCTTTCAGAGAAAGGAAATACCTACGGTTTTGTCTATAATTTAGGAGAAACGGTTTTACTGCTTTCAGATAAATTATTTTATAGTTTTTTACATATTGTTTCTTTTCCATTCGTAAAGTTAAAAAATGCATTCAAAAAAGTTGTCTACTATGCAAAATCCAAATCTAAACAATATTTTGAAGTAATAACTAAAGAATTATCTTTTTTGAGAAGGGAACAGAAACTTGTTTTTATAAGGATTTTTAAGTCTCTAAAACATCCCCTAAAAATTCCTTCAATAATTTTATACTATGCTAAAAGGTCATTTAAGAGACATCGGGAATTTTTAACTTCTTTAATAAATATCGCTGCACCTATTATTGCTCTGATTTTTCTTTTGTTTTCTTTGAAATATTGGAATTCCCAAACCTTTGCGCTTAATGTTGTTTATAATGACTCCAGTATCGGTTACATCAGTGATGAGTCGGTATTTATAGAGGCAAAGGAAATGGTTCAGGAGCAAATGCTTGCAAATGCAATAACTACTGAGGAATCAAAGAAGGCTTCACTAGACTTGAATGCTGGCTATAAACTTGCTCTGGTTTCTCTTGACGAGCTTGACGATGCAAGAACTATTTCAAGTAAAATTATCGAAAATTCAGTGGAAAACTTAACTAATGCCTGCGGTATATATATAGATGATAAGTTTGTATGTGCTGTTAAAAATGAAGCAGATGCAAAGACAGTGTTTTATAACATACTTGAGCCTTATGAAAACCTTGCAAAGCAAGGAAATTATGTTGTCGGTTTTTTGGAAAGTATCGAATATGTACAAGGGCTTTACAGAGATGATCCCTATATAATGTGGGATGCCTCTATGCTTGAGTCTGTTTTAATCGGGGCAAAAGGAAATGCTCCGTTAGTCAGAGTTAAGAAGACGATTACTACATCAGAAATTGCACCTGTACCTTTTACAACCGCTTTTACGCACGATGTTACGAAATATTCCGGTTATCGGGTTACAAAACAAAAGGGAGTTCAAGGCACAAAGCGAGTATTTACCACGAAAGTTTATGTTGACGGTGAATTTTATGATACATACAGTACAGATGAAATATTAATTGAACCGATTGAAGAAATACTGATTGTCGGCACAAAAACAACCTATGGCGGAATTTATATTGGTGCTGCCTCATCGAAGGGATTTCTTTGGCCTGCTCCCAGTTGTCATTATGTTTCTTCACCTTACGGATGGAGAAGTACCGGTTGGCACTGGGGAATTGACCTGGTTACGGGAAGCGGCGGTGCGCGGGGAACTCCCGTTATTGCATCAAGAAGCGGTAGAGTTGAGGTTATCCAGCGAAGCAACTACGGTTATGGCCATATGATTCTTATAAACCATGGAGACGGATACAAAACAAGATATGCTCACCTTTTGGCAGGTTCAATCAATGTTAGAATGGGCGAATATGTTGAGGCGGGTAAAACCATAGGAAAGGTTGGTTCAACGGGTAACTCAAGTGGTCCTCACCTTCACTTTGAAGTGATTTTGAACGGAGAAAATCAAGATCCCAAATACTATGTTTCATAATAAAATGGATATAATTTTTAATTGCATTAAAAACCTAAACAATAACTATTCGCTTGAATATGACTGTGGAGACGGTAGTTTTATGCTGCTTTATGATGGCATAAACTATGCCGACTTTGAACAGTTGAAGAATAATATTGAGAGTAGCGGTTTTTCTCTATATGATTTTAGCATAATAGAAAGTTGTCAATATTTTGTATATGTTAAAGAGAATATCACTGCCACAATCAGTTTTTGCACAAATCAAATGCGTTTAATTTGTGATCCTTATAGGGTATATTATCAAACTAAGTTGATTAAATCAGGCAAATTCACCACTTCTCTGTGGCAGTATGAAGTGGATCATTCTCTTATTGACTGTGGTATGTGTTATATCATCCGCTGTGATGACGGCAGTTTTTGTGTAATTGACTCTGCACATCAATACTCAGTTAATGATGATCAAAGAATTGTAGATTTCCTTAAGAAAATCAGTTGTGAAGAAAAACCCAGAGTCAGTGCTTGGTTTTTTACTCACGCCCATGAAGACCATATAGGTAAATTTGTTGATATTGTAAGATATCATGCAAATGAAATAGATATTGATTGTCTCTATTATAATTTCCCATCTCTTGCTATTAAAGACAGTGAATTATGGGAAACCCCGTTAAAAAACGGTATTGAAATATTTAAAAATATTGTTAAAGATTTCAAAAAGATCAAACTTCATTCGGGTATGAACATTTGTGTTAAGAATCTTAAATTTCAGGTGCTTTGTACACATGAAGATATTGTACCTGCTGTCTTTAGTGATTTTAATAACACCTCAACTGTTTTAATGTTGGAGGCAGAAGGCACAAAAATTTCCTTTCCCGGTGATGCTTCTGCAGAAACGGACAGGGTGCTGATTGAAAGATATGTAGATTCATTAAAGGCAGATATAGTTCAAATTTCTCATCACGGTCATTCGGGAACTTCACCTGATTTTTACAAAAGAACCAATGCAAAGTGTGCTTTATTTCCTGTTACTCAGATAAAATTTGATGAAGAGTTGCCAAACCAAGAGAGCAACAGAGTTGCCATAGAAATTGCTGATGAATATTTTATTTCATCAAATGGTACTGTTCAAATCGACTTGCCTTATAGAGTCGGTAAAGTTACAGTATATCCCGATGAAACTTTTGAAGATTTTGCCGGTATATATAATCTATGGTGTTATGAATATACCGACGAAAGAAAGAAACAACTCTATGAAGAGTTTCTTTCCAGACAATAATTTAACGGCTTGCAAACGCAAGCCGTTAATTGTTTTATTCAGGGTCTATGGTATGTCCCCAATCTGAAACAAGGAAATTCCAAATAAGTCTTGTGGGGGAATATCTTGAATAAACATATTTATCAAGGAAGTTGACAATTTGCCTGATTACATAACTGTAATCGTGAACCGGCTTAATTTCTTCTCTTACAAGTTCAACGCCTTCTATGTTGATGGTAAAGGGCTGAACATAGCAAATACCCCCGGGACCCGTCAAATAAGCTCTGACATAGCAACTTAAATCCTCTGTTTCATCAAGGTTGATTGTTTCACCATAAGCTACAATTTTACCGCCTGATACCCAAGTAATTTTATCGTAATTGCTTGCAGTCAAGGTTATTGAGTCTGCTTCTTGGTCAACAACAATATTGCTTACTGTTGGTACAGGACCCTCTCCAAGAAAATCTTCACCAAGTTCAAATCGTGCATATCTTCCAATTCCGAAAAATGTGCCGTTTTCCATACTGCTGCGAAATTCCTTGACACTGAGATTTTTCATCATATGAATTGTAAAGGCTCTGTCAATTTGGTTAACACCATGAGCGTCACTAAAAGTGAAACTCCAAGGAATGACATCATAGGGTATAGTCTTTTTAAGAACTTCGTCATAGAGAACTCTATCGTTACAAGTTTGATAATCTTCAGCAGAGTTAATGCCCATACCGACACAGGAAGGAATGTCAATGAAAAGTCTTGAAAACTTTCTAACATATTTATCACTTGCGGCTATCGAAACATCTTCCCATCCTTCGGTATAGTTACCAATGTGGTTAAGGAAAGTAATTCCGCCGTCTTCACCGACCTTTTGTGCAGGAGTTTCATAGTCTCCGTCTATGCCGATAAGTCCGTGTCCGTAACTGCTGAAATAACTGTTAAGATGGCTGTTACTGGGTACCGCACCGTTAAGTTCATTTGCCTGTATGATTTCAAGCATTCCTCTTCCGTCACGACCAACACCGTTTAGAATTTCCAATCTTCTTTCACTTGTTAAGGGAACTGGGGTTAAAAATCCCGTTCTTGACTTTTTAATAAGACGCATTATCGAAACAAGTTTGGGTGCTTGATCCCACTGTACACCGGTGGTCATATGGTCTGAAATAGCTAGAATATCGTAGTCTTGAGCATAATGTGCTTCAACCATATCTGCTATTGAATCCGCTCCGTCAGAACAATTTGTGTGACAATGTAGTTGAGTTTTATATGCTTTCCAGGTGTTCCAATCAACATCTTTGTAAGGATTTCCAATTATGTAATTCAAATCTTCGTTTTCGATTTGCGCAAAACAAATCGATGTGAAAACACTGAGAATTAAAACAACGGAAAGTAAAATACAAATTAGTTTTTTCATAATGTCCTCCTCAAATTATATTGTTATATGCAAGTTCCATTATGGCAGAAAGTGCAACGGCTTCATCAATATTATATTCTATTTCACCATCGTTTAAAATGGCATTTATCCACATTTGAATTGGTTCTTCCTTTCCTTTGGGAATGTTGGGGAATACCCATCCTTCTCCGATATTATAGCAGGTTTTGTTAATAAAACCACCGGAAAGTATTGTACCCTTATCTCCCACCAATTCAAATTCAAAAGGATTGTTTTCAGCCACAAAAGCGGTTTCACTTACACCGATAACACCATTAGGGTATTTCAAAACAGTTACTGCATTATCTTCAACAGAGTTTACCATAACATTTGTAAAAGCACTTGCGGCACTTATCGGCTCACCTAAAAACCAGTTAAGCAGATACATTGAGTGTGCACCAAGATCCATCATTGCACCGCCGCCACAGGTCTCTTTGTCATAAAAAGATTCAGGCAACCAGTCAGAACTTGCACCGTTATGGGCATTTCTCATTCGGCAGTAATTTACATTACCGATAAGTTTATTATCAATTGCTTCTTTAATCCAAACAAAATCACCTTTAGATTTCCAAGGAAAAGAAATGCAAAACTTTACTCCTGCTTTTTTTACTTCTTCGGCTACTTCTAAGGCGTCTGCTTTGTTAAAACAAAGAACTTTTTCAGTGAAAATATGCTTTCCTGCCTTAGCTGCCTTTGAAATTAGTTCCTTATGGAGACTTGTTTCAGAACAAACTAAAACAGCATCAACATCACAGCGGGCTAAAAGTTCGTCATAGTTTTCAATGAAATCACAGTTGAATTGCTTTGCCTTTTCCTTGCCTCTTTCAACTTCAGAGTCCCAAAGGGCGTTAATCTTTGTGTTGGGGTTATTATTGATTTGATTTGCATAGCCGTTAAAATGAACATGCCATGCGCCAACTAGCGCAACATTTATCATAGTAAACACCTCTTAAAACTATTACTGTTTTTACTCGGAAAATGGAGTAGTTAATCCTGTATATCTGAAATTCTCAGGTTCTCGATACTTATTAAATCTATAAACACTCATTACTAAGCCAATGGCCAGGTAAACACAAAGATTAGCCGAGCCGCCGGCACTTATAAACGGTAAAGTAATACCGATACACGGGAGCATTTTAAGACACATACCAATATTCATTATTGCTTGTGAACTAATCATAAATGCGGTTGCATAACAAATCATAGTTCCTGAAATATTGTGAGATTCCTTGCCGATTTTTAATATTCTTACACAAATAAATGACAATAAAATTATTAAAAACAATCCGCCTATAAGACCAAGTTCTTCCCCAACAACAGAAAAAATCATATCACTTTCATTAACGGGAATACCACTGGGAGACTGGGTATAGGTTCCCTTGAAAAGACCGTCCCCCAAAAGACCACCGGAACCTATAGCATTAACTGCCCTTTGTTGCTGATATATTATCTTGTTGTAAGCACTTTCGGTTAGAGCAGATGGATTATATATTGCTAAAATTCTCTGTCTGTGAAAACTTGATAGAAATTTTGTCCACAGAATAGGGAAAACCGCTAAAGCAGTGATACCGGCAATAATAAAATACCTTGCTTTTAGCCCTGCCATAAACATCAAACCGATAAACATAAATGCAAAAACCATTGCAGTTCCAAGGTCATCAGTCAAAATAATCAGTCCGATGGGTACCAAGGCATGAAGGCACAGAAAAACTATGTTTTTGAACTTGTTAATTTCTTTTTTAACATAATTAAGATGTGCGGAAAATGAAACTATAAATCCGATTTTAGCAAGTTCAGAGGGCTGAAAATTTATGGTTAGTGAAGGTGTATTAATAATTGTAAGCCAGCATTTTGCATTAGGTCTATCTTCAGGTGCATCTCCCCAAATAAAAAGAGATAAAACAATTAAAAGGCAAACCCCTGCAATTAAGGGCCAAATTCTGATTATCGAATTGTAATCCAAGAAAGAAATAATAGCACAAAGAACAATTCCAAATGCAGCAGCAATTATCATAATTAGGCATTCACGAGAAATAATAAGTCCTGATGTAATTGCATCATTTCTTGTCGCGGAATGTACCATTAAACAACCAAAAACGCTAGTGAGAATACAAACGAAATAGAGAATTAAATCTGTTTCTTTAAGTGCATTTTTTATTTTCTTCATTGACGTATACCTTTGTTTTATTAAGAATCAATATTCCGGAAATCATAAGTAATGGGAAAATACTTGTAACAGCAAAGCCCATTCTCATACTGTTAAAACTGTCAGTGATTATACCAAAAACAGTAGGTCCGACAGAACAGCCCAAATCTCCTGCTAAAGCAAGCAGTGCAAACATAGCTGTTGAGCCGCCCTTAAAGATTGGAGTTGCAACGGAAAAAACACCCGGCCACATAATTCCGACGGTAAAGCCGGAAAAAGCACAGGCCAAAAGTGAAATTATTCTATTTGAGCTGACAGCAGTTGTTAAATAACAAGCGAGACATAATATTGAACAAATTAAGATAAACTTTTTTAGGTCTAAGGTTTTGCTTTTTGCAAAATAGAACACACGAGAAACACCCATTAAGAGAGCAAAAATACTCGGACCTAAAAGGTCACCTATTTCTTTGTTTATTCCAAGCCCAACCTCCGAAAAGGTACTGATCCATTGACTCATCGTTAGTTCACATGCCCCGGAACAAAGCATCAAAAGCAAGAAAACATAAAATATTTTGTTTCTGAATAAACTCCTTACTGAACTTGAATGTTCATTAACAGGCAAAATATTTATTGGCACTAAGCAGTAGAGAAAAGAGTTAAATAGGGGAATGAGTGCCCAAAAGAAGGACATATATCGCCAATTGTTTAAACCAATTGCAGAAAAGAAGATAGAAGAAAATATGATTACCGCTAATTGTCCCCAACAGTAGAATGAATGAAGCAAGCTCATATTGCTTGCCTTGTTGTCTGTGGGACAAGCTTCAACAATCGGACTGATTATTACCTCGCAAAGTCCACCTCCGATTGCGCAAAACACAGTTGAAATTAGAAGTGCAATGTAACCATCAAATAATGTAAAAGGCAAAATCCCCAGTAAAACCAAGCCGATGAAAGAAAAAATATGTGCAGTGACTGCAGAAAATCTATATCCAACCTTATCAACAGCTTTGGTGGATACTAAATCCACCAAAAGCTGCGTCATAAAGTTAACGGTAATTAGTGAACTGATTCTTAAGATTGATATGTTAAGCGAGCTGTTGAAAGTAACAAAAAGAAGGGGAGTAAAGTTGTTGACTATTGCCAAGTTAATAAACCCTAAATAACTCGCACACAAAGTAAACTTGTAGTTTGTTCTAATAGACATTCTTACGGAATAAGGTCAAGAACACCCTGTGTTATTGAATGACTTGCCATTTTTCCTGTAGAACTGATTTCTTCATTTTCAATTAAGAATGAGTGCCAATTATTTGAGTTTAATATATAACCTATTTGGTCATTTGTTAAACCGAAAACAATAAGTTTTTTATCTCCGACTCTTTCTTGGAATGAATCATATTCCCAGTCTTCGCCCTGCCAAGATTCTGCAGCTGTGGTTGCACCACCAAAAGCAATTTCGGGAGCAAGCTCGCCGGGTGCAATAACAACTGCAATATCGGTTCCAAATTCACAGTAACCGACTTCTGTAACAATTGCGTATTTAGCAAAGCCCTTCTTTTTTATGTTGCTAACAAGAAGTCCGCCCTTTGCTGCAAAAGTTAAAATATTGTTTTCAACATCAACCCAAACTTCTTTAAAAGAGATATTTAAGATGGGTGCTACTACAGTTTCTTCAGTAATGGAAGCAAGTTTTTGAGCAAGTGTTTCCCCGTAAACCCTAATGCGATATTTGTTACCTTCTTTGGCCAGTGTATTCTCGTCCAATACAAGAGTATCACTTTTGCTTGTTATAGCAAGCTCTGCTCCGAGAATGTAGAAGAAATTAGCATCATAATTTTCGTTAATGTATTGCTCCATATAGTAGGGGTAGTCACCTGTTAAGTCAGTTTTAGAGGCACCGTTACCGACACAGTGCACTGAGCCGTTAACTATCCAAGTTTCTTTGCCTTCGTCCGGAACAAATCTAAATCTGTTTAGATTATTATCAAATACTTGTGGATCTCTCTTGTCACGAATATATTCGGTAATATCAACTGTACCAAAGTAAAGAGTGCCAGTTTTCATATTGGCTATTGCATCTTTCATAGATTGAACAGTAACATTGTAAAGGTTGTCCATATAGTCTTTATTTTGACCACTCGGTAATTCCTTACCAAAAATTGTGCGAACAGAGGAAAGAAAAAGAGCCTCAAGTATGTTGCCGTTAAGACCGAAAGTGTCAACACAGGAATGCTGGTGTAAAGCAGAAATATTTATTGATTTAATACTTAATCCTTTTTCGTTCGCATAAGTCATAAACTTTTCTCTCATAGCTCTTACATCTGTATTAGCAAGGCCATAGCAATCAATAGCGGCAAAAATATTGATCCCGTCTCCGTCAGAAATTGCTATAGTTCTAACTTTTTGGTCGTCCCATTGAGAAGTGGCAAGCTTTTTTGTTACCGAAAGAGAACCGCCTACATAGTAGTCTCCGCCGTCAAGTTCTTTACCGGTTAGAATTGAGGCATTCGCATAACCTATGGACCATTTTGCACCTTCTGCCGGAGTGGTCTTATAGTCTTGCTTTTTGTCACCCTCAAAGAAGTTTTCAGTTTTGTAGTCTTTTACAGTGCCCCAGTTTGGAGTTTTTATCATAGCGGCAATACCGCCTACCAAACTGTGAATTATTTTGTCTAAAACTGTGTAGATTTTTTGCATAGCAGGCTCTGTTACATCTTTAGCAGCACTTGCAGGAATAGCAAATACTGAAAAGAACATCGCTAATGATAAGACGATTGCAATAATTTTTTTACTCATAATTGTTCCTCCTTTAGTTTAAGTTGTCAAGTGACATTTCACCAAATTTTATAAGTTTTTTCTTTCTCATAAATTCACTGATTCCAAGAGTTATAATTGCAGGGGCAATAACATGCATTACAATTATTTCTGCAATAATTATTTTAGTATCAATACCGTCAGCTTTCATAGAGGCATAGGTCATAAACTGACCAACCAAACCCGAAGTACCCATACCTGAACCGGCAGCGTAACAAGTCATTCCCAATAGTTTTGTTGAAATCGGTCCCAATATGGCACTTGTTATAATTGGGGGAATCCAAATCAGCGGATGTCTTAAAATGTTGGGCATCTGTAACATTGAGGTACCTACACCCTGTGCGATCAAGCCGCCGATTTTGTTTTCTCTGTAACTTTGAACGGCAAAACCTACCATTTGTGCACAGCAGCCCACAACTGCCGCTCCTCCTGCAATTCCGTTTAAATTGAGAATAATTCCTATTGCAGCGGAACTTATGGGCAAGGTAAGGCATATTCCCATTACAACGCTAACCACTATACCCATAAGAACCGGTTGCCTTTGTGTGCCCCATTCTATAAGTTCACCCATAGTTGTTGTAAACTTACTTGCTGGAGGTCCGACAAAAAGGCCGGCAAAAGAACCTACCAATATGGAACAAGCAGGAGTTAAGATAATATCAAGTTTAGTTTTTCCGCTAACAAGTTTACCTATCTGAATAGCAAAAAAGGCACCGATAAATGCACCGAGAGGGTCACCTGGGCCTGCAAGTAAAAGACCGGAGTCTGTCAATGCGGTACCAGCAATAAGCTTTGCGGCAAATGCTCCTACCAAGCCACAAACTGCGGCACATGTACAAACAAGAGGGGAGCATTTATATTTTGTAGCCATACCCACACCGATACCTGCACCTGTAAGTGCTTTTGCAACACTTGAAGCAAAAAAAACATAAGAGCTGATACTGTCGGGTAAGAAAGTGGATATTTGTTCAATTATTGTACCGATAATCAGTGTAGCAAAAAGGCCCAATGCCATGCCGGAAAGTCCATCGATAAATATGTAGTTTAAGATTTCTTTAATTTTTTTCATTTTAGTTATCTCTTAACTCGCTAAAAGCTTCAATATATTTTTCTGCAATGAACTTTGAACCGTTTTCATTAGGGTGAACACCGTCTTCTGACCAATATGAAGATGGATGTAGAAGCAGTGCTTTTGCAAAGAGACCATCAAGAGGAATGAAAGCATCGGCATATTCTCTTGCAAGTTTTCTTGTAATTACAATCTTACTGTCTAAGTCAGTTCTTAAATGCTCTTTATCGTGTGTTGGAAGCAAAAATTGCTCAATAATTAAAATTTTAGCTTTGGTTTTTTCTTTTATTGATTTTAGCACAGTTCTGTAGTTATCTTCAAATTCATTGTTTGAAAGCCAATTTTTTGTTTCTCCGCAGTGCCAGGTATCATTAACACCAATCAATATGGAAATGACATCGGGGTTAATATCAATAAAATCAGACTGCAACCTTTCAACAAGATTACAGGTACGATTACCGCTAATTCCTAAATTAATAAATTCAAATGTTTCATCCGGGTATTTTTCTTCAATCATTTTTGCGGCAAAAAAGGGATATCCCCCTCCTAAATTGTGAATATTATCTCTGTCTCTGCCGGCATCTGTAATTGAGTCACCCTGAAAAAGTATTTTCATGGAAAAAACCTCCTTACATACAAAACATTATAACACGACCTAATAGTTATTACAAGTAAATTTATTGACAAAAAATGGATTTTAAGTATAATGTTTGTCGGTGATATAAATGTTGAATTTTGAAGTTTTAGAGATGAATTCGTGGAAATATATAGAAGAATCAAAAAAACCGGTCGTAATTTATGGAATGGGCAACGGTGCCGATAAAATAATTGACAATTTCAAAACAATGGGAATTGAAATTCTCGGCATAACCGCAAGCGACGATTTTGTTAGAGGGCAATTTTTCAGAGACTTCAAAGTGAAAAAACTTTCTGAATTTGAGGGCGATTTTATTTTGGTAATCGCCTTTGGAACTTGTGTTGAAAGTGTAATTAACCACATTTATTCACTCGATGAAAAATATGACTTAATAATTCCGGTAGTTCCTGTGATAGGTAATGTAACAGTGACCGAAGATTTTGTTGCAAATAATGTTGAAAATATTAACAGAGCATACAACATATTTTCTGATGAATCAAAAAAGATATTTGAAAATGTTTTTAATTTCCTGTATTCCGGAAGACTAAAATATTTAAAACTTGCAACAACAGAAAAAAATGAAATATTTGAAAGATTTTTAACTTTAACCGAAAAAGAGGTTTATCTTGATTTAGGTGCCTATAACGGTGATACAATCATAGAGTTCTTAAAGTATGCGAATGGTAAATATAATAGAATAATTGCAGTAGAGCCAAATATAAAAAATTATAAAAAACTATTGTCAAACTGTGAACATTTAAGTGATTTTTTTGCTTATAATAAGGCAGTAAGCGATGACGTAAAAACAGTAATATTTTCAAGTTTATCAGGAAGACAGTCTTCTATATCTGAAAAAGGTGTTGAGATAAAAACTTTAACTATTGATGAAATTTCAAAAATCGAAAACATTACATATATTAAAATTGATGTAGAAGGAGGAGAGATAAACGCAATAAACGGAGGTGAAAACACAATAAAGCGCTGTAAGCCGAAGCTTAACATAGCGCTTTATCATCGTTTTAGTGATCTGTTTGAAATTCCCAATTTGATTTACAAATTAAATCCCAACTATCAGTTTGAAATCAGAAAACATCCATATATTCCTTGTTGGGATTTAAATCTGTATTGCAAGTGATTACTTAAAGCAGCCTGAAATTTTTTTCTGCCACCTACCGACTTTCTCCTTGTCATATTTTCTTGGAATTGAGTTGGCAATTTTTTGAGCTTTCTTGCCGTTAATCATAATTTTTGCAAAGTCAACAATCAAATTGTAATGACCTTTACATTTTTTTACTTTGTTGAGTATGTTGCCAAAGTTAAGGGAAAGAGGTGCTCCGGAAATAATTTTTTCAAGTTCAGCAGGTGATATAATTTCCTTTTCAAGAATGAACTTAAGGTCATTTAAATCTATCCTAAGAATAGCCCTTTTCATTGAATCTTCAAAAAATGCTTGCCCGGAAATTTCTCTAAAATATCTCACTTGATATTCCCAAAGGTTTTTGGCAGAGTAAGAGTTAGTTTCAACTATGCGTTCACCAAGAAGTTTACCTGCTTTGATTGCGTTTGAAACACCTCTTGCTGTCATTGGGTCAGCCATAAATGCACTGTCACCGACTGCGGCATAGCCGTCAGTTACCATTTTTGTAAGGGGATATCTTACCGGAATAGCGGTAAATTTTTCTTCTCTTTTTATTTCATAGCCTATAACCTGGTTTTCAATACGAAGTTGTCTAAACATAGTTTCCTGGTCATATCTGGACATTCTGCCCATTTTACCGATTAAGACCGAAACGGTAAGGTCGTCCTCGTCGCATAAGCATCTGCAAACGCCGGGTTGACCGGTAAATCTTAAATATATTCTGTTAAGTTGATTATTTTCAGGTAATCTTTCGTGGTAATAACCGAAAACTCCTCTGTAAACACTGATATAGTCTGCCGGCTTTGGCTCTGTCGTAATATCAAATCTTGGGGGAAGTGATTTTCTTAATGGGGAATGAATACCGCAAGAATCTATAACGAGGTCTGCTCTTACTTTTTTTCTTGCAATAATAACACCGTTAATGCGATCGCCTTCTACAAGTAATTTTCTTACTTTTGTTCTGTATCTTACTTGAGCTCCGGCTTTTTCCGCTTCTGCAATAAGGTGAAAAAGAATAGGTTGTCTGTCGCAATACCAGTCTTTTACTTTATCCGGTATCTTCAAAAATATTGGATTTTCTGAAAAAGGAGCAAACACAACAGGGTCAGTTCCTTTTCTCACTCCATTTGGAACAGGAATCTTAAATTCAGAAAAAACAGACTGTTCAATATTATCTCGCCAATTATGACCTAATTCTTCTTGGGAGCATTGTTCATATATTGTGACGTCATGTCCTTTGGCGGCAAGTATTTTGGCGGCTACTAATCCGCCGTGACCTGCACCTGCAACAATAATCTTCATTAAAGCGTCTCCGTTTCATTTGCAGGGTGTACTAACTGAGATGAAAATACATATATAGTTATAATACAATGAATATCATTTTTAGTCAAGATATTTTTCATAAAAAAGTTGACTTATTACTATTTATAAGCTAATATTTCGTAGGTGAGTGCTATGTTTAATATTTTAACAAGTGAAGGAAAATCAAGAAGAGGGGAATTTTTCACTGTTCACGGAACATTTCAAACCCCTGCATTTATGAATGTTGCCACCTGTGGCGCAATTAAAGGTGGACTTTCGTCCACTGATCTTGAAATCATTGGATGTCAGGTAATGCTATCAAACACCTATCATTTACATGTTAGACCGGGTGATAATTTCATAAAAGAACTGGGCGGACTACATAAATTTACCGGTTGGAACGGTCCTATTTTAACCGATAGTGGCGGATTTCAAGTTTTTTCTCTTTCTTCACTTAGAAAGATTAAAGAAGAGGGAGTAAAATTTCAAAGCCATATTGACGGAAAATATATTTTTATGGGACCTGAAGAAAGTATGCAAATTCAGTCAAACCTCGGTTCTACCATTGCAATGGCTTACGATGAGTGTGTCGAAAACCCCGCAAAGTATGAGTATGCAAAAAAAAGTTGCGAAAGGACAATTCGTTGGTTTAAGAGATGTCAGGCGGAAATGGAAAGGTTAAACTCTCTTCCTGGTACGCTCAATAAAAGCCAGCTCCTTTTTGGAATAAATCAGGGCTGTACCTTTGAAGATTTACGAGTTGAAAATATGAAACAACTTGTGGAGTTAAATCCTGACGGTATTGCTATTGGTGGTTTAGCGGTTGGTGAGCCGAAGGAAGAAATGTATCGTATAATTTCTGCCGTTGAGCCATATATGCCGGAAAATAAAATCAGATATTTAATGGGTGTTGGAACTCCTGGGAATATTCTTGAAGCCGTAAATAGAGGAATTGACCTTTTTGACTGCGTTATGCCCAGCAGAAACGCAAGGCATGGTAGTTTATTTACAAAAGATGGCATTATAACCATCAGCAACAAAAAATACGAACTTGATGCCTCTCCCATTGATAGAACATGTAATTGTCCTACTTGTCAAAAATTTTCTCGTGCATATATTCGTCATCTTTTGAATGTCAAAGAAATTCTTGGAATGCGACTTTGTGTAATTCACAACCTATATTTTTACAACAACTTGATGATAGAAATCAGAAATGCTCTTGAAAACGGCTCTTTCAAGGAATATTACGATAAATATGTCTATTTATTGGACAAAAAAATTTAATTTTAAAAAAGTATTGCAAAACTATAAATTTTCCATTATAATCAATCTAATATTTTTCGGAGGTATCTTAAATGAATCCAATTCTACTATTAGCTCCTACAGGCGGCACTGCTGCGTCAGGTGGACAACAAAATCCCATGGGCATGATTATTATGATGGCTGCACTTTTTGGTGTAATGTATTTTATGATGATCCGTCCACAGAAGAAAAAGCAGCAAGAAGAACAAAAAATGCGTGACACAGTTCAGGTCGGAGATGAAATTACAACCATTGGCGGTATTATGGGTAGAGTTATTACAGTAAAGGATGATTCTATCATCATTGAAACCGGTGCTGATAGAAATAAAATGAAAATTGCCCGTTGGGCAGTTTCTGTAAATAATACTGCTAATGAAAAGATGGAAGCTGAAAGAAAGGCCGCTCAAGAGGCTGCCGAAGCAGAAAAGCAAAAGAGAATGGAAGAAGCCGTTGCTGAAGGCAAGGCAAAGAGAAAAAAGACAAAGAAAAACGATGGTATGTTTGATGAATAATATGAGGTGTGGAAATGAGTAAGTTGAATAAACTTGACAAAACTGCTGCCTCCAAAGGTAAGGGTGTTGAGACTCTTTGGCAGTTTGTAAAATTTATTGTGGTTAGTTTAGGGGCTTTTGTAATTCAAACCTGTTTACCTTACCTTCTTAAACTTCCTATGTCAAAAGAATTTCTCGAAAGACCCTATGAATTCTTTATATACTCATCAGAAGCTGCTGCTAAGGCAGGTATGGCTACAACAGGATTGGGTTTGTTTATTGCATTAACGGCAAGCAACATTATAGCTCAAATATTTTCTTTTTTTGTTAATAAAGAAAAGACATTTAACTCTGCTGCAAATACAAAGGTTGTTTTCCCGATATATATTGTTTTTACCATTGCTCTCATTGCGTTTTCAGCATGGCTTCAGCCATATTTAGTAAATCTTTTGACTTCTAAAGGTTTGGAAGATTCTGCAATAGCAATTTCCGGAGCTATTTGTGGCGCAGTTCAATTTTTCCTTTACTTTCCTGTGGATAAAATCCTTTTCCATAAGAAGAAAGAAGAGTAATTAAATATAGTTTACGGCAGTCTTATTTGACTGCCGTAAATTTTTACTTATTTCAAGTTCTCTCCATGACGCTTAATCTTTTGGGAAGTAGTTTTTTCAAGAGCTTGAGATAATACCTCAACCAACCTAATTCTTTTATAATCCGGTATTTTGCTGTTAACACTTTTGATAATTGAAGTAATTGATTTTCTTACATCTTCATCATTTGGTAGCTTACCAAATTTTTCCTTCAAATACTCTATGTTTGGAAAAATCTTTGCTTTTACGCAGTTTTTGCCATTATCTGCCACTTCGAGTATTAAAACTTCACTTATTTCAGGGAATCTATACAGGCGTGATTCAAGTTCTTCAGGGTAAATGTTTTTTCCATTTTCTGTTACTATAACATTCTTAATTCTGCCCTTTATATAGAGATCACCGTTTTCGTCCATATAACCAAGGTCACCTGTGTAGAACCAATCTTCCTTAATAACTTCTTTAGTTGCTTTATCGTCATTAAAGTAGCCAAGCATAATGTTGTCACCACGAGCAATGATTTCGCCGACATTTTCATCATTAGGATTATGAATTTTAATTTCAACTCCCGGAATTGCTATACCAGTTGAATCGGGGTTAAAATGGAAATCACCGTTGCCTGCTAGTAGAGGGGAGCATTCTGTCAATCCATATCCCTGAAGAGTTCTGATTCCAAGCATTTGAAAATCCTTAACAAGGGAGGTCTCCAATTCTGCAGCTCCAACAATAAATGCACGAAGATTGCCTCCAAGCGACTTTTTGACTTTGCTGGTTATAACCTTTCTAATAATAAATGGTATTTTTTCAAGGGCATCACCAAGAGAAAGAGTTTCAAAGTGATTTTTATATTTTTCAAGTACTTCGTTTGCTATGGTTTTACTGATTCTCCTGCTTAAAACCTTAAGCAAAGCTGGAACCACTACTAATATACTCGGACTGTATTCAACTAAATTTTTTTGAATTTTTGTAAGTCCGTCACAGTATGAAATGCAAGCTCCTCGAGTAAGTATAAGGAGAAAATCAAGTGTACATTCGTAGGTGTGATGTAGAGGAAGAATAGAAAGAGTCTTGTCATTTTCATAAACTCTGAACATTCTTACCGTTTGATATATGTTTGAACAAATATTAAACTGCGAAAGACAAACTCCTTTTGAGTTTCCAGTAGTTCCTGAAGTAAATATTATTATGTTTGTTTCATCTTTCTTGATATTAATTGAATCTACTGCCTCATAGTCCAGATTTTCTCTGGCAAGTGAGAAGATTTTTGAAAAGTCAATATAAGCAATGTTTTTTTCTATCGATGGACTGAACTCTTTAATCCTATCGGCACTTGTGCAAAGAGCAACACATTCTGCATCGTTTATAAAATTATTGATGTCTTCGCCTTGTAACTCCTTATCAAGGGGGACAACAACACCCACGGTTGCAGCACAAAGGTAGCAAAGGCACCATTCTATGCTATTTACTCCATTTACAGCTATTCTTTTGCCTTGAAAACCGAGTTCAATAAACTTGGAACAAAGACCGTAATAAAGAATTCTAAGTTCAGCGTAGGATATATATCTATATATTCCCTCTGAAACTTTAATTTGAAATGCCCTATTTTTAGGAAATCTTTCAGCAGAACTATTGATTATTTCTCTAAAATTTAAGTATCTTGTTTCATCAGTGTATTGATTAGCCACTTTGTACCTCCAAAAGGCGTAAACTGTTTTTAATATGCCGACAATTAGTGTAGCAAAGGAAAAAACTTGTTGCATTACTTATTAAAAATCAAAATATTTTGCTCTATGTTTGTCTAACCTTTTTCCGATAAGTTCTAAAATTTGGGCTGCCTCTTGCTTTTCTTCAGTTGAGAAACAAGTGTACTGTCTCATAGCTCGTCCCTCTTCAAAGCAAAGTTCATCATGAAGAGGAAAATAATTTTTAATCAAAAATGTTGCATAGCGTGCAAGTCGGTTATTACCGACTACTCTGAATTCCGGGCTGATCGTGTCAACTGCGACCGAGTAAAAATCTTTAATGGATTTTATTAAACAGTCCTTTTCGTTTTCTTGTGCAAAAACTATTGTAGAGCAGATAAAGGCGTTTCTGTTGCTTTCAAGCGAAGAGTGTGAGTCAGTGCTACCGACAATAGGATAGTTAATTCCATTTGCTCTGTCTTCATAATATTTTAGTGTTTGAAAGCCGTTTTGTTCAAAGTAGTTTTCACCCCCAAGAACTTCAAAGGCGTCAAACCAGCCCATTTCAGTAACATAGTCGTTAAATACTTCAGGAACATGGTAAACATCGTTTATCCAGGTTGGGTGTGGAAAAATTGATAAACCTTTTGCTTTACTTATTTCATTATGAATCCACTTAAATGCTGCTGCCTGTATAGGGTTGACACCTTTTGGGACATCTAAAGTAATTGCAATGTCTTTTATCTTTTTTTGCCAAGTGGAAAGCTCAATGTATTTTGGACATTTACCATTGAGTGAACGAAAAATCTTATCTGTTCCTTTTTCTTTTACAGCTTCAGTCTCGGTTAATGCGTTTATACTGTATTCTCCTCCAAAGTTCACCATATGAAAATCAAGGTGAATTCCATCAACTTCAGGCATATGCACCTCTTCACCGGGAACTATGTTTAATCCAATGTTAACATCCTTATATGCTTCAATGGCCTCAAGTGAAGGATAATATCTTGCATGGTCTGAAATAACCATAAAATCATATCCATGGGCTCTGTAATTTGCACATACCATAGCTGGACATTCACTTCCGTCGGAACGAGTTGTGTGAATATGAAGATCTCCCATAAAAGGATATCGTCCTACTAAATCGTCATCCACACAGTAAACACTCAGCTGATCAATTCTTTTATCATCATCTCTTATTCTGATAAAATACATCATTTCTTCTTCGAAAGTGTTGTCAAATCTAAAACCATTTTGGCTATCATATTGGACATCTATAAACTTAAAATCAGTAGAATCAGGATATTTGTGGTTGCCCTTTTCTAAAGCACAAATATCAATTCTATAGTTTTTTCCGTTTTCAAATTCTACTTTACCACCCATCGGTTTAATTGTTATTGTTGATTCAACATTTTTTCTGAATACTTTTGGATAAATATCGAAATAATAAAGTTCGTCACACATCGGAAACATACTATCCCTCCTAATCATCGCCATTATAAAACTTTTCTTGCAATAAGTCAATATTTTATAATTATCTGTTGAAAAACCGATTGAATTGTGTTAACATTATACAAAATATGTTTGGAGGGATAAAATGGCGAACTGTCCAAAATGTAATTATCATTTAAAAATTACTGACTGGCGTCAGCATTGCCCAAAATGTAAAGCGAATATTGTTGTTTATGATCTTCAAGAGCGGCTTATGCAAGAAGCGGATATAGCTGAAGTTCAACACTACCATTTTCAAAAGAAAATTGACAGAGTAAAAACTTCTTTTATCGGTTCAAAGATAGCTATTGTACGAATTTTTACTTCGCTGCTACCTATTTGCTTAATCTTTTTACCCTTAGTTAAAGTAAACTTAAACCATCCTTTTTCGGTAGCCACTAATAAGGGCATTTCCATTATTACTGTTGTAAATGCTGCCTCTGTCTTAAATGCTGATACCTTTAATGTGTTAATGCAAAGTAATAAAAATGCAACTATTCTTTTGGCCACAAGTGTTTTACTTTTTTTCATTTCATTAGTACTTGCTTTTCTTCATTTTTTCCTAAATGCTCTTTCATGTTCTCCAAAGGGTAAGCCAAGAAACTATACAATAGATATTCTGATGATAGTTTTTGCAGTTGCTTCTGTTATTACATTTGGATTTGTTAAACATGAATCTATTTCGGGTCATGTTTTTATCGGTGGTTACTTGTATGTTCTTTCGACTATTGTTTGTCTCATAATTGATTTTCTCTTTTTTAAGCAAGGCTGGAATATTGTTCATAAGCAATGCTATGTCGGCGGAATTCCCATTGAAGAATATTTTCAAATGGTTGAAGACGGAATGACAACTGCGGAAATCAGAGAAATTCAGTATGAGCATCTTTGTGCTATTCAGAAAGAAAATGAAGAAAAACTTAAAAAAGAAAAGGAGGTAGTTTCAAATGAGTGAAAAGAATAGAACTTCAGAAGAATTAGAGAAAATACCTGCTTTGAACGAAGCTTATATGAACCGAATGTTTTGTACTACTAAAGAGCGTGTTGCCTATGTGTTAAAATCTACATTGGGCGTTATGACACTTGGTAAATACGATGTAGGTTCTGATATTTGGCTTTATAAGATTTTTAAAATAGAACCTGTTGCATACGCAAATGCAAGAGTAGCTTTAGCTGCATACGACTTACTTAATGATCCGCTTTCTGCCGGTATTATTGACAGTATGCGCACTCGTTGGGGAAAATTTAAACCTTTCCAATATTTGGCGATGATACCAAGTGTTATTTCAGGTTTTTATACTTGTTTTTTGCCAATTATAGCAAATATGTTAAATCTTACAACCTCACAGCGACTTTGGGCATTTATGATTCTTTGCTTCTTTAATGAAACCATAAATGCTTTCTTTGGTGGTGGAGGCTACATTGATAATGTTTTTACTCCTAATCCAAATGAAAGAACTTCATTGTTGGTTTCTGCCGAGTTTGTAAAAGATTTAGGCACAGCTTTACCATATCAAATAATGGGTGTTCTCTATGACCTGATTATGAACGGGAAGATTAATGCAAGTATTACCAATACCTTTGTTACTGTTAAGACCATTACTTGGGTATTAACTACTGTACCCACAATTTTCTGGTATTTGGTAAGCAAGGAAAGAGTTCCTCAGTCTGAAAAACCACCCAGTCCGGTCAAAGGAATTATGTCCGTTTTTAGAAACAGACCTTTACTTATCTATACATTGAGCGGACTTATTGATGGAATAAATATCGGTGCCGGCCAAGACTTGTATTTTAATGATGTCCTAAAGTTTAACACACTGCCCATTGTTGCGGGAATTCCCGGTTCACCTGTTTCGTACTTCTCTTATGCTTTAGCACCAAAACTCAGAGCAAAACATTCAACAAAAATGCTTTGGTTTTTTTCAAGAGGTTCCTTATTTGCAAAAGAACTGATATTCTTCTTAGGCGGTTTAATTGGTGGCAAGAGTAAGGGATTGTATTTGAAGAAAATTCCAATGGCAGTATTATTTGCTATTGGAAATACTACCCAAATGTTATTTCATGCAACAAGTAAAATTGTAGGTAAAGAAATTAATTATGAGGTTCTGGACTACTGTGAATGGAAAAATGGTTTTAGAGTTGAAGCAACTATTAACTTAATGACAGGTTATTTCAATAAGGTAAAAGATGCCATACTTAATGTTGTAAATGCTCATCTTTTGCAAGATTGGGCACAATATCAAGTTGGTGAGACTGTGGCTCAAACTGCGGAAACTAATTGGAGACTATTTATAATTGCTTTTGGTCCGAGACTGATTTTTGATGTTTTTTCATTTATTCCAATGCTGTTTTATAATATTGACCAAGATACTCGTGAAAGAATGTATATTGATTTGGAAAGAGCAAGATCGAAAAGAGCTGCGTTGGAGCTTTTAGAAAAGAAAATGGAAGAATAATATATATTGCACCTACAGATTTTTTTGTAGGTGCAATATTGGTTAAAAAAGATTTACTGAATATATTGACAAACATTAAATATAATGTTATCATAGTCGTCAGTAAAGTAATCTTTAAATCGATACAGAGAGATCGGTAAGGTTCATATAGTTGAAATAGGGCATATCTATGTCCTGTCTATTTGTGTGACTTCTTGCCGATTAAATGGCAAGATTTTTCTTTTTTGGAGGGTGCTATGAAAAGCATAAAAGCCAAATTGATTGCAAATGAGTTAACACAAGCGACTGCTTCTGTCTTTTGTGCAAGTGCCTCTTTTTCTCTTCTCAACAATTCTAAGTATCATATTTTTCCCGGTTTCTGTGATGTTCATGTTCATTTCAGAGAACCGGGTTTTTCTTATAAAGAAACTATTAAGTCTGGTTCAATGTCTGCTGCTCGAGGCGGTTATACTACCGTATGTACTATGCCAAACTTAAATCCGGTTCCCGACAGTGCCGAAAATATTTTAAAACAAATTAAAATAATTAACAGAGATTCTGTTATAAATATATTGCCCTACGCTTCAATTACTGTGAATCAAGAAGGAAAAAAACTTTCAAAATTTGATGAACTTTCAAAATTATGTTTTGCTTTTTCTGACGATGGTAAGGGCATTCAGACAAAAGAACTTATGAAAGAAGCAATGATTGCAGCAAAAAAAATGGACAAAATTATTGTGGCTCATTGCGAAGATAATTCCCTTTTGGGCGGTGGATATATTCATGACTGCGAATACTGTAAAACAAATGGGCATAAAGGCATTTGTTCCGAGAGTGAATACGGTCCTATCGCAAGAGACATTGAACTTATTAAGGAAACAGGTTGTCCTTATCATGTTTGCCATGTGTCTTGTAAAGAAAGTGTTGAAATTATCAGAAAAGCAAAGGCAGAAGGTGTTGATATCACCTGTGAAACCGCTCCTCATTACTTGATACTTGATGACAGTTACCTTCAAGATGACGGCAAATTTAAGATGAATCCGCCTCTCAGAAGTAGAAACGACAGACTGGCATTAATTGAAGGCATTAAAGACGGAACAATAGATATGATCGCAACAGATCACGCACCCCACTCAAAAGAAGAAAAGTCTAAAGGTCTTTCCAAAAGTTCCTTTGGTGTTGTTGGTTTAGAAACTTCATTCGCTTCTCTTTATACTCATTTGGTACTGAAAAACATAGTATCATTGGAAAGATTAATCGATCTACTTGCAATCAATCCAAGAAAAAGATTTAATATTCCCTTTGACAATAGTTTTACAGTTTGGAATTTAGAAAAGAAAAAGAAAGTAAATCCAACTGAATTTTTGTCAATGGGTAGATCTACACCCTTTGAAGGTTTAGATTTTTACGGCGAATGTATTCAAACCGTGTATGAAAATGATATAGTTTACAGTGTAGTTTAAGATATTTGGAGGAAATTTATGGCAAAAAGGACAGATATTAAAAAGGTTCTCATTATTGGATCCGGTCCCATAGTAATCGGACAGGCGGCTGAGTTTGATTATGCAGGTACACAAGCCTGTTTAGCGCTAAAAGAAGAGGGTTATGAAGTAATACTTTGTAACTCTAATCCCGCTACAATAATGACAGACACATCAATTGCCGACAAGGTTTATATGGAGCCACTTACACTTGAATATGTTGCAAAAATTTTAAGATATGAGAGACCTGATGCGATTCTTCCGGGTATTGGCGGTCAGACCGGACTTAATCTTGCAATGCAGCTTGAAAAGAAGGGTGTTCTCAGAGAATGTAGTGTTGAACTTCTTGGAACTTCTAGCATAAGTATTGAAAAAGCTGAGGACAGAGAACTTTTTAAGGAAATGTGTGAGTCCATCGGTGAGCCGGTAATTCCTTCAGAAATAACTTACAATTAAAAAAAAAAAAAAAAGGCGGCTGGTGATATCGGTTATCCCGTTGTCCTTAGACCTGCATTTACTTTAGGCGGTACAGGCGGTGGATTTGCTAATAACGAAGAAGAGCTTCAAGAAATTTGTTTGAATGCTTTTAAACTTTCACCTGTACATCAAGTGCTTGTTGAAAAGAGTGTTAAGGGTTATAAGGAAATTGAATTTGAAGTTATGCGTGACTCCAAGGACAATGCTATAACTATTTGCGGAATGGAAAATATTGACCCTGTGGGTATTCATACAGGTGACTCAGTTGTTGTTGCTCCCATTCTTTCTCTCAATGACAGTGATTTAAAAATGCTTAATGACTCGGCTATTAAACTTATTAAGGAACTTAAAATTGAAGGTGGCTGTAATGTTCAGTTTGCCTTGAATCCAAAATCAAGTGAATATTTTTTAATTGAGGTAAATCCAAGAGTTTCTCGTTCATCTGCACTTGCCTCCAAGGCGAGCGGTTATCCGATTGCAAGAGTAACTGCCAAAATAGCTGTAGGTATGTCTCTTGATGAGATTCCGGTAGCTGGGGGAACTGCAGATATTGAGCCTAAACTTGATTATGTTGTTTCTAAATTCCCCAGATTTCCTTTTGATAAGTTTTCAGATGCTCCAAATACCTTGGGTACACAAATGAAGGCTACTGGTGAAGCAATGGGAATCGGCTCAACTCTTGAAGAAAGTCTTCTCAAGTCAGTCAGATCTATTGAAACCGGTGTTTGCCATTTTTACCTTCCTAAGTTTAATGATTTTACCAAGGAAGAACTTTTTGACTATGTCAGAGTGTTTAAGGATGACAACATATATGCAATTTTTGAACTGTTCAGAAGAGGAGTAAGCATTGAAAAACTCCACGAAATTACAGCAATAACAGAACTTTTCCTTGAATCATTTTTGAACATAGTTAATATGGAAAAAACAATTGGAGAAGGAGAATTAACAGAAGAAAAGCTTCGTGCAGCGAAGATTATGGGCTTTTCCGACAAATATATTTCCAAGCTTACAAATAAAAATGAAATTGAAATCTATAAAAAACGAAAAGAATTTGGTATAATTCCTGCTTTTCGAATGGTGGACACTCTTCATACAGGAGAATATATTGCTTACCTTTATTCTTCCTATTCCGGTAAAAATCAATCTAAACTTACGAATAAGAAGAAAATAGTTGTTCTCGGTGCCGGCCCAATTAGAATCGGTCAGGGTGTTGAGTTTGACTATTCAACTGTTCACGCAGTACAAACCATCAAAAGAGCCGGTTATGAGTCAATCATAATTAACAATAATCCCGAAACAGTTTCAACCGATTACACTACTGCGGACAAGCTTTATTTTGAGCCCCTAACTCCTGAAGATGTTATGGCAATTATTGATTATGAAAAACCTGAAGGAGTTATTGCTTCACTCGGCGGTCAAACTGCCATTAACCTTGCGGCTCCGCTTATGGAAAGGGGAGTAAAAATAATTGGAACAGACTGCAAAGCAATTGATAATGCTGAAAACAGAGACAGTTTTGAAAAAATCCTTTCTTCCCTTGGAATTCCGCAACCCAACGGCAGAGCAGTAACTAAAATTGAAGATGGTATAAAAGCCGCAAACGAAATTAAATATCCGGTTTTAGTTCGTCCTTCCTTCGTTTTGGGAGGAAGAGCTATGCAAATAGTGTCAAAGGATGAGGATTTAAGACATTACCTTAAAACTGCAGTTGAAATTGATGAAGATAAACCGGTTTTGGTTGACAAATATATTCAAGGCAAAGAAGTTGAGGTTGATGCTATCTGTGACGGAACAGATGTATTTGTTCCTGGTATTATGGAACTTGTGGAAAGAACAGGCGTTCATTCGGGTGATTCAATAAGTGTGTACCCTACTTTCAGTATTTCTGACAAGGTTAAAGGTATTATACTTCAGTATGCAAAGAAACTTGGACTTGCTATCGGTATAGTGGGACTTTTTAACATTCAATTTATTGTTGATAAAGATGACAATGTTTATGTAATTGAGGTTAATCCACGTTCATCAAGAACTGTTCCTTTTCTTTCAAAGGCAACGGGATATTCTCTCGCTGACATTGCAACAGAGGTAATACTTGGAAAAAGCTTAAAAGAACAGGGCATATTCTGCCTTTATCCGGAAGAAAAAAAGCGCTATTATGTTAAAGTTCCTGTATTCTCATTCAATAAAATTAAAGGTCTTGACGCTTATCTTTCACCTGAAATGAAGTCAACCGGTGAAGCAATCGGTTACGACGATAAACTTTCAAGAGCAATGTATAAAGCTATGATTGCTTCCGGTATGAAACTTCAAAACTATGGCACAGTTCTTATGACTATAGCAGACGAAGATAAAGAAGAAGCTCTTCCCCTCGCAAAGCGATTCTTTGACATGGGTTTCAATTTAGAAGCAACCATAGGAACAGCTAATTATTTCAAAAAGCACGGAATAAGAACAAAAGCAAGAGGGAAAATCAGTGAAGGCAGTAATGAAATCCTTGAGTCTATGAAAGCGGGATATGTCAGCTATGTTATCAATACCCGCTCGATTCAGTCGGGAGTACACTATCAAGACGGTGTTGAAATTCGACGCTGTGCAACTGAAAATAATATAACTATATTTACATCCCTTGATACAGTTCGTGTTCTTTTAGATGTACTTGAGGAAACTACACTAACTATTTCCACTATAGATTCTTGAGGTTAAAAATGAAACAAGTAATATTTAAGGTTACCGAAAATTATAATCTTACAGAAAATGTAAAATTGATGAAGCTTGAGGGTGATACAAGTGAAATCACAAAGCCCGGTCAATTTGTTAATATTTTAATTGACGGACTTTACTTAAGAAGACCGATTTCTGTTTGTGATGTGAATTGTAACGAGCTTACACTGATTTATAAAATTGTAGGTAAAGGCACAGAAAAAATGGCTGAGTATAAAAAAGGTCGAGAGTTAGACCTTTTAACAGGACTTGGAAACGGCTTTAATATTTCTGATTGTGGAGATACACCCCTTTTAATTGGTGGAGGTGTAGGTGTTCCGCCTATGTACTTTCTTGCAAAGGAACTTATGAAAGCAAAGAAAAATGTTAGTGTTGTTTTGGGCTTTAATACAGAAAGTGAAATTTTCTTTGAAAATGAGTTCAAAAAACTTGGTTGCCAAGTTGCAGTTACCACGGTTGACGGAACAAAAGGAACAAAGGGATTTGTGACTGAAGAGATGAAAGGCGATTATTCTTATGTTTTTGCCTGTGGACCTGAACCGATGCTCAAAGCCGTCTATAATATGAGTTCAACAGGTGCCCAATTCAGTTTTGAGGAAAGAATGGGTTGTGGTTTTGGTGCTTGTATGGGCTGCTCCTGTAAAACAATTACAGGTTACAAGAGAATATGCAAAGAAGGTCCGGTTATGGAAAAGGAGGAAATTTTATGGGATTAATGAATGTTAATCTTTGCGGAATTGAACTTGATAATCCTATAATTCCTGCTTCGGGTACCTTTGGTTACGGTTATGAATTTGCTGAATTTTATGACATAAATATTTTGGGCACATTTTCATTTAAGGGTACAACTAAAGAACCGAGATTTGGAAACCCTACTCCACGAATTGCTGAATGTACCCAGGGAATGATAAATTCTGTCGGTCTTCAAAATCCGGGAGTTGAAAAGGTAATCAGTGAAGAAATACCAAAGCTTGCTAAATGCTTTGATAAGAAGGTAATGGCAAATGTAAGTGGTTTTTCAATTGATGAATACGTGTATACCTGTAAAAAAATAGACAAGTGTGATCAGGTGGGCTGGATTGAAGTCAATATATCTTGTCCAAATGTACACGGTGGTGGGATGAGTTTCGGTACTTCACCTAAAAGTGCGGTTGAAGTAACAAAAGCAGTTAAGACAGTTACAACGAAACCGATTATCATAAAACTTACACCAAATGTTACAGATATTGTATCAATAGCAAAAGCCTGTGAAGAAGCAGGAGCAGACGGCATCAGTTTGATCAATACTTTGCTGGGAATGAGGATAGATTTAAAAACTAAAGAGCCTGTTATTGCAAATATAATGGGCGGATTTTCAGGCAGAGCAATTTTTCCTGTTGCTTTAAGAATGGTTTATCAGGTGGCACAGGCGGTTAATATTCCTGTTGTTGGAATGGGCGGTGTTTCCTGTGCCGAAGATGTTATTGAAATGATGTTTGCAGGTGCGACTGCTGTACAAATCGGCTCGGAAAATTTAGTAAACCCTTTTGCCTGTAAAGAGATTATTGAGGATTTACCGAATGTTATGAAAAAATATAGCATTGATTCGTTAAATGAAATTATAGGAGTGTTACATAATGGGTAAGGATGTAATTATTGCTTGTGATTTTTCAAGTGCTGAGAAAACTTTTGAGTTTTTAAATAAATTTAAAGATAGAAAGCCGTTTGTAAAGATAGGTATGGAACTTTATTATTCTGAAGGTCCATCAATAGTGAAAAAAATTAAAGAAAGAGGACATAAAATTTTCCTTGACCTAAAACTTCACGATATTCCTAATACAGTTAAAAAAGCTATGGCAGTTTTGTCTTCTCTTGATGTAGATATTTGTAATATTCACGCCTCAGGCACAATTAGAATGATGCAGGCAGCTTTGGAAGGTTTGACAAGAGAAGACGGTACCAGACCACTTCTTATTGCAGTTACACAACTCACATCAACAGATCAAGAAAGCATGGAAAAAGATCTTTTGATTAAGGAACCAATTGATAATGTGGTTATGCATTATGCTCATAATGCAAAACTTGCCGGACTTGACGGAGTGGTTTGTTCACCTCTTGAGGCAGAAAAGGTTCATCATCTTTGTGGAAATGATTTCTTGACTGTAACCCCCGGAGTCAGATTCGCAGACGGTGATATCGGGGATCAAAAAAGAGTTATGACTCCCTCAGCTGCAAAGGAAATCGGTTCGGATTATATTGTAGTGGGCAGACCTATTACCGGGGCAGATGACCCTGTTGCCGCTTATGAGAGATGCTTAAAAGAATTTATAGATTAGAGGTATTATAATGAAAAAATTGATTGCAAAAGATTTGTTAAAAATTAAGGCGGTTTTCTTTAGACCTGAAGAACCATTTATTTGGGCAAGCGGAATTAAAAGCCCTGTTTACTGTGATAACAGGTTGACTCTGACTGCTCCTGATGTTAGAAATGATGTTGAATGTGCATTAGCAAAGGTAGTAAAGAAGTATTATCCTAATTGTGAAACACTTATGGGGACATCAACAGCAGGTATTGCACATGCTGCGATAACAGCACATATTTTAGGTATGCCTATGGGTTATGTTCGTTCAGGAAGTAAAGATCATGGCCGACAAAATCAAATTGAGGGAAAACTTGAGCCGGGTACAAAAGTTGTTGTTATTGAAGATTTAATTTCAACAGGTGGAAGTTGCATTGAGGTGGTAAATGTCCTTAGAGAAGCAGGAGCGGAAGTTCTTGGTATAGCATCAATCTTCACCTATGGTATGCAAAAGGGTTTTGACAGATTGGCAGCCGCAAGTGTTAAAAATGTTTCACTTACAGATTTTGATACAATTGCACAGGTTGCCGCCGAAGAAGGCTACATAAAGCAAGAAGATCTTAAAAAACTTATAAAATTTAGAAATAATCCTTCAGATGAAAGTTGGATTGGAGGTTAAGCATGAAATCTCTTATTGACATTCGAGACTTGTCTTTAGATGAAATAAATGAGCTTATATCCACTGCGCTGGACATAATTGAAAGCCCTGAAAAATACAGAGAAAGCTGTAAATATAAAAAACTTGCAACTCTCTTTTTTGAACCTTCAACAAGAACAAGACTGAGTTTTGAAGCTGCGATGCTTGAATTGGGAGGTTCTGTTTTAGGTTTTTCCGAGGGCTTGAGTTCTTCTACGGCAAAAGGGGAAAGTGTTGCTGACACAGTAAAAACAGTCAGTTGTTATGCGGACATAATAGCTATGCGTCATCCAAAAGAAGGTGCACCGTTAATTGCTTCGCAAAATTCAACAATTCCTGTCATAAATGCAGGTGATGGTGGTCATAATCATCCAACACAAACATTGACCGACCTTCTTACAATTTACAGAGAAAAGGGTAGGTTCAATAATTTAACAATCGGTTTGTGCGGAGATTTGAAATTCGGCAGGACGGTTCATTCGTTAATAACAGCTATGTCTCGTTATGAAAATGTGAAATTCTATTTAATTTCGCCTGAGGAACTTAAACTGCCCAGTTATGTTAAAAAAGATGTGCTTAAAGCTAAGGGAATTCCATATATTCAAACTACAGATTTGATTTCTGTTATTCCTGAACTTGATATTCTTTATATGACCAGAGTACAAAGAGAGAGATTTTTTAATGAGGAGGATTATCTCCGATTGAAAGACAGTTACATACTAAACATTCCAAAACTACAATATGCAAAAGAAGATTTGTCTATTATGCACCCGCTTCCAAGAGTAAATGAAATTTCTGTTTCCATTGATGATGACCCCAGAGCAGCATATTGGAAACAAGTATTAAACGGTAAATATATCAGAATGGCACTAATTTTAAAACTTCTTGAGGAGGCAGAAAAATGCATGTAGATTCAATTAATAACGGCATAGTTCTTGACCATATTACCGCAGGTAAGGGAATGAGACTTTATGATCTTCTCGGACTTGATAAAGTTGATTGCTCTATTGCAATTATCAAGAATGTTTCAAGTAAAAAGATGGGCAAAAAAGATATAATCAAAATAGATGCGGATATCTATATAAATCTTGATGTAATTGGTTATGTTGATCCGGGAATTACCGTTAATGTAATTAAGGACGGTGCTTTAATATCAAAAAATGAAATTGCATTGCCTAAAACATTGACCGATGTAATTTTCTGTAAAAACCCAAGATGTATAACTTCAGTTGAGCAGGAAATTAAGCATATTTTTAAGTTAACTGACAGAGAAAACAAAATTTATCGTTGTTTATATTGTGAAACAAAGGCATAAAAAGGTCGGCACTTTATGTGCCGACCTTTTGGTTTAATAATAATTTTAATCTTCCGAACTTGATATTCCATCTATTTCAGTTAAGGCGTTGACTTCCCTTGCAATTGCTGCTCTTCTTTCAAAAAGTTCTGCATACATTTTTTCTTTTTTTGGACCTTGAAGGTCGTAGAAAAGTTTAGGAATAATACCTAACATACCGGTAAGAACCGGAAGAATAGTACACATCCAAAAAAGGGAATACTCAGTCTGTTCACTTTGACCACCAAAGCCTGCCCCTTGTTTGTAACCGGCTTTAGCAAGAATAAGAGTTTTGAGTGTGGAACCAAAGGTATTAACCAATTTACTTGCCATATTTTTAGCAACTCCGGTCATACCTTCTGTTCTGTAACCGTTTTTCCATTCTCCGTAGTCAATAGCTTCATTTCTCATTTCTTCGGGAATAACTCCCTTAATTCCGTAAAAGAACATCCAAATAGTTTCCCTTATCATAAATGCCGGAATCATAGCACTCAATTTTTTATAGTTTTTGTTTATTGAACCAAACAAGAAAACTCCGGTCAAAAGAATGTTATCAATATGGGAACCGACAATCCAAAGTGCTTTAGTGGAAAATCTTCTTCTTGCCCATGGAATATAGGTATAGCTTAGAGGAGAAACAACTGCTCCGGGAATACCAACAATTGTGGACATTGTTGCAAGACCTAAAACATTTATGTAATAGTAATTCACACCGCTGTTAATTGAGAATGAACCTAAGAATTCGGATAAAGTTATCAGAAGTAAAGGTTTGTTGTTAAATACTGATTTAACACCGGCAAATACGCTGGGTTTATCAATGGTTTGATTAACTCTTTCTCTTGCCACAAAAGCAAAGAATAGAGCAAGTAGTCCACTAACAATACTTGTAAACATACCTGCAGAAACATAGAGTGAACGCATTTTTATATTTAACTTTCCATGACTGACAAGATCTATTAAAACACCCATAAGAATTTCAGGTGCTTTCTCAATAAAACCTGAAAGAAGAATGGCTTGGGTAATAAGTCTTGTTCTATCATAAATGTTTGGGGTAATTGTTGCCAACATACCTGTTCTTGCAATGGTACTTAATGAGGTTGCAAGGTTTGAAATCATTTGTAATATTAGATAAAAAGCTAATTTTGAAAAATCGTAAAGGGGTTTATCTCCGAATACAAGAGGCATTCCCCAATAAAACAGAGAAAGAAAAACACCGGGAATTGCATAAATAATAAGCCAAGGCTTAAATTTGCCCCACCTGGTTCTTGTTTTATCAACTATGGCAGCTAAGAAAACATCGTTGATTATGTCCCATATTCCAACCACAAATGTAACGACACTTTGGAATTTAAGTCCAACACGAATAATGTCAGTGACGAAAATGTCATTGTATTTTGAAATGTTAAAGGATTGAGCAACATCATAAAGAATGTAAGCCAAAGTTTCTTTATTGCCCACATATCGCCTGTCCTTATGTGCTGCAGCAGAGCCTAAATTATCTTGATCGATTTCTACAGCTAAATTTGAGTTTGAAGACATAACATCTCTCCTAAATCAGAAATTTTAAGACTACATAAATTCATTTAATTTTATCACATAATTAACTGAATTTCAACATAAATAAATTTTTTATACACTTTATACATTATTATGTGAAAAACATTGTGCAATGAGACAGAGATAAATCAATGTGTTGTTTATTGACTTTTTATTTGTTGTTATGATATAATTTAAATGGTGTAAACCAATTAAATTCCGAAAGGGGAATATTTATGGGACTTATTAAAGCCGGAGTTGGCGCAATAGGTGGCGTACTTGCCGATCAATGGAAGGAGTTCTTTTACTGTGACTCTCTGGATAAGGAAGTATTGATGGTAAAAGGACAAAAGAGAATTGGATCACGTTCTTCAAACACAAAGGGTAATGACAACATTATTTCAAATGGGTCCGGCATTGCTGTTGCCGATGGTCAGTGTATGATTATTGTTGACCAAGGTAAAATAGTTGAGGTTTGTGCCGAACCCGGTGAATTTACCTATGACACTTCAAGTGAGCCCAGCATTTTCACAGGCAATCTTAAGAGCTCAATAGTTGAGACATTTAAAACTGTAGGTAAAAGATTTACTTATGGTGGCGATACCGGTAAAGATCAAAGAGTTTATTATTTCAACACTAAAGAGATTATGGACAATAAGTTTGGTACTGCCAATCCTTTTATGTTTGAAATTGTAAATAAGAAAATCGGTATGTCTAGAACTGTTCAGGTAAGATGTAACGGTGTTTACTCTTATAAAATCACAGATCCGCTTTTATTTTATACTGAAATTGCAGGAAATGTTAAAGATGAGTTTAGAAGAGAAGAAATTGACACTCAATTAAAAACCGAATTTATAGATGCTCTTCAACCTGCATTTGCTGCTTTGACAGATTTAGAACTTAGACCTGCACAAATTCCGGCACATACTGCAGAACTTAAAGATGCTATGAATGCAGCTTTAAGCAAAACATGGGCAGAAAGACGCGGCATTACCGTAGAATCAATAGCACTTAATCCTATTACTCTTACCGAAGAGGATATGATGAAGATTAACCAGCTTGAAGATGCGGCTACTATCGGTTCTAATCCATTTCTTGCTGCCGGCAGACAGATTGACTCTACTGCAACTGCGATGGAAACAGCCGCAGGTAATACTGCAGGTGCTATGACCGGTTTTATGGGAGTGGGAATGGCAATGAACAACCCAAGTGGTGGTTTTAATGCTGCACAAGGTTTCTATCAAGCAGGAGTTGCTCAACAGCAACAACAAGCAGCTCAGCAGTCTGCACAGAATGCCGGTGCTAATGATGCCACAAATGGCTGGAAGTGTGTTTGCGGAGCAACCGCTACCGGCAAGTTCTGTCAAGAGTGTGGTGCACAAAAGCCAACAGAAGATGGTTGGATCTGTGCTTGCGGTAGTGCAAATAAAGGAAAATTTTGCTCAAATTGCGGTGGAAAGAAACCTGCCGGAGCACCTCTTTACAAATGTGATAAGTGTGGTTGGGAACCAGAGGATCCGAAGAATCCTCCTAAGTTCTGTCCTGAATGCGGAGACATTTTTGACGATAGTGACGTAAACTAATTTTTTGTACAATGAGGTATTATTATGGGATTATTTGATAAAAAATTTTGCGACATTTGTGGCGAAAAAATCAGTCTGTTGGGTAACAGAAAGCTTGAAGACGGTAATATGTGTAAAGACTGTGCAAAACTAATTTCACCGTTTATGACAGATCGCAGAAGAACAACTATTGCAGAAATGAAGCAACATCTTGCTTACAGAGAGCAAAATAAGCAAGTGCTTGCAAGCTTTAACCCTACTATTGTTATCGGCGAAAATATGAAGGTTTATGTTGATCAGCAGTCAGGTAACTTTGTCGTAAGCAGAAGAGGTAGAAGTGATTGGAATACTGAAAATCCTGATGTTTTACCCCTTTCTTCCGTTGTTTCTTGTACTTGTTCAGTTATTGAAGAAAAGGAAGAAATTTACACTAAAGATGCTCAAGGTAACAGAATCAGTTATAATCCAAGAAGATATGAATATTCTTATGACTTTGAAGTTGCTCTCAAGGTGAATAACCCTTGGTTTGATGATATTGATTTTCAAATTAACAGCAGCAGCATTGACTCTGAGAGAAATAATGAAATTAATAAGTGTATGACTGAACTCAGTCAAATTAATCAAATTCTTGGTGGTAACAGAACACAGATAATTGTTCCTAACAGCCCTGTCTTTGGTGGCTTTGGCGGTTTTGCTGCTCAAAATGTTGCTGCGGGAATTTTTGGTGCTTTTGCCGGAGCTACCGCAGCGGCTGCAATGAATATGAACAATCAAAACCAGTTTGGTAATCAAGGTCAACCATTTCAGCAATCAATGGGACAGCAATATCAACAACCGGTTAATCAACAATATCAACAGCCACAGGGACAGCAGTTTACTCAGCCGGTGAATCAGCAACCTATGAATTGGTTCTGTCCTAATTGCGGCTCAAGTAATACGGGTAATTTCTGTGCTTCCTGCGGTGCAACAAAACAAAGCGGTGGGGCAGTCAGATGTAACAAGTGTGGTTGGACAACTACCGATATAAACAATGCTCCAAGATTTTGCCCCAATTGTGGTGACCCTATAGATTTTAACGATAGGATTTAAATTGTTTAGCGGCTGTCATTTGGCAGTCGCTACTTATTTGAGATAAAATATGTCTGAAATATTAGAATTTAAATGTCCATGCTGCGGAGGAACAATACATTTTGACTCATCTCTTCAAAAAATGAAGTGTCCTTACTGCGACCAAGAATTAGAAATGGATACTTTAACACAGTATGATTCAAATATAAACCAAGAGCCTGACAAAATGAACTGGGAAGTAACAGCAGGTCAAAAATGGGAAGATGATGAGGAGTCAACTTTATGCAATTTTATATGTAAATCATGTGGCGGTAAATTTTAATATTGCAAAAAGAAAAACCTCGCAAGTATTTATCTTGCGAGGTAAATTTATTTGGATAAAATTTTAGAATAAGCCTGAAATTACACCATTTTCATCAACATCAATTTTTTCAGCTGCGGGAACTTTTGGCAGACCGGGCATAGTCATAATATCTCCTGTGAGTATAACAACAAAACCTGAACCTGCAGAAACTTTTACATTTTTAACTGTTACTGTGAAATCTTCGGGTGCTCCAAGCTTTGTTGGGTCATCGGTAAAGGAATACTGAGTTTTTGCAATACAAACCGGTATCTTATCATATCCGAGAGCCGTAAGCTGTTCTATTTGTTTTTGAGCATTTGGCATAATATTGATATTTTTACCGCCGTAAATCTTTTTGACTATAGCTTCAATTTTTTCTTCTATGCTGCAGTCAAGTTCATAGGAAAAGGTGAAGTCACCCTTTTCTTCATCACAAAGACGAACAACCTCTTTAGCGAGTTCAATTCCGCCTTTACCACCTTCTGCCCAAACTGTTGAAAGTTTAGTATTAACTCCAAGTTCATTACACTTTGAAATGATGAAGTCAATTTCTGCATCTGTGTCTGTGGGAAATCTGTTTACTGCAACAACACAGGGAAGTTTATAAACATTTTTAATGTTTGAAACATGACGAAGAAGGTTAGGAATACCTTTTTCAAGAGCATTTAAGTCCTCGGTTCCAAGTGATTTTTTGTCAAGGCCACCGTGCATTTTTAGAGCTCTTACAGTTGCAACTACTACAACTGCATCAGGAACAAGACCGGCCATGCGGCACTTAATATCAAGGAATTTTTCTGCCCCAAGGTCTGCTCCAAATCCTGCCTCAGTAACTGTGTAATCGCCCATTTTAAGAGCAAGTTTTGTAGCCATAACAGAGTTACAACCGTGTGCAATATTGGCAAAAGGTCCTCCGTGAACAAAAGCGGGAGTACCCTCAAGTGTTTGAACAAGGTTTGGTTTAAGTGCATCTTTAAGCAAAGCCGTCATTGCACCAACTGCATTTAAATCGCCTGCGGTTACAGGTTTATCATCAAAGTTATAACCGACAATCACTCTTGAAAGTCTTTCTTTTAAGTCGGTAATTGAAGATGCAAGACAGAATACAGCCATAATTTCGCTTGCAACAGTAATATCATAGCCGTCCTCACGAGGAACACCGTTTGCCTTGCCACCTAAACCGTTGACGATGAAGCGAAGTTGTCTATCATTCATATCAACGCAGCGCTTCCAGGTTATTTTTTTAACATCAATTCCTAAAGCATTTCCCTGTTGAATATGGTTGTCAAGCATTGCGGCTAATAAGTTGTTTGCGGCACCGATTGCGTGGAAGTCACCGGTAAAATGAAGGTTAATATCTTCCATAGGAACAACTTGAGCATATCCGCCGCCTGCAGCACCACCTTTAACACCGAAAACCGGACCGAGAGAGGGCTCACGAAGTGCTACCATTACATCTTTGCCAATTAACTTGAGCCCATCTGCAAGACCTATTGTAGTAGTTGTTTTTCCTTCACCTGCAGGCGTAGGGGTTATTGCGGTCACAAGAATAAGCTTCCCGTCTTTCCTTTCTGTCTTTTTCATAAGTGCAGGGTCAATTTTTGCTTTATAGTTTCCGTATTGTTCCATAAATTCGAGATCAACATGAGCAGATTTTGCAACCTCGGTTATGTGCTTAAGTTTACATTGTTGAGCAATTTCGATATCGGATAAGTATGCCATAAATAATTTCTCCTTATTTAATGTATTTTACTGCGGATTCAAACATTCTTATGTTATAATTACCCGGAACATTTTTATAAAGTCCGGCACCGATTCTTTCACAGTGTCCCATTTTACCCAATATACGACCGTCAGGGGATGTAATACCTTCAATTGCATAGAAGGAATCATTAGGATTAAATTGGACTTCATTTGTTGCATTGCCTTCAAGGTCAACATACTGTGTAGCTATTTGACCATTTTTTGCCAGTTGTCTGACAAGTTCTTCGTTAGCATAAAATCTGCCTTCACCGTTTGAAATCGGTGCACTGTAAATATCTCCAACATTAGTGAGAGCGAGCCAAGGCGATTTGTTTGAGGCAATACGGGTTCTGATAATTTTTGATTGATGTCTTCCAATTCGGTTAAATGTTAAAGTCGGACAATTTTCATCTATGTCAATTATTTTACCGAATGGAACCAAACCAAGCTTTATCAGTGCCTGGAATCCATTACAAATACCGCACATTAAACCGTCTCTTTTTTCTAAAAGATCGGTAACTCCTTCTTTAACAGCTGGATTTCTAAAGAATGCAGTGATAAATTTTGCACTGCCATCAGGCTCATCACCGCCTGAAAAACCACCCGGAATAAAGACAATTTGAGCACTTTTTAATTTGTCGGCAAACTTTTCAATGCTTTTTTGAATGTCAGTAGAGGAAAGGTTGTTGACAATAAATATTTCCGGATCACCACCTGCATCTCTTACTGCTTTTGCACTGTCATATTCACAGTTTGTACCGGGGAATGTGGGAATTAATACTTTTGGCTTAGCAACCTTGATAGCGGGTGATTTATATTCCTTTGCTTCAAATGAGAAGTTTTCAACCGGGGTGCCCGTTGATTCAATATTGCAGGGATAAATCAATTCAAGCTTGTTCTCATAAAGATTGTACAGTTCACAGGTACTGACTTTTTCATTAGCAAATGTAAAGTACTTGTCTTCAGTGATAAACCCTAAATCAGACCCGATTTCACAGTCAGAGTCAACTTCAATGATAAACGAGCCATAGTTATAACTGAAAATATCATTGACAGTAAGACTTGGATCAAACTTAAATCCAAAACCATTACCCATAGACATTTTAAGAATTGCTTCTGCTATACCGCCGAGACATGGTGTGTAAACAGAATACGCTTTTTTGTTATTAACTAATTCACGGACTTTTCTGAAAACATAAAGAAGTGAGGTTGGCTTAGGTAGATTGTTTTCATCATATTCCGGTTTAATAAGGACTACTTTATTGCCCGCTTTTTTGAATTCAGGTGAAATAATTGAGTCCACTTTTTCAGTTGTAACAGCAAAGGAAACAAGGGTGGGGGGAACATCTAAATCTTCAAAAGATCCGCTCATTGAGTCTTTTCCGCCAATTGAACCTATACCAAGGTCAACTTGTGCTTTAAATGCGCCCAAAAGCGCAGAAAGAGGTTTTCCCCAGCGTTTTGGATCTTTACCAAGTTTCTCAAAATATTCTTGGAATGTTAAATAAACATCTTCATACTTAGCACCAGATGCGATAAGTTTTGATACAGATTCCACAACTGCTAAATATGCACCGTGATAGGGACTCTTTTCTGAAATAAACGGGTTATAACCCCAAGCCATAAGAGAACAATCGTCCGTATGCTTCTTTTCGACCGATATTTTATGAATCATAGCTTGAATCGGCGTTTTCTGGTTTTTTCCACCAAAGGGCATCAGAACTGTGCCTGCACCAACAGTAGAATCAAATTGTTCCGAAAGGCCTCTTTTTGAGCAAATATTTAAGTCATCAGCTAAAGTTTTATAGTTATCAGTAAATGAACCTTTGATGTTTTCGTTATAGTCCTGTGTATTTACCGGAGCAACTTCAATATGCTTATCTGCACCATTTGAGTTTAAAAACTCTCTGGAAATGTTGACAATTTTTTCCCCGTTCCAGTTCATAACCAAGCGGGCTTCCTGTGTCACAATAGCAACGGGAGTAGCATTTAAGTTTTCTTTATGTGCAAGTGCAATAAATTTTTCAACATTCTCTTTTTCAATTACAACAGCCATTCTTTCTTGTGACTCACTGATGGCAATTTCCGTACCGTCAAGACCTTCATATTTTTTAGGTACAGCATTTAGATCAATTTCAAGACCATCTGCAAGTTCACCTATGGCAACTGAAACTCCACCTGCACCAAAATCATTACAGCGCTTGATCATCTTTGTAACAGTTGGATTTCTAAAGAGCCTTTGAAGTTTTCTTTCTTCGGGTGCATTACCTTTTTGAACTTCGGCACTGCAAGTTTCAACAGATTGAATGTTATGTGCCTTTGAAGAACCTGTAGCACCACCGATACCGTCTCTGCCTGTTGCTCCGCCTAAAAGGATGACAATATCGCCCGGAACCGGAACTTCTCTTCTAACATTTTCTGCAGGTGCAGCGGCAATTACCGCACCAAGTTCCATTCTTTTTGCCGCATAACCAGGATGATAAATTTCATCAACAATGCCGGTAGCAAGACCAATTTGATTACCGTATGAAGAATAGCCATCGGCAGCTGTTGTTACAATAGTTCTTTGTGGAAGTTTACCTATAATGGTTTCTGAAATCGGTTTAAGTGGGTTTGCAGCACCTGTTATTCGCATTGCACCATAGCAGTAAGCTCTACCTGATAATGGATCACGAATTGCGCCGCCTAAACAGGTTGCAGCACCACCGAATGGCTCAATTTCAGTTGGATGGTTATGTGTTTCATTCTTGAACAGAAGAAGCCAAGGCTCTGTAACTCCATCAACATCAACATCAATTTTAACTGTGCAGGCATTGATTTCTTCACTTTCATCAAGTTTATCAAGTTTTCCGTTAACTTTAAGATACTTGGCAACAATAGTCGCAATGTCCATAAGACAAATCGGTTTTGATCTGTCAAGTTCTTTCCTCATTTTTATGTATTCATCATAAGTATCTTGTAGAAGCTTATCTTCAAACTTAACACTGTCAATAACAGTCAGAAATGTTGTGTGTCTGCAATGATCTGACCAGTAAGTGTCTATCATTCTGATTTCTGTAATAGTTGGGTCTCTCTGTTCACTTTGGAAATATTTTTGACAAAATTCAATGTCATCTGTGTCCATAGCAAGACCGTATTCATCCACAAATTTTTGAAGTTCACTTCTTGAAAGTAAAATAAATCCGTCTAATGTTTCAACTGTGGTAGGAATTTCAAACTCAATAGCAAGAGTATTTGGTTTCTCAAGGCTCGCTTCCCTTGACTCCACGGGATTTATAAGATGTTTTTTAATTTTGTTAATTTCTTCATAAGAAATTTTACCATAGAACTTGTAAACCTTTGCTGATTTAACAGTAGGTCTGTCTCCCTGAGAAATAATCTGAATACACTGTGCTGCTGAATCAGCTCTTTGATCAAACTGACCGGGCAAAAATTCAACTGCAAAGGTAATGCTGTTGTCTTTTTCTAATTCAAAATAAACATTGTCAATTTGTGGTTCTGAAAAAACAGTTTTAACAGCATAATCAAATATTTCTTCACAAATATTTTCAACATCATATCTATTGAAGACTCTTATTTTTTCAACAGATTTAATTTCTAATAATGTGCGTACATCTGAAAGGAGAGCCGTTGCTTCATTGTTAAAACCGCTTTTCTTTTCCGTAAAAATTCTATAAACCAAATTTAAACCTCCTTTGCTTTCAATGCCTTTGCTCCGATATCACTTCTATAGTAAGCATTATTAAAAGAAATTTGCTTAACCATTTCATATGATTTTGCTATGGCGTTTTCTAATGAATCTGCAGTTGCAGTTACTCCTAAAACTCTTCCGCCGTTTGTTAAAAGTTTTCCCTTTTCTTCTTTTGCTCCCGCTACAAAAACATTATCTGAAATAGAATCGGGTACGCTAATTTCAAATCCCTTTTCATAGGAAAGGGGATAGCCCTCAGAAGCCATAATTACACAGCAAGCATAGTCATCTTTGAATTTAACTTCTGCTTCTACAAGTCTCTCTTGCGAAACAGCTTTCATTATTGTGAAAAGGTCACTATCTAAAAGCGGTAAAATAACTTGAGTTTCAGGGTCACCAAAGCGGCAGTTATATTCAATAACCTTTGGCCCGTCAGATGTTAACATTAGACCAAAATACAAACAACCCTTAAATGTTCTGCCTTCATTGTTCATCGCTTGCATAGTTGGTATAAAAATTGTATTCATACATTCGTCGGCAATTTCCGGTGTGTAATATGGATTTGGCGCAACTGTTCCCATACCTCCGGTATTAAGACCTGTATCATTGTCACCTATTCTTTTATGGTCCATTGAAGAAACCATAGGAACAAGGTTACTACCGTCTGTAAAGGCTAAAACGGAAACTTCAGGACCGGTCAAAAATTCTTCGATTACAATACGGTCACCGCTCTTGCCGAATTGTTTGTCCTGCATTATGGAGGTTATTGCCTGTTTTGCTTCTTCGATAGTTTCGGCTATAATTACACCTTTTCCTAAAGCAAGTCCATCCGCTTTGATTACTGTTGGCATGGGTGCAGTATCAACATAGGCTAATGCATCTTCAATATCCGTAAATATTTCATAGGTTGCCGTAGGAATATTATATTTCTTCATTAAATTTTTTGAAAAAACTTTACTTCCTTCGATTTCAGCTGCCTTTGCGTTCGGGCCAAAACAGGGTATATCATTTGCTTCAAGTTTATCAACACAGCCAAGAACAAGTGGATCATCGGGAGCAACTACTGCAAAATCAATGCAATTATTAACCGCAAAATCGACTATCAAATCAATATCTGTTGCACCGATATTTACACAGGTGGCATCTTTGGCAATACCTCCATTACCGGGTAAAGCAAAGATTTCTGTAATTTCCTTATTTTCTTTAAGTTTTTTGATGATGGCGTGTTCACGACCGCCACCACCTACAACCATTATTTTCATTTACATTTCACCTTAATGATGGAATAGTCTCATGCCTGTAAATGCAAGAACCATTCCGTATTTATTGCAGCATTCTATAACTGCGTCATCACGGATTGAACCACCGGGTTCTGCAATATATTTAACGCCACTTTTATAAGCCCTTTCAATATTATCACTGAACGGGAAGAAAGCATCAGAACCGAGAGCAACATTTTCCTTTGTTGCAAGATAAGCTTCCATTTCGACAAATGTTAACGGTTCAGGCTGCTTTGTAAAATACTTTTGCCAGTTACCGTCTGCACACACATCTTCTTCGTTTTTATTGATATAACCGTCGATAACATTATCTCTGTCCGGTCTGCTGATATCTTCCTTAAAAGGCAGGTTTAAAACTTTTTCGTGTTGACGAAGGAACCATGTATCTGCCTTAGTACCGGCAAGTCTTGTACAGTGAATTCTGGACTGTTGACCTGCACCGACACCTATTGCTTGACCGTCAACCGCATAGCAAACCGAGTTAGATTGAGTATATTTGAGAGTTATTAGTGAGATTATTAAATCACGAGCAGCTGATTCGGGAAGATTTTTATTTTCGGTAACTATGTTCTTCAAGAGGTCTTTGTTGATTTCAAAATTATTTCTGCCTTGCTCAAAAGTTATGCCGAAAACTTGTTTTATTTCAATTTCTTCAGGAATATAGTTAGGATCAATTTTAACTATATTGTAATTGCCTTTTCTCTTGGTTTTTAATATTTCAAGCGCTTCGGGCTCATAACCGGGTGCAATGACGCCATCTGAAATTTCACGCTTAATTAACTGGGCTGTTGTTACATCACAAATGTCAGATAAAGCAACCCAGTCGCCAAAGGAACACATTCTATCTGTACCTCTTGCTCTTGCATAAGCACAGGCGAGGGGAGAGTCATCAAGGTTTTCAACATCATCAACAAAGCAGGCCTTCTTTAATGTATCTGAAAGGGGAACGCCCACTGCTGCGGATGTAGGACTAACATGCTTAAAAGAAGTAGCGGCAGGTAAGCCAAGGGCTTCCTTTAATTCTTTTACAAGTTGCCATGAATTGAAAGCATCAAGAAAATTGATAAATCCCGGTCTTCCCGAGAGAATCTCAATTGGAAGATCTGAAGCATCTTTCATATAGATCTTTGCCGGTTTTTGATTTGGATTACAACCATACTTCAGTTCAAATTCTTTCATAGTTAAGTCTCCTTACTGATTTTTATTTATGATTCTGTCATCGGTTTCGCCGGTTACAAGGTCTGTATAACGCACAAAAAGAGAAATCTTGTTGTCTTCATCAAGTGATTCCCAAATATCATTGGTAAAAACATCAATATCGTTTGGAATTGAAATTCTTTCCGGTTCACCCTGGAATGTTGGTATTGGATTGCCATCACAAACATAGGTATGAATAAAATGTCCAAGACCACTAATGGAAGGGTATGAAAAAGTATACCTGTTACATTTAGTACCTTCAGCATCCGCACTCTTAAGAATGTTCATTTCATAGTTGAAATCATTACAGCCAAATGTAAGCATACATGAAATTCTTGGCGTAAAGTTTGGGCTGTCCGGTTCAAATTCTCTTGTGGCCAATGCACCGCTGAATGTGGCTCCACATTTAATACCCTCATAAATTGTGTCTGTTTGATCGCCGTTTGTAATAATGAGTTTGTTGCCAAGTTTTCTTACCGCAGCATAAATAATTAAACTGGGGTCTTCAACTAGGGATGCATCATAGGGTTCTGTGTAAAGAGCGTCATTTTTGTAGGCAAAAATTCTGTTTCTGCTGTTTGTACTTCTTCCCATAATGAAGTATGCTGTAGCTGCATTTTTTCCGTCTTTGGTTTTGCCTGCTATAATTCCTCTGCCTACATAGGAATTACCTTTGATTAGTTCGCCGATGTCCGTGATCTTGTAAATGTCCAAAATTACCTCCAAGAATAATAGATTATAAGATATTTTTTCTATTGCTGCAGGCAGTATTTGCCATTCTGCCTGTTCCATTACTCTTTTTTGCAAAGTTTCAGGTGTGTCATCATCTAAAACATCAACTGCTTTTTGCATAATAATTTCGCCGCCATCGGGAATTTCATTAACAAAATGAACTGTGGCTCCCGTTACTTTAACGCCCTTTTCGAGTGCAGCTTTGTGAACTTTTAAGCCATAAAAACCTTCACCGCAAAAGGAGGGAATTAGTGATGGGTGAACATTTATAATCTTTTTGTCATATTTTTTTGTAAAGTTATTACTGAGAATGCACATAAACCCTGCTAAAACAATTAATTCAATTTCATTTTCATCAATTAAATCAATTATTTTTTGTTCAAATTCATTATTGTCTGCACATTCTTTTTTTGAAACAACTGCAGTTTTAATTGAATTATTTTTTGCTCTTTCAAGGGCATAGGCATCATAGTTATTTGAAATTACAAGTGCAATTTCCGCACTTTTTATGATACCGGTCTTTTGAGCATCTATTATTGCTTGTAAATTTGTTCCGCCGCCTGAAACTAATACACAAATTTTTACTTTTTTATTATTCTTCATTTTTAGCACCAATCAAACTAAATAGTGGTAAAAGTATACCTCCGATGGTATTTCCTAAAATTACTGTCCATAAAAAAGCAAAAGCTTTAATTGAAACTATACCGGAAACCGAAAAATAATATATGTCGGCGATAGAATGTTCAAATCCGCTTAAAATGAACACAGGAATGCAAAAAATGATTCCGACAATATTATTTTTGGTTTTGTAAATATCAACTGCTAAGTAAATTAAAATTCCACAAAAAATGCCACGAATTAATGTTTGCAAAAATGTTTGCTCAAGTTTAGCAGAGCAAATTGCAAAGGCAGTTTCACCCATAGACGGTATGCCATAACGCATCATATAACCGCAAACCACCGTTCCGATTAAATTACCTAACAATCCTAAAAGCAATACGGAAAAAGCTTCTTTGTCATAAGTTAAAGGAATGTAGCAAATTTTTCCGGTATATAGCGAATATCCTTTTAAGCAAATGCTAAGTAAAGCAACGGCAAAAAGAACGGCACCTACAATCTTATTTTCCGGAAGACAGGCAAGAAATATACCACCACCAAGAGAAATTAAAATTCCTGCCGCAATTCCATTAAAAGTTTTCTTTAGCATATTACCATTCTATCCTCAGTTTTAATAATTTCACCGATAACATAAGCATCTTCATCGTTTAATTTTAATATTTCAATTGCTTTGTCTTTATCTTCTTTTGAAACTACAATGCTCATTCCCACTCCCATATTAAATGTATTGAACATATCTCTATCAGAGATATTGCCGATTTTTGCGATAAGTTTAAAAATAGGGAGAATTTTAACGGAATCTTTATAAATTTGTGCACCCAAACCTTCGGGGATACTTCTTGGAATGTTTTCATAAAAGCCCCCGCCGGTAATATGAGAAATACCTTTAACTTTAACTTGTTCAAGCAGAGCTATAACCGGCTTAACATAAATCTTTGTAGGTGTTAAAAGTGCTTCTCCTAATGATTTGCCTGCAAGACTTTCAAGGGGAGATTTAAGGTCACAGTTTTCAACATCAAAAACTTTACGAACGAGTGAGAAACCGTTTGAATGAACTCCGGTCGAAGGTAGGGCAATAATAATATCTCCTTCAGTCATTTCTTTGTTGTTGATAATCTTTGATTTGTCAACAATTCCTGTACAGTAGCCTGCAAGATCATATTCATCAATTGGGTAGAAACCGGGCATTTCAGCGGTTTCACCGCCAATTAAAGCAGCACCTGACTGAACACACCCATCCGCAATACCTTTAACGATATCAGCTATCTTCTCGGGAAAGTTTTTACCGCAAGCAATATAGTCTAAGAAAAATAATGGCTTTGCGCCTGAACAAATAATGTCATTAACACACATAGCAACACAGTCAATACCAACTGTATCGTGTTTATTCATTAAAAACGCAATTTTAAGTTTTGTTCCCACACCGTCGGTTCCGCTAACAAGAACGGGATTTGTTATTCCTTCAAGGTCTAATTCAAATAGACCACCAAATCCACCAACATCGGAACAAACACCCTTTGTCATTGTTCTTGCAATGTGTGATTTCATAAGTTCAACAGCTTTATAGCCTGCAGTGATATCAACGCCTGCTGCCGCATAGCTGTCTGATTTTGATTGATTATGCATATAATTTTATTCCTTTCCGTTCCAACAGTAAGTGCAAAGTTCACTCTCGTCTAATCCGACAGCTTCAATAACACCTTCAAGGGACTGAAATTCAAGAGAAGCAAAGTTAAATTGTTTAGCAATTGTTTCTCTTAGTTTTCTGCCTCTTTCTGTGTTTCCGTCAGAATATTCGTCAATATATTTTGAGCCTTCATTACCTTCAAGTTCATAAATTACCCTTCTTGCAAGTAAATCCATATCACCTGTTGTACGAGAAAAACTAAGGTATTTGCAGCCATACATAATCGGAGGACAAGCTGATCGCATATGTACTGATTTTGCACCGCTGTCATATAAAAATTCAACTGTTTCCCTAAGTTGAGTTCCTCTGACAATTGAATCGTCAACAAACAGAAGGTTTTTATCCTTAATAAGTGCAGTAACAGGAATTTGTTTCATTTTTGCAATCCTGCTTCGGTCGCTCTGCTTATTAAGTGTAAAACTTCTTGCCCATGTTGGAGTATATTTTATGAATGCACGGGCGAAGGGTACCCCGGAAGTATTGGCATAACCGATAGCATGGGGAGTACCGGAATCGGGAACGCCTCCCACATAGTCAATTTCGGGGAATCTTCCCGTTTCTCTATCGGTTTTAGCCATTATGGCACCGTTTCTGTAGCGCATTAGTTCAACATTTATTCCCTCATAAGTTGAAGTAGGGTAACCATAATAGCTCCAAAGGAAAGTGCATACCTTCTTTTTAGTAAGTGGGGGAGAAAGTTGGGTAACGCTGTCTGATGTAATTTCAACAATTTCACCGGGACCTAAATATGAATAATCTTCATAACCCATTTTTTGATATGCAAAAGATTCAAAACTTGCACAAAATCCGGTTTCGTTTTTACCGATATGAATAGGAATCCTGCCAAATTTATCACGAGCAGCAATGATAGTTCCGTCATCTTTCAGTATTAAAAGCGAAGCAGTACCTTGTATTGATTTTTGTGCAAATTTTATTCCTTCAGTAAAGTCGCTTTTTTGGTTGATTAGGGCTGCCAGAAGCTCCACCGAGTTAATCCTGCTTGCCGTCATTGCATTAAAGTGACCGCCACTGAAAGCCAAATAACCTTCAATAAGTTCACTTGCATTGTTGATAACACCAACCATACAAATAGCATAGTTCCCAAGGTTTGACCTGATTAGCAACGGTTGAGGGTCAGAGTCACTTATAGAACCAATTGCACTTGTCCCACTCATTTCATCAAAGACATCTTGAAATTTAGTTCTGAAAGGGGAGTTTTCTATGTTATGTATTTCTCTCTGAAGTCCGAGTTCTGTGTCATAAACCGCTAAACCACCTCGTCTTGTGCCAAGGTGTGAGTGATAATCGGTTCCAAAGAAAACATCGGCCATACATTCGTCTTTGGAAACTACTCCAAAAAATCCACCCATAATTTTGAACCTCTATTCTAATTATTCAGCAAAGAAAAGTTTTGAAAGTGCCATAGGTTCAATATGTTTACCATCTTTGTACACTCTCATATTACCACTTGAAATTTCATCAATTAACATTACACTACCATCAAGAGCATAACCAAACTCAAATTTTATATCATAGAGTTCAAGACCTTTTTCTTTGAGGTTATCTGAAACTATTTTGGTTATCTTCTGAGTCATTTCTTTAATGTCGTCATACTGTTTCTCTGTCATAACATCAAGAACAACCAAAGCATCCTTAGTAACTAATGGGTCTCCTCTTTTGTCATCTTTAAATGTTGTTTCAACATAAGCGGGAAGATCGGCACCTGTTTCAATATAATCTCCATAGCGACGGATAAAACTGCCCACAGCTTTGTAGCGGCAAATAACCTCAAGACCTTTTCCGAAAGGTTTTGCAGCAAGCACTTCCATAGTAGTATCGTCAAGAGAAGCGTCAACATAGTGTGTTTTAATACCTGCGGCATTAATTTTTTCAAAGAAGTAGATTGACATACGAAGATTTACATCACCTACACCTTCAATTTTAAGTCCAACTGCATTTTCACCTGGGTCAAACACACCATCTTTACCCGTACAATCATCCTTGAACTTAAGAAGGTAGTTTCCGTTTGCAAGTGCAAATACATCCTTAGTTTTACCAGTGTATACTAATTTCTTTTCCATAATTTACATCTCCATTATTTAAGATTTTTCATTACCATTGAATCTTTTTCAAGTACTTTTTGTGCATCGGAATTTCTTTTTGAAATAAGTTTTTGGCGAAGTTCTTTATCCTCAATTGCAAAAATTTGAGCACAAAGTAAAGCGGCATTGACTCCTCCGTTAATTGCAACTGTAGCAACAGGAATGCCTGAGGGCATTTGTACAGTTGATAAGAGGGCATCAATGCCATCAAGTGTTGCGGACTTACAGGGTATACCTATAACAGGTAAAACAGTATTGGCAGCAATGGCGCCTGCAAGGTGTGCTGCCATACCTGCAGCTGCAATTATAGCTCCAAAGCCGTTGTCATAGGCCTTTACGGCAAAATCCTTTGCCTGTTCCGGAGTTCTGTGTGCTGAGTAAATGTGCACCTCGTAAGGTACACCTAATTCATCAAGTGTTTCGGTTGCTTTTTTGATAATTGGGAGGTCACTGTCGCTACCCATTACAATACCAACTTTTTTCATTTAATTACCTCCGAAAAATAATATAGGGCGCACTTACTCAGAAAGAGAAAGTGCGCCCAGACGGTCGGCTAAATTAAATTTACAGATCCTTTGTGGTGCTCCACAATATTCCGTCAGTCACTGTAAATCTCTAACTTACAAGTAGAGTATATCAAACACTAAATTATAAGTCAAGGTGTAAAAACATAAACTACTTTTTACACAAATTATCTTAAAAAACAAGCACAATATTTGCCAAAATTATATACTAAAATTTTAGTCAAGCTTTGCCTTAAGATAATTTTCGTAAAAATCCGCCACACTTGCGTAGAAATCATCAACTGTTCCGTCATTCTTCATAACATAATCCGCCATCTTAATACTTTCACTAGTTTGGAAAATTTCTTCTTCATGAATGTCATTTTCTCGTAACTTCTCTACGCTCTTACCATCTCTTTCGCTGCCTCTTGCAAGCATTCTTTGGTAGCGTACTTCATCATCGCTGATTACAACTGCAACAAGAACAAACTTGTCTCCAAATGCTTTCTTAAATACTTCAATATCGGATGGTGGACGAATCCCGGAAACTAAAAAGTTTGGAGAATCTGATTCTTTAATCTTTTTAACAATCATTTCGGGGAAAAATGTCTGTCCGTTTTCACTCATATATTTTTTTGAAGTTGCATGAAGGTTATCTCTAGTCAGTTCGAGACCGTCTTTTGTTGCAAGTTCTCTGACAACATCACCGATAGAAATCATTGGGAAGCCATATTTTTCTGCTACATATTCAAGAAAGAAATCCTTTCCTGTTCCGTTTTTACCAACTGCTGCTAATACCAATATAATATCCTCCTTAAATTTCAGGAATTTTTATTTCAATTTCTTCACCAAGTTTACTTGAACGGGCTATACCGTCAATGATGGCTTGATTATAAAGAATTTCACTACAAGGAACGGGAGCCTCTCCACCTTCTTTAACTGCATCACAGAAAGAACGAATCTTTATGTCAAAACAGTCTTCACTGTTTTGTTTTTCAGGAACTATTGTTTCAACCTGTTCACCGGCGATTTCTTTGTAGATTACAAGAGGTCCGCCGATTGAACCATTCCAGCATTCGGTTGAAGGAACTCTGACAGAACCTTTAGTACCCATTATAATCGTGTCACCGGGTGTATCAAGGTTCATAGCCCAAGCTATTCTAAAGTCAAGAATTATGCCACCCTCAAGACGAATAAAGCCCGCAGCAAAGTCATCAACACCAAAAACTTCATGATGCTCAAAACTTTCGTCTTTACCAAAGAAATCGGATGTATATCCTGAAACAGTTAATGGCTTGGGATAACCGATTGAGTTAAGAACCATATCAAGGGAATAGCAACCAATATCACCGAGAGCTCCAATACCGGCAGTTTCTTTTTCAATAAAGGTTGTACCGAATGGGGTAGGAATACCTCTTCTGCGACCGCCGCCGGTTTGAATATAGTATATTTTACCAAGTTCACCGGATTGGACGATTCTCTTAAGCATTTTCATATTCTCATCAAATCTTGGTTGAAAACCAATTGAAAGAACTGCATTGCTGTTCTTTTCAGCTTTACAGATTGCAACTGCTTCTTCAAGTGTAACACACATAGGTTTTTCCAGAAGTACGCTTACATTGCGCTCAAGGGCGTAAATTGTACACTCTGCATGAGTTGCGTTGTATGTACAAACACTTACCGCATCGCACTCACCAGCATCAATAAGTTCTTTGTGGCTTGGGTAGAATCTAACATTTTCACCAACATTGTATCTCTTACAAAATGCTTCTGCCTTACCGGGAATAAGGTCTGCAAGTGCTACAATTTCAACATCAGGGCATTTTTGATATGCCTTGACATGTGCTTCTGCAATCCATCCTGTACCGATAATACCAACTTTAATTTTTTTGTCGTAATCACGAGTAACTTCACTATGATCTTCTTTGAAAGCGTCAAGAATTGAATTAGCCATAATTTTCCTCCTATAATCACCAACCGAGAGATGTTAAATACTCTCGAGAAGTTTTAATTGAATTTAGTGGTGTGTCACCCTTAGCGGGGTTATCCTGTTCAACAACAACCCATTTGGCATTTGCTTTTAGTGAAGCATCAAGAATTGCAGGCATATCTTGACATCCTTTACCAAGGGGCATAAAACTGAAAGAATCGGTTTCTTCCTGTTCCTCATTGTCATCAATACCTATAAGTTTGTAAAGATTTCCGCCCTTTTTACCGGGCATAATATAATCTTTAAGGTGAACAACAGGGGAACGATCTGTATATTTTAGAATATATTCACTTGGGTTTACACCAGCAACTCCTACCCAACAAGTATCTATTTCTGTTTGAAGTAAATCACTTGGAATAGACGAGTATAAAATGTCAAGTGCAAACTCATCACCGATTTTAACAAATTCAAAATCATGGTTATGATAAAGTAAGGTAATACCAAGTTCTTTTGCGACCTTTGCAATTTTATGAATTCCGTTAATAGTGTCTGCAAAGCCCTCAGTACCCGGTCTGCACTCCTCTGTTAAGTAAGGAACAGCTACATATTTAACTCCGATAGTTTGATAGTCTTTCAAAACATTTTCCGGATTTTTAAGCATATCGTAGTAGGGGACATGTGCTGAAATAGGAACAATTTTGATTTCTTCGCAATAAGTTTTGATTTTTTTAGGATCTTCTCCAAATAAACCCGCAAATTCCACTCCATCATAACCAAGATCCTTAACCTTTTTTATCGTGCCATAAAAATCTGCTTCCATGTCATCTCTAACAGAGTAGAGTTGAACTGCAACCGGTAATGACATAATATCACCTCAAATCTGAATTTATACTATATATAGTACCATATAAAATTTAGATATACAAGTAGTATTTCGAAAATTTTATAAAAATCTATGCGTGTCTGTAAAATTAACGCCCACTGTTTTTAACTGTGGGCGTTAATGAATTAGTTTTCTAACTTTCTTTCATCAATATTATACATAAACTTCATCAACAAGTATGAAATTGCAACTCCTACCGTCATAACATAGAAATACATATTTTTGATTTTTAGGGCAACCTCAAAGGTTTGGTCTGCACCCTTTGCTTCGACATAACCACATGCAGCAATTAACAATGCGCTTAATGCCGAACCGGCTCCGGAAGCAAGTTTTCTGAAAAACGAATATAATGCATAGGTCGAAGCCTCCTCCTTAACACCGGTCGCCCTGTAACCATAGTCTATGCAATCAACAACCATTGCCCAAACAACAACGTTTAAACTGGCATTGCTGAGGTACAAGAACATAATACCTATAATCCAAATAACAATGGAGGAAGTTTTATCAGGTGGCATAGGAACAAGTATCATAATTAAGCCGGCAACTGTACTTATTGCATTTACTAAAACTACAAATCCTTTTTTACTTAACTTTCTGGTTATTTTACCTACAAAGGGCATAATCAATACCATAGGTAAATATCCGATTATATTTGTTACTGCTATCATATCTGTATTATGAAAATACGATTGGAATATAACCGAATTAACATGAGACATAGACATAAAACAAATAATACTGATGGCGGAGGCCAAAGAAATTGCAACAAGAGGTCTGTTAGTTAAAAATGATTTAACTACTTTTAAAAAATTGAATTTTTGGTTTACCTGATTAGTCTCTACTCTTTCGGTAACTAAAGTATAAACTAAAATAAAACCGACAAGACCGATTAATGAGCATCCTAAAGCAACCCAAATCATTTTGTCGCCTCTGATATTATCGTTTTCATCAAAAACTAATAAGGGTAACAACATCAGCGGACCTGTAGCCAAGCCTGCTCCAATACTTCTAAATGTTGAAAGATTTGTTCTTTTATCAGACTCAGCGGTAATGGCCGAATGCATTGCACCATAGGGCACATTTGCGACAGTATAAGCCATAGACCATATACAATAGGAGAGCAAACAGTAAATAACTTTTCCTGTGTATGAAATATTTGTAAGAGGTAGAAAACAAATGGCAGTGCAAAATACCAATGAAATGCCACCTATGAGTATCCACGGAGCAAATTTACTTTTTTTACTGATTCTGTATCTGTCAACGATACCTCCAACCATCGGATCATTGACTGCATCCCAAATATTGCATACAATAATTATCCATGCCCAATCTTTTAATGAGACGCCTATATACTGGGTGTAGAATAGTGCTACATAGTTAGTAATTAAGGCAAAACTCATATTACAACCAAAATCACCCATTGCATAGCCAAAATAGTCTTTAAACCCAACTTTAGAATTCATTTGAATCACCTCAATAAGTAATATACTAAAAAAACATAAAAAATCAACTCCTAAAGGAGCTGATTTCAAAAATTATTTATTACAATTTGAACAATTTTCACAGCAACCGTTACATACATTGCCATTTTTTTTGTCTCTATATATTTTCCTAATTATTAGCACAGAAAGAAGTACTATAAACGAAATAACAACAAAATCTCCCATTTTATTCACCTTTTACATAACCCTTTCTAAAAATTAAATAGAGAAGCATGACAAAAACAAGAAAGGCAAATATTGTAAATATTCCAAAAACCGCTTCTCCGGTAATTAAACCTGCAAACTGATATACTATCATAGAGATAGCATATGCAAAAGTGCACATATATGCAACAGTTATCAGTGTCCATTTTCTGCTTCCCATTTCTTTGTTAATGGCACCGATAGCTGCAAAACAAGGAGCACATAGTAGGTTGAAAATCATAAAACTATAAGCTCTGACAGGTCCAAAATCTACAGCAATCATTTTCCAAATCTCATTCCCGGATTCACTTAAACTACCTGAAAAATTATAGAGTGTTCCAAATGTCATAACCACTTCTTCTTTTGCAATTAAGCCTGTCGCTGTGGCAACAGTTGCCTTCCATGCCATATCTCCCATCCAACCAATAGGGTAAAACATCCAAGAAAACAGTTTTCCCGCTGAAGCCAATAGCGATTCGTTTGAATTGTTTACGGCTATTAATGATCCTTCAAAAAAACCGTATGTTTTAAAAAACCAGAGTATTATTGAACTTAATAATACTATAGTGGTTGCTCTTTTTACAAAATCCCAGCCTCTGGTTGCCGTTGATCTTATAACATTTCTAAATGACGGTAAATGATAGGCAGGAAGCTCCATGACAAACGGTGCAGGATTCCCTGAAAAAGTTTTAAACTTTTTTAATATAATGCCAGAAAGGGCAACTGCGGAAACACCGATAAAAAATGCCGAAACTGCAACAATGGGGGAGTTACCGAAAACTGCGCCTGCAAAAAGTCCAATAATCGGCATCTTGGCACCGCACGGTATAAATCCGGTTGTCATAATTGTTATTTTCCTGTCGTTTTCCTGTTCTATTGTTCTTGAAGCAAGAATACCCGGTACACTGCAACCTGTAGCAACAAGCATAGGAATTATTGATTTACCGGAAAGCCCAAATTTCCTTAAAACTCTGTCCATAATAAATGCCACTCTTGACATATAACCTACATCTTCAAGAATGGATAACAGAAAAGAAAGTACTAGTATTTGAGGCACAAAACTTAAAACTGATCCGACACCGGAAAGGATGCCATCAATAACTAAAGCATAAAGCCAATTACTCACATTTAATCTGTTTAAGATATTATCAAAAAAGTTAGGAATCAATTCTCCAAATAAAACATTATTGGCCCAGTTCGTGCCGATAGTTCCGATTGACCATGAATAACTGCCCATCGAAATAGCATACATCAAAAACATAACTATACCGAAAATCGGAAACGCAAGCAGTCTGTTTGTCATAATCTTATCAATTCTATCCGATAAACTAAGAGAGTTTTTTTCTTTTTTCTTAGTAACACTTGCTTTAACAACTGACTCAATATATTTATATCTTTGGTCAGCAATAATACTTTCGGAGTCATCATCCATTTCTCTTTCACAGTCAACAATATGTTGTTCAAGGTGCTCATTGGTTATGTCGTCAAGTTTAAGATTTTCTAAAACATTATTATCTCTTTCAAAGACTTTTATAGCAAACCATCTTAAATACTTTTCTTCTACATGGTCTTCAATAGTTTCTTCAATATGGGCAAGAGCATGTTCTACGGAGCCGTTAAATATGTGAGGAGTTTCTTTGTGAGAGTGATTTTTTGCAAGTTCCAGTGCCTTCTCGGCAGCTTCTAACCCACCCTCGCCTTTAAGAGCAGATATTTCAAAACAAGGACATCCAAGCCGCTTACTAAGAACTTCCAGATCAATACTATCACCATCTTTACGAACCAAGTCAATCATATTTACAGCTACAACTACCGGGTAACTAAGTTCAATTAATTGCGTTGTCAAATATAGATTTCTCTCTATGTTTGTTCCGTCTATAATATTCAAAATTGCATCCGGATGCTCTTTAATCAGATGGTGTCTGGTAATAATTTCTTCAGGTGAATACGGTGATAGAGAGTAGATTCCGGGTAAATCTTGAATAATAGTATCATTGTGACCTTTCAGTCTGCCTTCTTTTTTTTCAACGGTAACTCCAGGCCAGTTACCAACATATTGGTTTGAACCGGTTAATGAATTAAAAAGAGTAGTTTTTCCGGAATTTGGATTACCTGCTAATGCTATAACATATTCCATAATATGTCTCTCACTTTTCTTTTACTATTTCTATCATTTCAGCATCTGCTTTTCTCAAGGTTAATTCATAACCCCTAAGTGTCAGTTCCATTGGATCACCGAGTGGAGCCATTTTCCTGACATAGATTTCTACGCCTTTGGTTATTCCCATATCCATTATTCGTCTCCTTATCGGACCTTCACCGTTTACTTTAGTGACAAAAACGGACTGTCCGACTTTTGCATCTTTGAGAGTCATATAACATCCTCCAATAAGTTAGTTAGGACTAACTATATTTAATTCATTATAATAATCCAAAACCATTATGTCAATAGTTTTTAAAAATTTACAATTATTTTCAATTTAAAGTTGACTATCTTTAATGAATAATATAATATATATTTGGTGATATTATGCTCGTATTAAACAAGGGTTTTAATTATTCTCAAGATGGACCTGGTAACAGACTTGTATATCATTTGCAAGGGTGTAATTTCTCATGTAAATGGTGCTCAAATGCTGACACGATACCTTTGAGCAATCCAAAAGCAAAAAACATTAGTATTGATGATATTGTTAAAGAAATAATAAGTTGCAAAATGATGTTTTTTGATAATGGGGGAGTTACCTTTACCGGTGGAGAAGCAACACTTCAGCATGAAGAACTGTTTGAAATACTAAAAAAATGTAAGGAGAACAGTATTAATACCTGTGTGGAAACAAACGGCTCTTCAAAATTTTTACTTAAATTGTGTGAACACATAGATTATTTGATTTTTGATTTCAAACACTTTGATGAAAGTGAACATATTCGATGGTGTGGTTGTTCAAATAAAAGCGTTGTAGATAATTTAAATAAATTGTTTAGTCTCAAAAGACAGTTGCATATTCGAATTCCGCTCATCAATAGTATCAATATTTTCCCTAATGAGTTTAGTGATTATTTCATTCACTACGATACTTCCAATACCGTATTCGAATTTCTCGCATATCATGAATACGGAAAAGATAAGTGGCAAGGTAATTATGAAATTTCAAATGGCTTTGTGACAAAAGAAATAATTGACAGTTTCATAAAGGCTTTCAATGAAAAAGGTTTAAAAACAGTAACAACTTAGGAGGTAGCACTATGTTAAATATAATTGATTCTGCTTCTATTTCCGAAAGAGCAAAGCTTCTTTTTGCAGAAAAAAGGGCAAATAAAAGACTTGACGGTTGGTTTTTGGCTAAAGAAATACAGTGTGATTTGCTTGAAAAATATGTAAATGAAAATGAAGAGATTAAAAAGGCAAAAATATTAAGAGAAATAGTTCAAGTTTTACCTTTGTCAATCAGTAAACATTCAATTTTTGCTGGCACTCAGGATGATGCTTTTGCTCGCAGTTATGCTTTAATAAATCCTGCCTTCAAAGTTGAAGAATTTAGTGGTTACTGTGATCCGACAGCTGTTTTTAATGATATAGAACCAAACGATGAATTTACTGAGGAAAGAATTAAAAAAACAAGGGAAATATACTCAAAATCAGAATATGTTACTCAGCTTAATGAAGTTTACTCCAAATATGAAAATTACACTAAAGAAGTAATATTCTTTTTTGAACAGGTAACTGGACATTTGATCCCCGATTTCAGATTTGCTTTGAAATACGGTATTAAGGGATTGTTTGAACAACTTGATGGTAAACAAGGCAAAGGTTTTGAAGCGTTTAAAATTGCTCTTGATACAGCTATACTACTTGCACAGAGATATAGTGAGCTTGCAAAAGATTTAGCTAAGAATTCCGATGGCGAAGAAAAAGAAGTTTACTTTCAAATATCAAAAACTCTGGAAAAAGTTCCCTACAATGGAGCTGATAATCTTTATGAAGCAATACAGTCATTTATTATTTTATGGCAAGTTATGTGTCTTGAACAAACTCCAAACCCCTTTGCTTTTTCAGTAGGTAATGCAGATAGAATTTTTGAGCCCTATCGTGGTGATTTATCAAGGGAAGAAGCCGGAGCCTTACTCAAACATTTTTTAGTATTTTTTAATGTTGCGGACAGAAGCTGGGCAATTTCTCAAAATTTATTAATTTCCGGCAGAGATCTTGGTGGTAATGATTTAACAAATGAAACCTCATATGCCTTACTCGATGCCTATTTTGATATGAATCTTCCACAACCGATTCTATCTGTTAAACTTCACAAAAACACACCGCAAAAACTTTATGAAGAGTTAGGCAGGTTTTTATTTTCACCCGGAGTTCTTACACCTTCATTTTTTAATGACGACTCGCTTTTCACAATACTATCCGAAAATGGTATAGATAAAGAAGATTTACAAGATATTTCCATTGCCGGTTGTCAAGAACCTTTAATTATGGGTAAAGACAATGGTAACACCACAAATACATGGCTCAATTTGCCTAAAATTCTTGAAATGACCTTAACCGGTGGATATTCAACAATTACAGGCGAAAAGTTGGCTGATGTAAAGAAGGCAGACTTAAAGAACATTAGAGAAGAATTTTATAAAAATGTTCAGTTTTTTGTTAACGAAATGGCAGATGCCGGCAATGGAGCATCTTGTGCTTTATCAAATGAGAGAGTACCTTTCTTATCTTGTTTTATGGGTGGAATTGAAAACGGAATTGATTTAAGAGACACGAAGAGACAAGGTACCAAGTATAACGGATCAGGGTGCTTAATTCACGGATTAACCATAATTGCAGACAGTTTTATTGCCATTGATTACTTGCTTGAGAACAATCCTGAATTGGCAGAAGATTTAGTTGAAGCCCTTGTAAATAATTTTGAGGGATACAACGAAATTTAGAAAATACTTTGTTCTGCACCAAAATTTGGTAATAACATAGATGTAGTTGATAGCGAAGCGAAGAAAATTGCAAAAAAAGTGTCTCAAATGGTTGCAAATGCTAAAAATTATTTAGGTAATCCGTTCAGACCTGATTTTTCTTCCCCTACAACTCATTTACTTTATGGCTATTGGGTGGGAGCAACTCCTGACGGAAGAAAATCTCGAGATATGTTAAGCTACGGTGTTGACCCTCTTTATGGATGTGCTGAAAATGGTCTTGGATTTAGAATTCTTTCAAATATGAAACTTGATTTCAGTGATTTTGTCGGTGGTTACGCTTCTCATCTTGGTGTTGATCCTAAGTATTTCAAAGGCAAAACAAATGAAATTAAAGGAATTGAGTTTAGAGATAAAATAATTACACCTTTATTTTTCAATGAACTGAAGGAGGGAGTTTCACCTTTTTATCTTTATGTTAATGTTACAACTCCCGAAATTTTAAGAAAGGTTCTTGCCGAACCGAAAAAGTATGCTCCGAGTGGAGTATATATAATGAGAATTCATGGTACTTTTGTAAACTTTTTAGATCTTTCTCCTTCAATACAGCAAGACATTATTACTCGTCTTGACCTACAATCTGCAACCTGTTGAGGTGATTTAATGAACCTTTTAGGTATTGATATCGGTACTTCAAAAATATGCGGTGTTTTATTTTCGACAGATACTAACTGTGTAATTAAGACTATATCAAAAGCAAATAATTCAGATACTAAAAGCAACAAATTATTTGAGAAAATTCAAGATGCCGATATAATTTTTGAAACGGTAAAAAAAATAATATGCTCGTTTAAAGAAAATATTGATGGAATTGGTTTTTCTTGTCAAATGCATGGTATTGTTTATGTTGACTCTGACTTTAATGCTGTATCACCGCTTTACACTTGGCAGGACCAAAGAGGAAATGAAATATTTGAACATAATTGCACTTATGCTGAACATTTGAATAGTTTCCCCGGTTATGGAAATGTAACCGCATTTTATAACGATGTCAACGGTCTTGTTTCTGATGAATCTGAATATTTCTGTGCGATAGGTGATTATGTAATTTCAAAACTATGTAAAACTAAAGTTCCCACCCATATTACCAATGCTGCAAGTTTTGGCTGCTTTGATGTTAGAAAAAATGAGTTTACCATTGGAAATGAATTGTTACCTGAGATTTCAGCGGAATTTGAAGTTGTGGGAACATATAATAACATTCCTGTTTCAGTATGTTTAGGTGATAACCAAGCCGCATTTATTGGCACAGTTAGAGAAGAAAACGGAATATTAGTTAATATTGGTACAGGCGGTCAAATTTCATATTTATCAAATACCTATGAAAGAAAATCCTGTGAGCCGCGTTCATTTGACGGTAAAAGATATTTAATGTCATATTGCTCCCTTTCCGGAGGAAAAGCTTTAGCAACATTTGAAAAATTTTGCCGTGATATTTCTAATCTTGCCGGTGCCGATATTGACACATACTATCCGGTTCTCAATAAAATTACAGAGGATTTTATTGACACTGATCTTTTGGCATACACATGTTACAATGGTTCAAGAGAAAACCCATCAGAGTTCGGTAGATTTGAAAATCTAAAGGAGAACAATTTCACACCTTATGATTTTACGGTTTCTATTTGCAAGTCAATAATTGAAGAGCTTGTAGTAAATTCACAGATAATTTTGAAATCGGATAATTCAGTTTACCTATCGGGAAACGGTGCAAGGAAAAACCCGATATTCAAAAAAATTTTAGAAAAGCAATTTAATTTAACCGTTATTGAGTCTAAATTTCTTGAGGAAGCAGCAGTAGGAGCCGCTATTTCTTGCGGTGTTGCAATCGGTAAATATCCAAATATTGATATTGCAAGAGAAATTGTTTTGGGGGGAAACTAAATGTTCTATGATAATCCCATATTTTTCAAAAAAAATCGTGTAAACAGGGTTTATACAGGTGGTAAACTTTTTGCAGAATTTTTTGGTGATGATTCAACTGACGGTTATTTCCCCGAAGAATGGGTAGCATCATCTGTCAAGGCACTTAACAAAGATTGCACAGATGAAAATGAAGGTATTTCAATTATATTGGGAGAGGATTTACCGTTAACAACCGCCCTTGAAAAGTATAAAGTGCAAATTCTTGGAACTAAAGAAGAAATCGGAATATTAACCAAATTTATAGATTCCTCCATTCGTCTACCCGTTCAGGCTCACCCCGATAAAGATTTTTCTGCCAAATATCTGAATTCAAATCATGGGAAAGAGGAAAGTTGGATTATACTTGCAACAAGACCAGGTGCAAAAATATATTATGGGTTCAAAGACGGTGTTACTGAAAAAGATTTCATTGATGCAATTAAAAAAAGCGAGTACGATAAGGAAATTATGTCAACATTACTTAAAACTATTGATGTTAAGGTTGGCGATATCTTTTACATTCCCGCAAAATTAGTCCATGCAATCGGTTATGGATGCATGCTTTTAGAAGTTCAGGAGCCGACAGATTTCACAATTCAGCCTGAGCGTTGGTGCGGTGAATACCGCTTGTCCGATGAAGAAATGTACCTTAATTTGGATAAAAATGTTGCTCTTGAATGTTTTGATTACAGTATGACCTATGAAGCCCCTTTAGAACCCAAAATTCTGCTTAAAAATGATGAAATTCTTTATGAGTCTTTCATTGATGGTGTAATTACAGATGCATTCTCTGTAAGAAGTATTACACTAAACAATGGATTTTTTACCCTTGACAAACAATGTGCAATTTATGTTATTATTGACGGTGAAGGAGAAATAATCGGAGAAAACTATAAAAGAGATATCAGTCGTGGTGACTATTTCTTACTACCTGCAAATGCTGTAAATAAATTTACCGTGAACGGTAAATTAAAAATAATTGAATGTTTCAATTAAGGAGGATATTATGAAAAAATATTTATCAATTATAATGAGTGTTTTAATCTTGTTAGGACTGTTTGCATCGTGTTCCGGCAATTCCGCTGAGGTTACACATGATACTAGTGCATCAGAAGTTAAAGAATCTAATGCTGATATCAGTAATAACGAAGAACTAATTGCCGAGCTTCCTGAAGATGTTAAAGTTAAATTTACTATGGAAAATGGTGGAGAATTTACCATTGAACTTTATCCTGAATATGCACCGCAAACTTGTATCAATTTTATAAATTTAGTTGACCAAGACTATTACGACGGTCTGGAGTTCCATAGAGTTATTGATGACTTTATGGCACAAGGCGGTGATGGTGCAGATGTTCCCTCCATCTACGGTGAGTTTAGCACCAACGGTTTTACACAGAACACTCTTTCACACCAAAGAGGAGTTGTTTCTATGGCAAGAATTGGTGGTATGAATGACTCTGCATCCTCACAGTTTTTTATTTGCTATGATGATTGTTCTTTTTTAGACGGACAGTATGCAGCATTTGGTAAAATAGTTGAAGGTATGGATGTTGTTGATGGTTTTTTGAAAATTAAAAGAGAAGGTCCCGAAGGGGGTACACCCACCGAACCGATCGTTATAAAATCTGCTGAGGTGATATCATGACAAAGGTAAAGATGCAGGGCTATAGGGTAAGTGAATTGAACTTTGTTAATAAACTTGATAGCGGAGCAAAAGTTCAATTTGGCAACAAATTTTCTTACAATGTTAAGTATAGTAGTAATAATAATTGTATGGGCGAACTCAGTGTTGAAATGTTCGATAAAGACAGACCTGAACAGTTTGGAGTTAAAATTGTTATAAATGGCTTTTTTGAGTATGATAAAAATGAAAAAAAAGAAAGTATTCATGTGCTGACTTTTAAAGAATTGTTTCCGTTTGCCAGAAGTATAGTTTCAAGTGTATCGGTAAATGCAGGAATTCCTCCGATTATTTTACCTACTTTTGACATTGAATCTCAAAGCATATATAAGTTTGAAAAAAACATTTAGGAGGTATTTATGGATCCTTTAGATTTAGTGATGAAGATTATTATTAAAGTTACAAGAAATTTTGGTAAAAAAACTCAAAAAAAGGGAACAGCTCCTAAAATACCTCTTAGTGAACCCACTGAAATAAAAGGTGATACTTTCAGACTCGGTTTTGCAAAAGAAAAGATTATGCCTGACTTAAAAAGTGACAAAACTTATTGGATTGCAGGTCATGGTTCAGGTCATAAGATGGAAGATATTGTGTCAGATGTTTATGTTCATGCAGTTTGGTTAGATTGTGGAAATGATGATGGAATTCTATGGCTCAGTGCCGACATTATAGGTATGACACGAATTGAAATAAACAAGATTCGTGAAATGATAATGAAGTCAAATGTAATAAAGGGCTGTAAACACATAAACTATTCCGCAACACACAGCCATTCAGGTATTGATACTCTCGGCTATTGGGGTAAACCCTTTTTAAGTATTCCTTCTGATGGAAAAGATCCGCAATATATGGAAATGCTTATGCAAAATTCTTTAAAAGTTGCAGAAGACGCTTACAGGAACAGAAAGAGCGGTAGACTATATTTTGGTAACATCAATGTCAAAAACTCTTTATCTACGAGAAGAGGCTTTTCTAATAAAAATGAAATCCTTTCAAGATTTAGGTTTAAGCCCGATGACGGTTCAAAAGAATCTTGGATTATGAACTTTGGGGCTCACCCCAATTCCCTTGGCGGAAGTAACCGTAGTTTAAGCGGTGAATATCCCTACTTTATGAGAGAAAAAATCCTTAAAGAAAGTGGCGCTGAAGTTCTGTTTGGCATTGGTGCAATAGGCGCCATGGATGCTGTACGCTTAGATGAAGATAACCTTGAATGCGTTAAGAAACAAGGACTAATGATTGCAAATGCTGCTTTGAATATTGAGAATGATATAGAACTTACCCCTTCAATTAAATTCCTAACTCAATCGTTTTACTATCCTGTTGACAACTATGTTTTAACTCTTCTTGCCTTGAAACATACTATGAGTTTTAAGGCATTCCCATATCCTGAAAGTTTAACGGGAATTGCTATGGAAACAGAAATAACTTATATGGACATCGGAGGCAAAAAAATCCTTACACTTCCCGGGGAAAGTTTTGTTTCGACTGTTTATGGTCCTTATTTGTCAGAAGAAGAGTCCACTGTTGATAAAAGTCCTGACATCAATCCAAAAACACTTTGTGAAATCTGTGGAGATGATGAATTAATTGTTTTCGGAGTTACAAATGATATGACGGGTTATGTTGTTCCTCCAAATGATTTTCTGCTAAATAAAACACAACCGTTTCTCAATGGCATAAAAGATAAAAACGGACTAAATCATTATCATGAAACTAATTCAATGGGGTATAACAGTCAAAAAACTATAGCAGACTGTTTTGCGGGAGTTGTGGAGAGATTTAATAAATGATTCAAGCTGTTTATTCAGTAATTATTTTAGTTGCAACCACAATAGGTGCTCTTGTAGGTTTAGGCGGGGGAGTAATTATTAAACCTTTGCTGGATTTAATCGGGCACGACACGAGAGCACAAGTTGATTTTTTGTCAGGTTGTGCTGTTTTAACTATGTCAGTTGTCGCAACACTTAAAGCAGTAAAAAGGAAAGAAAGATTTGACTTAAACATTATATTCTATATAGCTTCAGGTTCAATTCTTGGTGGATATTTTGGTGGTTTTCTAATTGATTTATTAAGCAAAAGGGGTTTAAGTGACAATAATGTTAGAATGATTCAGGCATCTATACTATGTATTTTGCTTATTTTAGTGGTCATTTACACAATTAAACCTCTAAAACAATTTCAGATTAAGAGCAGAATTTTAATCTTTATCAGTGGACTTTTGATGGGAGTCATTGCTTCTTTTTTAGGAATTGGTGGCGGTCCTTTTAATGTTGCTCTTTTGACGTTATTGTTTTCATTTAATGCTAAACAAAGCGCCATATATTCAGTTGCAATCATTTTCTTTTCGCAGTTTACAAACACTTTAGCTTCATTGATAAATAATGGAATTTCTTTTTACTCTCATCAGTCGATAACTCTGTTGTTTATTTTACCCTCAGCAGTTTTAGGAGGGCTTTTAGGCTCATATTTATTAAAAAGTCTTGAAGAAAAAACTGTCAAAAAATGTTTTGTTATTTGTACATCTGTTTTAGTTGTAATCAGTATACTTAACATAATTAAGTACACATAAAAAGAAGGTGCATTGCACCTTCTTTTACTTTTGGTCTATCTTGAGTTTTGATGGTATAAAAAGTCTATAAAAAACATAGATGATTTTATGCCAAATAGAGTTGTTAACTTTAATTATTTCGGTGTCTTTATATTCTTCCCCGTCAATATTTACTCTAACGGAAATTTCATCAGACTCAGTAAATAATTTTCTAAAACTATCACCTTGTCCGATAACATCGCCATTTTTGTTTAACCATTCAATTTTTGCTGTCCCTATATTTTCTGCTTGAATATGAAAGGTTACTTGAGTTTTATAAATTACAGTTAGTTGTTTTGGATTATTTTGAATTTTAATTTTCGGCAATAATTTATATATTGCACTGAAAACCAAATTTTCATCCGGCATATTTTGCGGCAATTCTTTATCCCATTTTATAAAAATTATATTTTCAAATTTTTCAACATTTGGTGTGTTGATAACTTCTCCGTAATTATAGGTATCAATGATAGTATTTCCGTTAATGTTCCAAGTAACAGTGTGCCGATTTATTTCCCATAGAGCAGTTAAAATAATGTTTTCACTTGGCATTGTAGAAGGAAACTCTATATCCCAGCCCAAAAATGTATAACCTTCTTTCTTTGGCTGTTCAGGCTCAATAATTTCTTCACCAAAATCAGCAATTATATTGTTTATGTATGTACCACCATCAGTGTCAAAGCTGATTTGATACTTGTTTGGAATCCACTCCAAAGTAAATGCTTCACTTTTAGTACAAATACTCGGTATATTTTCCCAGCCAACAGTTGAATATCCTTCTCTTGCTTCAAAATTAGGCGGCAATATTGTTTCCTCAAATAAGTATTCTTGAGTTATGGTTTTATCATCATATCCTAAGTCAAAAGTTAAGTTATATCTATTTCTACAGTAATAAATTTTAAGCGTTGTAGATCCGTCAGGTAATATCAGTGCCGATGATATACTTTTTTTGTTATCAACAGTAAAGCCGGGTATAATCGGAGAATCATAAACTGCATAGGAATCTGTATACCCCTCGTTTTCGATAGATTTTATTAAATGGTAATTTCCACTAAGGTCTTGTTGGTATTCTTTAACAGTATATTTTGTATCACTTGCAGCAACCCAGTTTGCAGTGAGAGTAAAATCATAATTGGGCATTTTTACGGGTACATCTATGTCCCAACCATTTAAAATATATCCTTCCTTAGTAGGTTGTTCTATATCCAGTATTGAGTTATATTCTTTCAATTCTTCTATAGTCATTTGACCATTTTCAAATATTCCGCCGTTTGCATTCAATGATAATGTATATTTGCTTATAGTCAAATTAGCGGTAAGAGTTAAATCATGGTTTGGCATTGTACTAATATTACCAGGTGACCAACCATGAAAATCATAGCCCTCAAGTTCATCCGGAATATACTTTAATATACCTGCACCGCATTCCAAATTATCAGATTTAATTATTTCTCCGTCAAATGAATAGTTAAGAGAGTATAAGTTATTTGAATAGTTATCAAGTTTTATTACAGGCCGTATTCCACGAAGGACGAACACTTCTCTGCCCACTACCGCTCCTTCGTAACTTACTGAAGAATAATATTTTTCTTCTGTTTCAATACTGTCTTCACTGTCTTCAAGCCAATAAGCAACCACTCCATTTGTTACTTTCATACCGTTAATTCTTGTGTATTCCGTAGGTTTAGCGGTAAGGTCATTTCTTATATAACCATTGTTGTAAATGTCATCAATGGTTAACAGTTTAACATAAGTGTTATTTGAAAATTGATTTAATAAAACCTTTTGTGACTCGGTAAATGCCCAACTATAAAATTGGTACTTCAAAAAATTTCTTATGCTGCTTGACTCAAAATTAATCGGTTCTTCACTTTGTTCGCAAATAAATGGTTGTGTATCTATAGCTTTCTCGGTAACAAAACAATTGTTTTCACCGTCTAACGGTAACCACTTTATAGGTTCAAACTTAAACCAATATATTTGATTTGGTAAATAACCTGCATGATGAGAGTCTAATTTTTCTTTATATGTGTATGTAGGTCTGAAGCTTTCAAAAATAATTCCTCGATACTTTTCTCCATTATAAATTACATCTTGGTACTTTGCATAATCTTCACTGTGAGCAGAATCGACATTCCCGTCCCCACAGTAATAATTAAAACTTGTCCAGCTTTCTGTTTTTATTTCTTCTAATTCACTAATAATTTCATCGTCGGTAAGAATTGTTTGAGGGTAAGAGCCGAAATATATTTCATTTTCTCCCTCTGAAGAAGAAATCAAAAGTGTGCTAAATATTATTGTCACAAAAATAACAGCAGAAAAAACTTTTTTCATAATTTACACCTCAAAAATATGTTATCAAATTTCAAAGAATTAGTCAACATAAATTGACAAATTATGATTATAGTGTTATATTATAGAATATAATAGGGGTGATATATTTATGAAAAGTTTTAAGTCAGTGATTTCCATCATTTTATGTCTTATTTTAGTTTTCTCTTTTGTCACTTTTTCCGGTGCACAAAATGAAGAAGAAAATTCAGACAATGTTTTTACAAGTGAAGACTTTTTAACTGTAAAAGGTAAAGATATTGTGAATCAAAGAGGAAAAAAAGTTATCCTAAAGGGTGTAAATTTGGGCGGTTGGCTTATCTTTGAAGATTGGCTTTGTCCTTATGAAGAGGTTTCTGATAACTATGAAGTTATTGAAAATTTAACTAAAAGATTCGGTCAAGAAAGAGCATACGAACTACTGAATACATACTACGATAATTTTATTACCGAATATGATTTTGATAAAATTAAAGAATTAGGCTTTAACAGTGTAAGAGTTCCTTTTTGGTTTAGGAACTTCTACTATGACGATAATGGTACTAAAATTTTAGATCAAGATGGTAATTGGGATTTTTCTCGACTTGACTGGGTTGTTGAGGAATGTTCCAAGCGTCGCCTTTATGTAATTCTTGATATGCACGGTGCTGTGGGATATCAAAGTGATGCACCTCACAGCGGTAAAACTAAATCCTGTGGTCTTTATGATAAAACGCAGCAGGGAGAAAGATATCGTGAATTAACGGACGAACTTTGGTTTGCAATAGCTGAAAGATTTAACGGTAACCCCACAGTTGCAATGTACGATCTTTTGAATGAGCCAATGTGCGACTGCCCGGTTGGGGAAGTAACAAGAAGAATTAACAATGAATCTATATATACAAGACTTTATGATACGGTTAGAAAAGCAGACAAAGACCATTTAATTTCAATGGAATGTATTTGGACTGCGTTGGCACTTCCTCATAAAGAATTTAAGGGATGGGAGAATGTAGTTTATCAAGTGCATTTCTATCAAAACTCAAACTTTATTTTTAATCTCTTTGTATATTTAACTAGGTATTATTTCTACAACACACCAATGCTTATGGGTGAGTTTTATCCACATAAGTTAACAACTTGGGAAAATTGTTTCAAAACTATGGAAAAGAACTCTTTCAGTTGGATGTTATGGACCTATAAGGGTACCGGTCATGGAATGTGGGACAGTGACTGGGTTCTCTTTGGAAGCAAAGACGGCTTTGAAAGAGCAAAAATAAAAACTGACAGTTTCGAGGAAATCGAGCGAAAATGGGGTGAAAGTCAAAAAACCCAAAACGGTTTCCAAGATTCCGGTCACTATGCAAGGGATGTTGAAGCATTCCTAAAATAGAATTTATTAGGAGAATTTATGCAAAATAAAAAGGAAAACAACAAAAAAGATACTGCAAATAAAAACAGAAGCAGTTCAAAAATCAATTCAAAAACGACAAAACAAGGGACAACTAAAAAAAGCAAGACTCAAACTAATTCAGCTGTAAAGCCTATGAGTGCACTTGCAGAAAAAAATGTAACAAAAACAAAGAAACAATCAAATAAGAGATCTTCAAGGCCTAGAAACGGTTCAAGCAAAAAAAATAAGCCTACCAATCCTATAAAAATATCATTTTTGGGTGGTATTGATGAGATTGGTAAAAATATGACAGTTTACGAATATGAGAATGAAATTATAATCGTTGACTGCGGTCTTGCTTTTCCCGACCCGGATATGCTTGGAGTTGATATGGTTATTCCTGACTTTTCTCATATCGAAAAAAATAGAGATAAAGTTAAAGGAATATTCATTACTCACGGCCATGAGGACCATATCGGTGGTTTAGCTTATTTACTCAAAACAGTTAATATTCCTGTTTATGGCACAAAACTTACAATCGGTCTTATTGAGGGAAAACTGAAGGAGCACGGCATACTCTCAAGTTCAAAACTAAATGAAGTTTTACCAGGTGATATTATAAAGCTTGATAAATTTTCTGTTGAAATCATTCATGTAAACCATTCAATTCCCGATGCGGTTTCTTTCGCTATATCTTGTGATGCAGGAACTGTTATTCAAACAGGAGACTTTAAGATTGACTCAACTCCAATTGACGGAGATATGATAGACCTTGCTCGTTTTTCTCAACTTGGTAACGACGGCGTATTAGCCTTGCTTTCCGATTCCACAAATGCCGAAATACCCGGTTTTACAGAAAGTGAAAAAAAGGTTGGCGAAAGTTTTGAAGTTCTTTTCAGAAGAGCCGGAAAAAATCGTATTATCGTGGCCAGCTTTGCTTCAAACATTCATCGAGTGCAGCAAATCATAGATGTTGCGCATTCTCTTGGCAGAAAGGTTGCTATGATAGGCAGGTCTCTTGAAAATGTAGTGAATGTTTCTTCTCAACTGGGATATCTTAATGTTCCTGATAATGTTTTAATAAGCCAAGATTTAATTAAAAATTATCAACCTGAACAGCTTGTTATTGTGACTACCGGTTCACAGGGGGAACCTATGTCCGCATTAACCAGAATGGCATTTTCTGATCATAGATGTGTTGAAATACAGCCGAATGATTATATAATTATTTCTGCTACTCCAATTCCTGGTAATGAAAAAACTGTTGGAAATGTTATCAATGAACTAATGAAACTCGGGGCTAAAGTAATATACGAGAAAATGTATGAAGTACATGTTTCCGGACATGCCTGTCAAGAAGAACTAAAGTTAATGATGGGTATTACAAAGCCAAAATATTTTATTCCCGTTCACGGCGAAAGAAAACATCTTTCTAAACACGCCATGTTGGCACAAGCAATAGGAATACCCGATAAGAATATTGTAATCGGAGAAAACGGAACTTGTATAGAAGTTTCAAAAAATGCCATTAAATTTGGTTCATCCGTACCTGCAGGTAAGGTCTTTGTTGACGGCTCAGGCGTTGGTGATGTAGGTACAATAGTTCTTAGAGACCGTAAACATTTAGGAGAAGACGGAATTATTGTTGTTACAGCTTCTCTCGATTACAAATCCGGTCAACTTATAGCCGGACCTGAGGTAGTTTCAAGAGGATTTGTTTATGTTAAAGAGTCAGAAGAGTTAATTGAAGGTGCTAGGAAAGTAGCGGAAAATATTTTGGAAAATTGTTTTAATTCTGATATTTCAGATTTAGCGGCAATTCGCGGTAAAGTTCGAGATGCGGTTTCGAAGTTCGTATATGAAAAAACAAAAAGAAGACCAATGATTCTACCCATAATTATGGAGGTCTAAATGAAAATTAAGGGCTTTTATTACGATGGAGTTTTTATTTCCTGCATAGGCGCAGCAGCCTTTGTTTTTTCTGCAGTTGTTGCTGTAAAATATGACAAAATGCTAGCCCTTGCCATGGTAGTAGTTTTTGCCATAATATTTCTTTATGGCCTGATTAGGACTGTGTCTGCTCATAAAAGATATAAATCAATGCTCAAAACAACAGCAAAGAAACTCGATTATTCAAACACTAAATCATTATCAAATTTAACATATCCTGTTTGTGTTTCTGATGATAATGGCTTTATTACTTGGGCAAATGAATTGTTTATCAGCGAGATAGCAAAAAACGACATAAATAAAAGCACGAATATTTCAAAATATTTTGGGGTTTCCTTTGACAAAAGTTCAAACCTTTCAGTTAAATTCAACGAAAAATTTTATTTGGTACACTTTGTTAGATTTATAAATCATGGGGAAAGGTTTACCATCTATAAATTTTTTGACAATACTGAACTTAAACAAATCGAAGAATTATATATAGATAATTTTCCCTTTGTTGCTTTGATTGAAATTGATAATCTTGATGACTCTCGTTCATCGTTCAAAGACAGTGAAATAAGTGAAATAAGAAGTAACATTGAAAGTCTTTTAGACAATTGGTGCGAAAGGTTTGAAACTGTATCGAAACACCTTGATAATGATAGATACTTTATTGTCACCGAACAGAAAAATATCAATAAAATGATTGAAGATAAATTTTCTATCCTTGAGTCTGTAAGAAACTGCACTTACAGAGATAAAAAGTTAAATATTACCATTTCAATCGGAGTTTCTAAAGGAGAAAATCTTAAACAAGCTCAGCAGTTTTCAAAAGAAGCTTTAGAGGTGTCTCTTTCTCGGGGCGGAGACCAAGTAGCAATTAGGAATGAAGACTCGTATACATACTTTGGCGGTGTTTCTAAGAGTGCCGAAAAGAAGCATAGAGTTCAAACTCGAATTTGGGCAGAGAAGCTTTATGAACATATCAATGAAAGTTCAAATGTAATAATATGTGGTCATATTAATTCAGATTTTGACTCTGTTGGTTCTGCCTTCGGCCTTGCTTATGCAATTAGGAAGTTAGGTAAAAATGTCAATGTTATTTACGATAAACAAAATACTTTGAGCGAAAACCTCTTTAAGGTTATGATTGAAAACGGATATGATAGTTATCTTGTTTCGAAAAACAGAGTGGACTCTCTTGTCCAAGAAAAAACTTTGTTTATACTTTTAGACACACATAATATCAATTTTTGTGAACTTAAAAATATAGTTAATGATAGTTATTATTTGATAATTATAGACCATCATAGACTTGATACAACTACAAAATCAAATCCAATACTGTTTATTCATAATCCCGGATCTTCTTCAACTTGTGAAATGGTTACCGAATTGCTGCAATACTTAATTCCTCATGATAAAATTCCGACAGAGATTGCCGGAGCACTGTTTGCCGGAATTATGCTTGATACAAAAAATTTTATCGTGGGAACCGGTGTAAGAACATTTGAAGCAGCAGCATATTTACGAGACAGGGGAGCTGACACTTTTAAGGTTAAGAGATTGTTCTCAACAAGTTTCGAAGAAGCAATGCTAAAAAATGAAATAATTTGCCAATCTGAAAATTATAAACAGTGTTCAATTTCTTTGACAGATATTTCTGTGAAAAATATCAGGATTATTGCTTCCCAAGCGGCAGATGAACTTTTAACTTCAAGCGATGTAAAGGCAACATTTGTTATCTTTAAGGATAACGATAGTGTTTGTATTTCCTCCAGAAGTTATGGAGAAATAAATGTTCAGATAATTATGGAAGCTTTAGGAGGTGGCGGTCATCAAAATATGGCGGCTTGCCAAATCCCGAATACTGATATAAATGAGATAAGAAATAGGCTCATTGAACAAATTGATAATTATTTTAGTTAGGAGGATATATTATGAAAGTTGTACTACTTCAAGATGTTAAAGGTCTCGGTAAAAAAGGCGATCTTGTAAACACAAGTGACGGTTATGCCAGAAACTTTCTTCTTCCGAGAAAATTAGCCTCAGAAGCTGATGCACAGGCTATGAGTGAACTTAAGAACAGAGAAGCAGCAGAAAAACATAGAATTAAATCCGAAATTGCTCAAGCAAATGAAACAGCCAAACTTTTAGAGGGGAAAACAGTTAAACTTACCGCTAAAGCAGGCTCAAACGGTAAACTTTTCGGCTCAATTACCTCAAAGGATGTTGCTACAGCTATTTCAGATGCCTATAATATTGAAATTGATAAGAAAAAGGTAATTGTTGAAGATATTAAATCTTTTGGGACTTATCCCGTTGAAGTGAAACTTTACAGTGGTATAACGACTTCCCTATATGTTATTGTTGGTGAATAGTAATTAGGAGTTAATTATGGCAGAAGTAAATTTTTATCGCAATGAAGATATACAAATGCCTTGGAGTTTAGAGGCAGAGCAGGCAGTATTAGGTTCTATTTTAGCAGATCCCGATTGTCGTCATACAGCATTTCTTTACTTAAGGTCAGAAAGTTTTTTTCTTCAGCAGCACAAAGATATATTTGCAACAATTCTAAAATTTGATAGCACAGCAACTACTATTGATACTCTTGTAATTCTTGATGACCTCGTTAAAAACGGTAGTTTTGACAGGGATTCCGGAAGAAAATATCTATTTGAGTTAGTTGCTATGGTTCCTTCAACAGAAAATGTTGAAATGTATGCTAAAATTGTTCAAGAAAAATTTTTAATTAGAACTTTAATTTCATTTTCAACTGAAACTATTGAGAATGCTGTTAGTGAAACTCAATCGGCAGATGAACTTCTTGACAATGCTGAACAAAAGATTTACGGTATTCGTCAAGGCAGGACAAGTGATGCACCTTTATTGCTTAGAGAAGTAATTGTTAATGATGTTTATGAAACACTTAACAAGCTAACGGGTGAAGACAGAGATCTGTATAAAGGATATTCAACCGGTTTTACAGACCTTGATAATATTCTCACAGGATTAAATAAGGGCGATTTTATTATAGTCGGTGCCAGACCTTCTGTTGGTAAAACCAGTTTTGCCCTAAATCTTGCAAGAAATGTATCAGTTTTGGCAAAGAAAAAGGTTCTATTTTTCTCTCTTGAAATGTCAAAAGAACAATTGGCAATGAGGGTTCTCGGTACCGAAGCCAGGGTTTCAAGTAAAAAGATGAGAAACGGTCAAATAACCCCGGATGAATGGAAAAGACTCGGAATTGCGGTAGAAGCGCTAAATGATGCACAATTATATTTTGATGATCAGTCTACTATAACCGTACCGGAAATGAAGGCAAAGATCAGACGACTTGGAAATGTTGATTGTGTAATTATTGACTATCTTGGTCTTATTAAATCAAAAGTTCGTTTTGAAAACAGAGTTAATGAAGTCGGCGAAATCACAAGAAATCTTAAAATAATGGCTAAAGAATTAAATATTCCTGTAATTTGTTGTGCTCAGCTTTCGAGAGACAGTGTTGCTCACGGAAAGGCACGCAAACCCCAGCTTTCAGACTTGAGAGAATCAGGCACTATTGAGCAGGATGCTGATATCGTTATGTTACTTTATCGTGAAAACTTTTTCGGCGGAGAAAAAGATAGCGAAAATTATGAAGATGATAATGAAGATGATATTAACAAAATCCAAGTAATTGTTGCCAAAAACAGACATGGCGATGTTGGTGCTGTTGACTTTGCTTGGGATGCAGAACATACTTTGTTTATACAAATTGATAATTTAAGAAATGAAACATAAAGTATTAAGTACAATTGAAAATAATTCTTTAATTTTTCCTGAAAGTAGAGTGCTTGTGGCTCTTTCTGGCGGTAGTGATTCAATGTGTCTATTAAATGTTCTTTCTGAACTAAAAGATGAATTAAAAATATCTCTCTGTGCTGCCCATGTTAATCATAACTTAAGAGGTAATGACTCAATTAAGGATGAAAAATTTGTTGTAGATTACTGTGAAAAGCATAATATTGAACTGTTTTTATTGAATGTTGATGTCAATTCTTTGGCTAAAGAAAAAGGTGTTAGTGTTGAAGAAGCCGGTAGGGAAGTACGATATAGTTTCTTTAACTCTATAGAAAATATTGACATTATTGCAACCGCACATAATCTGAATGACAGAATCGAAACCTTCATTTTTAACTTCACTCGAGGTACAACCCTTAAAGGCCTTACTTCAATTCCGATAAAAAGAGATAAAATTGTCAGACCTTTGATGGATTGTTCAAAAGATGAAGTACTCAATTATTGTTTAGAAAATAATATTCCTTTTGTTGTTGACAAAACAAACGAAGAGAATGATTATTCACGAAATAAAATCAGAAACACAGTAATAACTCAGTTGAAAACAATAAATTCTGATTTTGAAAAAGCTGCATTAAGGTGTCTAAATTCAATAAGTGAAGATAATTACTATTTAGACCAACAAGCTATTGAAAATTATAATATTTCAAAATCAAATGATAGGTTTTGCATTGAAACATTATCAAATCTTCATCCTGCAATAAGAAAAAGAGTAATTTCCTTGATTGTCAGTTTAAATACCGATTCAGATGTTAATTACCATCTTGTTACACAAATTGATCATTTGGTAAATAACTATGCAAAAACTAAATCAGGTTCAAGATATCAAATATCCGGTAATTTGTTTATTAGAGCTCGTGCAGGATATTTAGAATTCGTGTATGATGAACCAAAAAAAATTAGTAGTATGCAACTTCAATTGGGAGATAATATTTGTGGTGAATATAATATTTCACTTAAACTTTGTAAGAATAGTAGTTGTCTACAGTCAATTGACCGAGACTGCTACACTTATTTCTGTGATTTTGAGAAGATTCAAGGAAATCTGTTTGTTAGAGGCAGACTACCTTCAGATAAACTTAAACTGCCTAAAAGAAATGTTACTAAAGATTTAAGAAAAATACAAAACGAGTTAAACATACCTCCGGAGGAAAGAGATTCTTTACCTGTAATTTATGATGAAAATGGAATTGTTTTAGCCCACAAATGTGGGTTGGATGCAAGAATAGATATTGATAATAATACTGAAATAGTACTAAAAATATCAATTATGAAGGTGATTGTATGATAAATGACATTGAGAAAGTTTATGTTAGCGAAGAAGAAATTGCTGACATAGTAAAGAGAATGGGGAAAGAAATCAGTGAAGACTATAAGGACAAGAACTTACTTTTAGTCAGTATTCTAAAAGGCTCGGTTGTTTTTATGTCCGACCTTATGAAAGCAATAACCATTCCTTGTAAAATTGACTTTATGTGTGTTTCTTCTTACGGAAATAAAACGGAAAATGTTTCAGGTGCTGTTAAGATTGTAAAAGACCTTGATATTAATCTTGAAGGCTATGATGTACTGCTGGTTGAAGACATATTGGATTCAGGAAGAACCTTAAATTATGTGATGTCAATTTTAGCAGGCAGAAACCCAAAGAGTTTAAAGATATGCACATTTTTAGATAAACCGGAAAGAAGAGTAGTAAATTTAACTGCAGATTATGTGGGTACCACCGTCCCTGATGTTTTTATTGTTGGGTATGGTCTTGACTTTGCAGAAAAATACAGAAATCTTCCGTTCATTGGAAGTCTAAAAGAAAAAATTTATAAATAATTAGGATGGGCAAGTATTTGAATAGAAATAATATGAATAAAAAACCAAGTGATAATAAAAGTAAATTTTTAGCTTTTTTACCTTATATTTTAATTCCGCTTATAATTATTCTCGGAGTTTCAAGGTATGCTGATGTTAAGCAAAAGAAAACTCCTGAATATTTTGAAATTGTTTCTCTCTTTGAGGAGCATAAAGTTACAAGCTATGAATTAAATTTAAGCAGCGGTGCTTTGAAATATTCTCTCGTGGGTGATAAGAAAAATGTGGAACATTTATATACTGTTCCAAGTGTTTCTATGTTTATTGATGATGTGCATGAAGAAGTTTTGAAGTACAATAAAGAAAACCCCAAAAAGAAAATTGAAGCAAAGTATATTTCAGGCAGTTCAAACAGCATATTGATAAGTATGTTGCCTTCTTTAATTATGGTCGGACTTATGCTTTTAACTCTCTTCTTTATGTTTAGAAGAATGAATGCCACAATGACCAATGAAAACAATCGCACACTATCTTTTGGAAAAGCTCGTGTTAAAAAGGGAACTGACGAAAAAAGAAAAACCACATTTGATGATGTAGCAGGAGCTGAAGAAGAAAAAGAAGAACTTGCTGAAATTGTTGAGTTTCTTAAGGATCCTCATAAATTTAGCGAACTTGGAGCAAGAATTCCAAAAGGTGTTCTGCTTGTAGGTCCTCCAGGTACAGGTAAAACTTTACTTGCAAGAGCAGTTGCAGGTGAAGCAGATGTGCCTTTTTTCTCTATTTCAGGTTCCGACTTTGTTGAAATGTATGTGGGTGTTGGTGCCTCAAGAGTCAGAGATTTGTTTGACCAAGCAAAAAAAGCATCACCGTCAATAGTTTTTATTGATGAAATTGATGCAGTAGGCCGTCACAGAGGCGCAGGAATGGGCGGTGGTCATGATGAAAGAGAACAGACATTAAATCAATTACTCGTTGAAATGGATGGTTTTGGGGCGAATGAGGGTGTTATTATTATTGCCGCTACCAACAGGCCTGACATTCTTGACCCTGCACTTTTAAGACCCGGACGATTTGACAGACAAATAACAGTACATTATCCCGATGCTAAAGGAAGAGTAGAAATACTGAAAGTTCACGCTAAAAATAAGCCAATCGGTGCCGATGTTGACTTTGAAAGTGTTGCTCGTGCTACAGTTGGTTTTACCGGTGCTGATTTGGAAAATGTTTTGAATGAAGCAGCTTTACTTGCAGCGAGAAATACTAAAAAAGCTATAACAATGGCTGACATAGATGAAGCTACCATTAAAGTTGAAGTTGGTGTTGAAAAGAAATCTCACAGAATGACAGAAAAAACTAAGAGATTAACAGCTTATCATGAAGCAGGTCATGCTGTTACTTCATATTATCTTGAGAATGTTGACCCTGTTTACCAGGTTTCTATAATTCCCCGCGGACTTGCAGGTGGTTATACTTTGTTTAGACCTGAAGAGGACAGAAGTTATGTTTCAAAGAACGAAATGCTTGATAACTTGGTTAGTCTTTTAGGTGGCCGTGTTGCAGAGGAAATTGTTATCGGCGATGTTTCTACCGGGGCTTCTAACGATATTCATAGAGCGACTCAAATTGCCCGTGAAATGATAACTAAATATGGTATGAGCGACAGATTGGGTCCAATCGCATTTGACAGTGAAGGTCAAGAAGTTTTCTTAGGTAAAAGTTATGGTACCGTTAGAAATTATTCTGAGTCTGTTGCAACTCAAATTGACGAAGAAATTGAAAATATAATTTCTAAAGCTTACTCTCAAGCCAACACTATTTTATCTGAAAATATTGACAAATTACATAAACTTGCAAATGTCTTACTTGAAAAAGATAAAATTGATGCGGATGAGTTTAATTTACTTATGAGCAGTGGTACATCCGAAAATGAAACAGAATAATGAAACTGCCGTACACTGTTGTACGGCAGTTTTTATCTGTTTTTTAGTATTTCATTGAAACTAACTATATTAAATTTTGAATATTTTTCCGCAACTAAATCGAAAGCACAATCAATGTTTTTTGCATCATGGCAGTCAGATGTCACAATAAAATATCCGCCTCTGCTGTGTATATATTCGGCGATATCTAAAGCGGGGTAGGGGGCTGTTCTTTTACCTCTTGCAATGGCACCGGTATTGATTTCAAAGGGCTTATTGTGTGGAATTAAATTATCTACAGCATCAGTCCATGCCTTTATATATCTTTTGTCTTTAGTATCAAAGAAACAGTCACCTTCATTAAATTTAGTAAGTAAATCAAAGTGGCCTATAAAGTCGGTATCAAACTTGTTGAGCAAATTTCCGACAAGTTTGAAGTATTCGATACTGTAATCTATCATTGAACCATCAAAGAACCTGTTTGCTGTATCAACTTGCTCTTGCTGTGTTATGTCAATACCTTGATATTCATCACCTAAATTAAGATAGTGCACTGCTGCTAAAGTAAACTCATATTCACCGGGAACATCAGTACAAAAGTAATCTAATTCCGTTCCTTTGTATAATTTAATTTGTGATGAATATTTTTCTTTTAATCTTTCAATTTCAGATAGATATAAAAATATATTATCTTTAGACATACACCAACTGCACTTGACATTTTCCATATAGGCATGACCGGAAAATCCTATTGCATCAAAACCCTTTTCTATTGCTGATAAAACAATTTCTTCGGCCGAACTTCTGCCATCACAAAATGTGGTATGAGTGTGAAAATTTTCTTTGTACATTACTGCTCCTTGTTAAGTGTTTCAATTAAACTTTTTTCTTCTAAAATTTGTTGAGTTATCAACTCTAGTAGATTAAATGATTCTCTGTTTTTAGTCAATAGCTTTCCCGCTATTTTTACTTTTAAGGTAAAAGGTTTATTAAATCTCACATTTTTAAAATTTCGAACCAAAGGACAAATTGAAAAACCTCGGTAGTCAATTGTAACTTTAATTTTGTTATCTATAATTATCGGCATAAAAGGAAATAGCATACAAGAAATAGGGCGCTCATTTCTGTTACATCTACCGTTACAAACTGCTAATTTATAACCATTAGTTTCAATAACATTAAAATTGGTTCTTTCATTTGGAAATAATATCATTCCGGTTGTGCTGTCTCCCTTACAGCAAGCTCTGTCACAAAGCACTCCACAGTCGCATGTAAGCGGTGTGGAGTTTTTGAACATTTTTTTAATTATTCCGTAAATATGTTCTTGAGTCATTTTATCCTTCACTGATAAGTAAATTTATATTTTTTTCCATCAAATCAAAAAAATTATTTACTATTTTTTTGTCCTCATTGTTACCTTTGACACACATTGAAAGTGTTAGTTGACTTCTCATTGTTGTTGCTGAAAGCAATACATAGGGCTTATATTTAACCGCTCCGCTCATAAATCCTTTAATTGGCTCATTTCCTTCAAGAGTCAGTTTTTTAACATCAATTAAACCGATATTACTCATTGCAATATATGGATTAGAATAACCGATTTTTATGATTTCTTCACTTGCAGCGTGGGGAAGTATTTTGTAACCGAAGGAAAGTAATGGTAGTCCATAAAGGCCCATAAACTTATCTGCCTTAAACTTATTAGTACTGTCAATAGCATATTTTAATGTTTCATATATGTTATTGCCCAGTTCAGGAATAACACATTGCATCCATGCGGTATGGTTAGTTATTCCGGTAGTTTCAGGGTTTTTAATATGTCGTCTAAGGTCAATTGCACATGAGATACTAACGCTTTCCGTTTTATCAAATTTTGCAAGTTCATAGAGACTGTAATAATATGCAGCCATAAGCATATCATTTATTGTTGCACCGTGTTTTTTACCCGTAGACTTTAAGTCTAAAAATTTTTCTGCGCTGATTTCTCTGCGAGTTATGAAAGATTTATCATATTGCTTTGGCTCGGTAAGAGGAAAACGGTGCTCGTCTTTTTTATTGATATTCTTATAGAGATTTTGTGCCGCTCTCTGGTCACTTGGCTTAAAATTGCTATACACTTCGGTATATGATCTGTTACCTTCCTTTAAGTTAATCGGACTTATATTGTTGACTTTGTAATCATTGTAGTTTTGACATAGTGCATATATGAAGTATTTTAAATCTCCACCGTCCATACACATATGATTTTCAACAATACAAAGGGTTGTCTTATTACCATGGAAGAATACACATACTTTCATTTGGACTTGATTTTCCGGTGGAATGTACTGTGTAAGAAAATCATCAACTTCTTGTGCTAATTCGTCTTCAGTAGTATTTTTGACTGTCAATACATCATCAATTCTGTATTTATTAACTTTCCAGTAAGGCCTAATATGATTATCATGAAAACTTGAAAGAAGAACAGGGGCTTTTTCAAAGAAGCAAATTAATACAGTTTTTAATACTTCTATGTCAATTATGAAGTCATATTCCAACTCAACATGAACCATTCTATCATTAAAATCTCTAAAGAGGTAATGCATTTTATCCCAAAGTTCTGCGTTTAGTTTTCTTCCCATTGTGCATCAGCCTCCAATTCTTTCCTTTTAAAATTCTTGTGATGCTTTAACTGAACACCTATTCCAATAATATCAAAAAATAAACTTGCGGGAATAATAATCCAGCCGGGATGGGCGGGAATAATACCAAGCACAAATAGTATGACATATATCATAGCTGCAATAGGAACAACATAAAGCAATTGAAATAACACCGCAAATCTTTCTTTTATGTATTGTATGTATATGCTGTCAGCGGTCATCATAACAATTACCGCCACTATGAATACAAGCCATGCATGTGGTACTTCAAACAGTATTAAGAGCACTAAAAATATTGCCGTGGCAAATAAAAACACCGTGACTGCAAGTATTATTCGAGAAATAGGATGGAAACTTTTTTCTGCTTTTGTTAAAAGCGATACAACAAGAATACCATAATAAGCAAAAAGCATTAAAAAAGAGTTAACTAAAAATACCCATGATAAATGCCAATTTTGAGTATATAAACTTGAAATTAGATAAATAATTAACACAAAAGGCACATAAAAAATTGTACCGAACAAATGGATCTTTTTACTTTTTTTCTTTTTGATTTCATTTATTGTGGTTTCTTCAAAATTACGATAATTTTTATGCAAATCATTGTATTCACTTAAAATGAGATCGTTCATTACTTTTTCATCTTTTAATCCCGCATACTCAATTTCATTAACTCTTTGGGCTATTTCTTCAATTATATAAATTTTGAATTCATCAATATACTCGTACTTTGATGATTCAGCAATAAAACTATTGATGTAATCATTCAATACATTGTTTAGCATAGTATCACTCCTGATTTTTTTACATTCAATTGTTGCATTATTAAAACCGACCTGAAATAACAGGTCGGTTTACAAAAACTGTTTATCTGCCTGTTGTCGGTGTACTCTTTAGCATAACATTGTGGTAACCGCCTTCAACAATGCTGGTTGCCGAAACGGCTGTCAGTTTAGCATTTGCCTGTAAATCCGGAATAGTAATTACTCCACAGTTGCACATTGTTGATTTTACTTTATACAGACTTTTGGCAACATTGTCACTAAGTGAACCTGCATAAGTTACATAGGCATCAACGCCTTCTTCAAAGTTAAGTTTCGACTTACCTCCAACATCATATCTTTGCCAGTTGCGTGCTCTGTTGGAACCCTCACCCCAATATTCTTTTACATAAACGCCGTTAATCATTGTCTTTTCAGTCGGGCTTTCATCAAATCTTGCAAAGTATCTGCCCAACATTAAAAAGTCGGCACCCATTGCAAGGGCAAGTGTCATATGGTAATCGTGAACTATACCGCCATCTGAGCAAATTGGAACATAAATACCTGTTTCTTTGAAGTACTCGTCTCTTGCTGCAGCAACCTCAATAAGTGCAGTTGCTTGGCCTCTGCCGATTCCCTTTGTCTCTCTTGTAATACAAATTGAACCTCCGCCAATGCCTACTTTTACAAAGTCTGCACCGGCTTTTGCAAGGAAAAGAAAACCGTCTTTGTCAACGACATTACCTGCGCCGATTTTAACAGAATCACCATATTTTTCACGAACAAATGATAAAGTTTGCTCTTGCCAAACTGTAAATCCCTCGGAAGAATCTATACAAAGAACATCTGCACCTGCATCAACCAATGCAGGAATTCTTTTTTCATAGTCAAGAGTATTAACACCGGCACCTACGATATAACTCTTGTTGGCATCAAGTAATTCCTGTGGGTTTTCTTTGTGCTGAGAATAGTCCTTTCTGAACACAAAATACATAAGATTGCCATTTTTATCAACAATAGGTAAAGAATTGAGTTTGTGTTCCCAAATGATATCATTGGCTTCTTTTAATGTTGTTGATTCATTAGCAATAATTAATTTTTCTAAAGGAGTCATAAATTCAGAAACCTTACAGTCTTCAGACATTCTGCTTACTCTGTAATCACGACCTGTTACAACACCAAGCAATTTACCGTTTGGGCTTCCATCTTGTGTAACAGCCATAGTGCTATGACCTTTTTCTTCTAAAAGATACAATACATCCGCAAGTGTTGCTTCAGGCTTAAGATTTGAGTCACTTATAACAAAACCGGCTTTGTAGTTTTTAACCCTGGCAACCATAGCCGCTTCATCTTCAATGCTCTGTGAGCCGTAAATGAAAGAAACACCGCCTTCTTTTGCTAAAGCAATTGCAAGTGTGTCGTTTGAAACAGACTGCATTATAGCGCTTGTAAGAGGGATATTAAGGGAAATAGGACATTTCTCTTCGCCTTTTTTAAATTTAACAAGAGATGTTTTAAGAGAAACATTTGCCGGTATGCAATCTCTTGATGTGTATCCGGGAATTAAAAGATACTCACTAAAAGTTCTTGAAGGCTCTTGAAAGTATGTAGCCATATTTACATCTCCTTTAGAAATAATTATTGTTTTGACTTTCTTAAATGTTTTTGTAAGTGGTGAACTTATACCTTATACCATTGTACTCAAGTAATTCCGACTCTTTTGCCAATACCCAATTTTCATCTTTATCAAGATTTGGAAAAAACTTGTCAGCAGGCTTTTCAAAGTCAATTTTTGTTACATAAACTGTATCACAGTAGGGGAGTAATTGTTCATAAACACTTGCCCCTCCTATGACATAAACAGTGTCCTTTTCAAATCTATTAAGAATTTCAAACAATTCTTCGATAGAATGACAAACCATTGCATTATCTTGCTGAAAGTCTTTCTTTTTGGTAAGTACAATGTTAACTCTGTTTTTTAAGGGTTGACAGTTTGGAAATGATTTTAATGTAGATAAGCCCATAACGACAACATTTCCAATGGTTTTCTCTTTAAAAAACTTCATATCAGGCGGAAGGTGATAAAGTAAATTGTTATCCTTACCGATACCCCAATTATTATCTACGCAAACTATTGCTCTCATAGATTCTCCTTAAACAGCTACCGGAATTTTTTTATCGAATTCGTGATATTTATAGTTTTCAATCGTAAAACTGTCTTTAGTAAAATCGTAAAAATCCGTTACTGATTTATCTACTGTAACTTTGGGAGCATCAAAGGGCTTGAGTTTGATTAACTCTTCCACAATGGGAATATGTCTGTCATAAATATGTGCATCTGCGATTACATGAACAAATTCACCGGGTTCAAAACCGGTAACCTGTGCCATCATACACAGAAGAGCGGAATACTGACAAACATTCCATATATTTGCAGCAAGCATATCTTGAGAACGCTGATTAAGTATTCCGTTAAGTTTTCTGCCCGTTACATTAAATGTCATTCCGTAAGCACAGGGGTACAGTGCCATTTCGCTTAAATCTTGATGTACATAGAGGTTTGTAATAATTCTTCTGCTTCCCGGATTATTTTTAAGATCCCAAATTACCTTGTCAACCTGGTCCATATCACCCTCAGGGTAATGATGCTTTACACTCATTTGGTAACCGTAAGCTTTTCCTATAGACCCGTTTTCGTCTGCCCAAGCATCCCAAACTTTTGAACCGAGTTCATTAATGTTATTGGATTTTTTTTGCCAAATCCAAAGAAGTTCATCAACTGAATTTTTAAGGAATGTTTTTCTAAGTGTTAATATGGGAAATTCTTTACTTAAATCATATCTGTTTACAATACAGAATTTTTTTACTGTGTGCGCAGGTGTGCCGTCTTCCCATCTTGGACGTACTTCTATATCATTATCATAAATTCCGTTTTCTAAAATGTCTTTGCAAGTTGCAATAAAAACTTCATCTGCATAACTCATTTTTCATTCCTCCAAAATAATTTGTGATTTTATATAGATAGTTTTCAAAACTTATTCCAAATCGTGTGTCAGTACCTTCGTTATGGGTTTGTTCAATGGCACAGTGTAGAAAGTCTAAAGCAAAACTTACTGCAGAAACCATATTTTCACCATTAGTCAAAAATGATACTATAATTGCCGCAAATATGTCTCCTGTACCATAATAGGTACCCGGAACCCTATCGACAGAAATAGTTTTTACTTCACTATCCGGCTTTGACTTATCGTACAAAAAAGTTACCATTGTGTCTTTTGAAATTTCAACTCCGGTTAATAATATCCACCTTTTAGAAAAATTAGAAAGATTTTTGCAAATTGATTTAATGTAGTCAATAAATTCTAAACTATTATTAAAATCTGTATAAGATCTAAGCTCAATTTCCGGATATTTAGTTCTAAGCAAATAATAAGCTTCTGTTATGTTTGGAGTAATAATGTCAGCTTTCTTACAGAGAATCACCATTTCTTTAACAAAATTCTCGTCAAAGCCAGTATATAACTCACCGAAATCAGCCATAGCAGGGTCAACTAACACTAAAGTCTCTTCCTTTGAAAATATTTTGATTGCCTTTTCAACATATACAATTTGTTCGGTAGAATTAAGATAACCGGAATAAATTGCGTCTGTTTTAACTCCGATTTCATTCCAATGCATAATATATGCATCTAAATCACCGGAAAGATCCCTGCAAGTGTAACCGTTAATGTCTCCGGTTTGAGTGGAAAGTACGGCAGTGGGAATGGGATTGCATTCAAGTCCTGCCGCAGAAATAATAGGCAAAGCAGTAGTCAAAGAGCATTTGCCGATACCTGAAATATCGTTAATTGTTATAACTCTTTTCAATGCAGTCCTCCTTAATGTATTATTGTTTATTATACAATTATTCTCTAACTTTTGCAACCGCAAATACTATTTTGTTTAATTTCATAATTTTTAAAAAATATAACTGTCAATTTTATGTAAATTGTCAATTTTTGCTTTACTTTTCTTTATAAAAGTGGTATATTAAGTTAAAGTTAAAATAAAGGAGTATATCTATGAAAAAACTTTCTCTTTCAATTATCAGCATAATATTAGTATGCTCAATCATTTTCTCCGGATTTGGTTCGGTTGGTGCTTCAGCTGCAGGTGATATCAATAAAACTCTTAAAAATATTGGCGTAGGTACACTTGAAGGCATTGTCAGGGTAATACTTGGCAGCATTTCAGCATCAATTCCCGACAGTAAAAATTTTTCAAAGTTAAGCAATAGAGTAATTAAAAACTTTTATTCAGGTGCAGAAGATTATATTAAAACTCCCGCTGAAAATGCAAAGTGGAGTTTAGGTTATTCTAAAGCTTCTCTTATTCCTCAGGCGCTCAAGGATGGTAACTTTGAGGGTGACTACTACCTTGGGGGCTATATAATGGCAGAAAATGGGATGAAAAATAAGGTTGAAGAGATAATTGATGACATGATGATCAGAGTAATAGCAGTTTCCGACGGCTCTGACAGAGGCATATCAATTTTCGCTAATGTTGACTGTATAGGATTTTGCAATGGTGACATTAGAGATGTAAGGGCACTTGTTGCTAATTTAATGCCGAATACTGAATTCAATTCAATCAATATTTCTTCTACCCATTCTCATTCATGCCTTGATACTCAAGGACTATGGACAAACGGTTTTTCAAAAATAATGGGCAATATTGTAAAGTCATATCTTCCATTCCTTGATAAAACTCCTGGCGTAAATCAAGAATGGATGGACTGGGCAAAGGGCGTTATGGCAAATGCAATTAAAGAGTCTGTTGAGGATATGACGGAAGGTAAATTAACTTATGCTGTTAAAGAACTAAACAAAGAGTATTTTAACAATAAAAACAGAAAATCCAGTACAAGTTTAAATTCGGACATAGCTAGATTTGTTTTCACTCCAAACAACTCTTCACTGAAACCAACAATGATGGTTAATATTAATGCCCACCCGGATGTAGCCGGTATGCCTGTAAGTAAAAGGGATAACGGTAGACAAATTTCCGGCGATTATGTTTACTATCTTGGTGATGAAATCGAAAAGAACGGCTATAACTTTATGTTTATAAATGGTGCGATTGCCGGTATTTACTTTGGCAGAGGTCTTACAAATGACGGAGTTGATATGGAAAGACGCTATCAGCAGTGTGAGCGTTATGGACGTGAAATGGGACAAATCGCTCTAAATTTAACAAATGATTTTAATACAATTTCAGCAAATGCAGATTGGGATACAATAAACAGAGAAAGAGAAAATAATGAAAATTACACTCTTTGGTTTGAAGGCTGGACTCCTGTAGTCGAAAGAGAACTTGAACCCAAGTTTAACATTATTATAAAAGAAGTTCCCATTCGTTTAAACAATCCACTTATGATTTTTATCGCAAAACTTGAACTTTGCAATTATGCAGTTTATAAAGACGGTTTAACTAATTACTATATGGTTTCCGAAGCAGGATATTGTGAGTTTGGTGATGTTAAGGTTCTAATGCTACCGGGTGAGGTTGTTCAAGATATAGTTTATGGTGGCGACTCATTAACGGCAGCAGGTTCCTTCAAAGGTAAAGATTTCGATTATAACTGCTTAAGAGATATATTCGGTCAAGACGCAATTTGTTTTGGATTGATGAATGATGCCTGTGGATATGTTGTTCCTGACAATGATTATTCACTTGCTATCGTGGATGATCATTATCAAGAACTTATTTCATTTGGTGATCAAACAGCAAGTTCAATAATAAAAGTGATGATTGAAATTTTTAATGAAATAACTACTGATTGATTATTGTAAAAAAGTGCGGATGCTTAAAAGCATCCGCACTTTTAATTCATTAACATCAACACAACGCATTATATATAATAGTATGTGGCAGTATTAATTCCAAAAAATCATCTTAAATATACCTTTGAAGAATCTTTTTAAGCGGTATAAATACTATGATTGCTACAATGCTGTTAATGCCTGCCTTTAACAGGTTAAATGGGATTATTGCAGGAATCAACATAGAAACTACAACTTTTGTACCCGCACCAAGAAAAATTCCTGTAAAAATCAGATTGAGAGGAATCATAATTACTGTCATCGCAATTGAGCCGAAAAATAAACCTATAGTCAGAGATTTAATATTGAAATTACCTTTTTTGTATATCGCTGCGGCAACAATTAGTAAAGTGAAGGAAGAAATAAAGTGCATAAGAAAGCCAATCCAACCGCTTGATGCACTTAATGTGAGAGCCTGTATCAGGCATACTGCGAGTAGAGTAAGTGTACCGGCGGCAGGGCCAAAGAGCATAGAGCCAATTAACACCGGTACATCTGCCATGTCATATTCAAGAAACGGTGCAGAAGGGATGAGGGGAACACGAACAAGATAAAGCAATACGATGGAAACCGCTGTCAGCATTGCCAGTTGAACTGTGCGAAGAATTTTTTTATCCATTTATTAACATCCTTTCAATTAGGGGCAAAAAAATCCGCCTTTAAGGCGGGGCAAGATATAAAAATGAACGCACATATTTACATTCATTCTCTACCATCCGGACTATACCGTCGGTTACGGAATTTCACCGTATCAACTCAAAAGAGCTCGTGGACTTTACCACCGGTGAGGAATTGCACCTCGCCCCGAGAATGTTTATATTATAGTCTTGAACCAATTATTTGTCAACCGCTTAATTGAATTTAAAATTATTTCTTTTTTTATTGACAAATTCAATTTTATTTGTTATCATATAGCACGTTGAAAACAAGGGCCATTAGCTCAGTTGGTCAGAGCACTCGGCTCATAACCG
>CAYFRJ010000001.1:57050-134641 GCA_964345625.1 uncultured Clostridium sp. | reverse complement strand
ATGGTCGGAGTGCAGAGGTTCGAACTCTGGGCCTCGTGGTCCCAAACCACGCGCGCTACCAACTGCGCCACACCCCGTTGCATGCTCATATATATTAAAGCATTACCGTCATAAAGTCAAGAAAAACTTTCCCTATTTGAATTTTCGGGCAAATTCTAATCTTCGGATGAAAAAACCACCCTTTTCGGGTGGTTTTTCCGTTATCTTTATGTTTTATTTGAATATAACAATTGTGTTTAGATTGTCATTCTTTGAGTAATTACAACTGTTAAGCTCCTTTGAGGTCATCACATAGTTTGTAATTTTTTCAATGTCCGTTATAGCTGTGTTGTAGGCAGATTTATTTGAGAATTTAATGTAAATACCACTAACCATCTGTTTGTCCACAAGAGCTTTAATTGTGGCGTCTGAGTAAATCTCTGCCTCATATCTGTTTCTTGTGTAAAAATTCAGGGCTTTTGCGGTGGCTTTTGGAGTTTTCCATTCGGAGTCCGCAAAGTGGTCTTTTTCTATTTCGGCACTTGTTATACAGAAATAGTCATAGCATTTGTAGTTTTTGCCTTCTTTTTCCTGGTCATCCCAAGTGACATCACAGTAGTAATAGTCTTTGCCTACCTTAATGACATTCCAGGCGTGTCTTCCACCCTCGGCTTCACCGCTGACAATTGCACACTCATAGCCTATTTTGTTTAAGATAAGCTGGAATGCCTTTGCGTAGCCGTCACAAACCGCTTTGCCGTTAACTAAAGCACCGTAGGCGGTGTGAGCCATTTGCTCGGTTTTTGAAAGTTTATCTTGGTTTTTACTTGCAACATCAAAATCGTAGGAACAGTTGTCCTTTATGTAGTCATAAACATATTTTATTTTCTCATAGTCTCCGCCGATTTGTTTGCCTGCGGCTACAATTTCTTCCACCTTGCTGTCAAAATCCTTTTGCAACTGCCTTGCATTTCTTGTGGAATAGAAATCCCATGTTTTTATGGAAACATTGATTGAAATGCCTTTTTTAGAGGCTTCATAGCCGGTTTGCAGGTAAAAATATTCGGGATAATCGTCAACGAAAGCATAAACCGCTTTTTCTGCATCATCTAAATCAGATTTTTTTCCGGTGTAACTGAAATTCGTTTCCCCACTCTCAAGTGCCTTCTTTGCTTTGTTATATATCTCTTTTTGATTGTCGGTAAGTTGTTCATAGTAAAAGACATTTGGGGTTCCTTCAACAAAAGAGACCCCTGTTGCGGTTGTTGTGGTGCTTGGGTGTGCTGTCGTGGTTTCTACTTCCTTTGTGGAGTTGAAACTGCGAACTGCGAGAATTAAAACAATAAGACAAACAATAGCAACTAAAGCAACACTTAATGATTTTGATGTTATATTTTCTTTTTTTATTTCATCTGTTTCAAATTCAAAGTAAACCTCTTGGTTATTCTCCGACATAGTTTCATCTCCCTGTTGGGCTTAGTCATATTATTATATAATTATAGCAAAACTTTGTCAAGGTACAAAAAAGAGCTTCTCGGTTACTTCACCGAAAAGCTCTTAATTTTATTTTCTACTTGTACTTAGGTCTGGGAACATAAGATGTGTGAAGAACCTCGTGGGCAATGTGGCTGCCGGGAGTACCAAAGAACTCCTCATAAACGGTCTTAATTGCTTCACTTTCATGGCTCTTTCTCTTTGGAAGTGTTTTGTCCTGTTTGTAAAGAGTTGCCGCACGAATGCTCTTAAGGTCATAGAAGTTGCGAACAACCGCATGCTGAACGGGCTGACCGCCACCGTTTACACAGCCACCGGGACAGGCCATAATTTCAATAAAGGTGTAGGGGCTTGTACCGTTCTTAACCTCATCCATAACCTTCTTTGCGTTTTTAATTCCGCTTGCCGCACAAACCTTAACTTCAAGTCCGTTAACGGTGTAGCTTGCTTCTTTAATTCCCTGTGTGCCTCTAACCTCTTTGAAATCAAGGTCTTTAAGTTCTTCGCCGGAAAGTTTTTCAACGGCTGTTCTGAGAGCCGCTTCCATAACACCGCCGGTGGCGCCGAAAATAACCGCAGCACCCGTGCCTTCACCCAGAGGATTGTCAAACTTTTCATCCGGGAGTTTGGGAAAAAAGAGACCTGCGGACTCAATCATTCTTGCAAGTTCTCTTGTGGTGAGAGCAACATCAACATCGGGGTAACCGGAAGCACTCTGGTCATCTCTTTGTGTTTCAAATTTCTTTGCGGTACAGGGCATAATACCTACAACTACAATATCCTTGGGGTCAAGGTTCATCTTTTTGGCATACCATGTTTTAATTGTTGCACCGAACATCTGCTGCGGGCTCTTACAGGTTGAAAGATGTTTGATCTGTTCGGGGTAGTAATGCTCACAGTACTTAATCCAGCCCGGTGAGCAGGAGGTAATCATAGGCAGAACACCACCGGTTTGAACTCTTTCAAGAAGTTCATTGGCTTCTTCCACAATTGTAAGGTCGGCGGCAAAGTCGGTATCGAATACTTTATCAAAACCGAGTCTTCTTAATGCTGCAACCATTTTGCCCTCAACATTTGAGCCCATGTGCATACCGAAGGCCTCACCTAAAGTAACACGAATTGAAGGAGCAGTCTGAACAACAACAAACTTTGACGGGTCGTTGATTGCCGCAAGAACCTTGTCTGTGTCATCCTTTTCCGAAAGTGCGCCTGTGGGACAGTTTACTATACACTGTCCGCAGGAAATACAGGAAACATCTGCTAAATCTCTGTCAAATGCGGAGCCGATATGGGTGTCAAAACCTCTTGCGTTTGCACCGATAACCGCAATCTCTTGCTGCTGACAAGCAGCTACACAGCGGCGACAAAGAATACACTTTGAATTGTCTCTAATCATATGAGCGGCGGAATCGTCAAACTCAAACTCCGGCATTCTGCCTGCATAATGGTTTTCGTCTTTAACGCCAAACTCCTTACAAAGTTTTTGAAGTTCACAATTTCCGCTTCTTACACAGGAAAGACAGTCTTTTCGATGGGTTGAGAGAATAAGTTCAAGGGTGTGCTTTCTGCTTTCTCTAACCTTTTGTGTGTTTGTAAATATTTCCATGCCCTCGTTTATCGGAAATACACAGGCGGTAACCAATGAACGAGCGCCCTTAACCTCTACCATACAAATACGGCAAGCACCGATTTCGTTGATTTCTTTAAGGTAGCAAAGAGTGGGAATTTCTATACCGGCGTATCTTGCAGCTTCAAGAATGGTAATACCGCCCGGAACCTGTAAAGGAACGCCATTGATTTTAATGTTAACCTTATCCATATTGCTTTCCTCCCTGCGTTACTGCTTAATGATTGCGTTAAACTTGCATGACTCGATACAAGCGCCGCATTTAATACATTTTGAAGTGTCAATAGTGTGGGGATTTTTAACCGTACCGCTGATAGCACCAACGGGGCACTTTCTTGCGCAAAGTGTACAGCCTTTACACTTGTCTTCAATAATTTTATAATTAAGTAATGCCTTGCAAACACCAGCGGGACATTTCTTGTCAACCACATGTGCCATATACTCTTCTCTAAAGAAGTTAAGAGTGGCAAGCACCGGATTGGGTGCTGTCTGACCGAGACCGCAAAGAGAATTTGCCTTAATGTGCCCGGCAAGTTCTTCAAGCTTGTCAATATCTTCAAGAGTACCTTTGCCGGCGGTAATCTTTTCAAGAATTTCCTTCATTCTCATTGTACCCACACGACAGGGTGTACATTTACCGCAGGACTCATCAACTGTAAAATCAAGGAAGAACTTTGCAATATCAACCATACAGTTGTCTTCGTCCATAACTATAAGTCCGCCTGAACCCATCATACAGCCGATTGCCGTAAGGTTGTCGTAGTCAATGGGTGTATCAATAAGACTTGCGGGAATACAGCCGCCCGAAGGTCCGCCTGTCTGTGCCGCTTTGAACTTCTTACCGTTGGGAACACCGCCACCGATTTCTTCAACAACTTCACGAAGAGTGGTTCCCATGGGAATTTCCACAAGACCTGTATTGGTAATTTTACCGCCAAGGGCAAATACCTTTGTACCCTTCGACTTTTCGGTACCCATTGATGAAAACCACTCGGCACCTTTGAGTATAATCTGGGGAATGTTGGCAAAGGTTTCAACATTGTTTTCTGTGGTGGGTTTGCCGAATAAGCCCTTAACTGCCGGATATGGAGGACGGGGACGGGGTTCGCCTCTGTTGCCTTCAATTGAGGTCATGAGAGCAGTTTCTTCGCCACAAACGAAGGCACCTGCCCCTAAACGAATATGAAGATCAAAGTCAAAGCCGGACTCAAATATATTTTTGCCCAAAAGACCGTATTCCTTGGCCTGCTTAATGGCAATTTCAAGTCTTCTTACTGCAATGGGGTACTCTGCACGAACATAAACATAGCCCTCTGTTGCCCCTGTAGCATATCCGCAAATAGTCATTGCTTCAATTATGCAGTGGGGGTCACCTTCAAGAACGGATCTGTCCATAAATGCACCGGGGTCACCCTCGTCTGCATTACAAACCACATATTTTTGGTCTGCCTTATTTTTTGCGGTAAAACTCCACTTAAGACCGGTGGGGAATCCGCCGCCGCCTCTGCCTCTGAGACCTGAATCCGTAACAACCTTAATAACATCTTCCGGTGTCATTTCTGTGAGAACTTTACCTAAAGCGGCATAACCGTCCATTGCAATGTACTCATCAATACTTTCAGGGTTAATGAGGCCGCAGTTGCGAAGGGCAACTCTCTTTTGTGTTTTATAGAAGTTAGTGTCATTGAGGGAAACATGCTTACCCACTTCCTCGACAACACTTTCATCAACATCCGAATAAACAAGTCTTTCTACAATTCTGCCTTTGAGAAGATGTTCCGAAACAATTGCCGTCACATCATCCTTTGTAACATGGCTATAGAATGTGCCCTCCGGATAAACAATTACAACCGGTCCCTTTTCGCAAAGACCAAAACAGCCGGTGGGAACAATCTTTACTTCCTCATCAAGACCGTTCTTCTTAAGTTCTTTTTCAAATGTGGACATAAGTACCGCACTGCCGGATGAATCACAGCCGGTACCGCCGCAGATTAATACCTGTGAACGAATCATATCTGTTAAACCTCCATTATGAGATAGCGTTGCTGATTGTGTACTTTGTAACTACATTTCCGCCCTTAAGGTGCTTTTCAACTACCTCTGCAGCCTTTTCCGGTGTCATTTTGATGTAGGTAACCTTTTCTTTATCTGCCTCAAAAACTTCTACTATAGGCTCATACTGGCAAACACCGATACAGCCTGTCTGCGAAACCATAACCTTATCTGCAAGCCCTGCTTCGTTTACTTTTTCAACAAAAGCGTTTAATACCGGTCTTGCTCCCGCTGCGATTCCGCAGGTTGCCATACCAACAACAACTCTGATGTCGCCGGTACCTTCACGAAGAACTATTTGGTCTTTCATTTTGTCTCTGATTGCTGCGAGTTCTGCCAATGATTTCATAACATCTATCCTCTCATATAATTATTTTAATTTATCGTAAATTGCGCCATACCCTTCCTTCAGGTAATCCTCAATCCATTTCATAACCTCATAATTGCCTAACGATACATCCCCGAGAATTTCACGAAGCTGTTTTGTGTCCAACTCCACACTCTCCTTGTCTATTTTGTGAATAAAAATCCAATCTATATCCGGGGAACCCTGTATAAGGGTTGTAATGCTTGCAACTATATCTCCAAGGGGAGTAAAATCTATGTGTGTTTTGTCAAATTTGACCCTTGTTTCCGTTCCGTGATTTTCAGCGGCATCACTCGAAAACATTTCAAAACTACCCCCCGTTTGCTCCGCCGCCAGCTTCATAAGAGGTATTCCCATACCCACCTTTCTCGTACTTCTTGTGGTGGAAAAGGGATTTGTCACCCTTTCAAGTGTTTCTTTGCTCATACCCTTACCGTCATCAACAATTGAAATATTAAGTTCATTTTTGTTTTCCGTTATTTCAATTTTTATATTTTCAGCATTTGCCTTTACGGAATTCATTGCTATATCAAGAATGTTCAGTGAAAGTTCTTTCATATTCCTTTAAGTTTTTCAAATAGTGATTTTACTGTTTCTTCTTCCCCGTTCCCGCTCAGTTCAAAGAAATTTTCCCTTTCACTGATATGGTGAAGGTAGTGGGCATCGGAAGAAAAAATATATTGTTTGCTTTTTATGTTGCTGTATAACTTTTCAAGTTCCCCTATTTTTTCTTTGCTGTGAATTTCCGCATTGTTAAAAAAGGGATTTTCCGGAAAAATTCCCAGGGTTACCGTTACCGAATTTGACGGTCTGTCAATGTGGGCAGGGTAGCATACACCACCGTATTCCTCTACCAACATAGGTGCCTCATCAACAGTTATTAAAGTAGCGTTCGAAAGTAAATGTTCTTCTTCACCTATCACTTCGTCATTTTCATTCATTATCTGCTGTTTACCGAAAATATCCGCCCTGTTTTTAATTAAAACTCTGCTTTCGTTTACCCTGTGGGAAAAACTCATTGCTTTTTCAAGTGTGTCAAACAGACAAACCAGGTGAATATCTTCTGCGGTGGTGAGTTCCATACCCGCTATGGGAATAATTCCCCTTTCCCTTGCGGTTTTCATAAATGCGGGGCAGTTTTTGCAGGTGTTATGATCCGTTAATGCCATAATATCCAAACCCACAACAGTTCCCATTCCCGCTATGTTATTGGGAGTCATATCATCATCCCCACAGGGGGAAAGGCAGGAATGGATATGTAAATCATAGTAATACTTTTTCATTTTTGTAAAAGTAATACAGTTTCATAAGCCGGCAAAGAAGAAGAAATAATATTTATCTCTTTTTCCTTTGCTGTGTCAAGCACCTCTTGTTCGGGTTTTGCCCCCTCTGCGATTATTATGCAGGAAACATCTGTAAGGGCAGCAACCGCAACAATGTTAATGTTAGTCATTATTGTAATCCAAGCATTGTCCTGTTTTGCTCTGCCCATAACCCAACTGAGCAAATCTCCGATATAGCCGCCTTTGACTTCTCTTTCGCCCTGCGCTATAACCAAAGGTTCAAAATTTTCTAACTTTGAAATTTCATTCACCGTCATTGACTTTCTTGCCTCCGCCATAATTGTTGATATATTCCTTAATCAGTTCTTTGTAGGCTATGATACAGTCGTTTCTGTCGGCTTTGCCCATTACAACATCTTCTGCAAAGGCACGGCAGGAGGGTGCACCGCAGGAACCACAGTCAATTCCCGGCAATTCTTTTCCGATTGCTTGAATTTTTGACATAAGACGCATTGATTCCGCAATATTGTCACTTAACTTGCTGTAAGGTTTATACTCCGGAAAACTGCTGATGAAATACTTTTCGGGTATAACCTTTTCTTCCTGTGTCTTTTCGGACGAAACGGGCATATATCTTCTCAATGTATGTAAACGGTTTTTTGCAACATAGGGGTTTTCAATGGTGAGAACTCCTCCCACACAGCCCCCGGAACAGGCATTTAACTCAACAAAATCTATGGGGGGAATATTCCCGTTTTCGATTTGTTCAAGTACGGATATTATATTTTCAATTCCGTCTGCCGCAATGATTTTGTCATTTTCAAGGGCAGAGGCCTCTCCTCCGCAGATAGCCCAACTGATACCCACTCTGTCCGCCTTGGTTGTCCACTTTGGCGTATTTTCCCTTTTCATCGCATTTATGAGAAGAAAGTAAACCTCGTTTATGGAAATTGTCAAATCCACCTTGCTCTTGTAACTGCCGAAATCGTTTCTCGCATAACTAACCTTTGCGGGGCAGGGGGTGATAAAGCACACTCCGATATCCTCATCTTTGAGTTCAGGGTTTTCTTTAATTGCCTTTTCTCTGGCAAGACCCGCCGCCACCTCCATAGGTGGCAATATGGGATTAAGATTGTCCTTTAACGAGGGAAATCTCAGTAAAATCAAACGGGTTACAGCGGGGCAAGCCGAACCGATAACGGGTTTTTTTATATTCTCTTTTTGTAAATAAAGTTTAGTGTATGCCGTTACCGAATCTGCCGCCTTTGCAACCTCAAAAATATCGTCAAACCCGATATCTATAAGTCCCTGAAGCACATAGTCAATATCTTCAAGATTATCAAACTGTGCAAACAGCGCAGGATCAGGCAAGGCAATTTTATATTTGTAGTAATTGATTTCACTGAAAGCATCGTAGTTGCTCTGCTTTGCAATGGTGGGACAAGTCCTTATACACTCACCGCAATCAATACAGCGAGATGCATCTATAACCGCTTTCCCTTTGTGTACTCTGATTGCCTCCGTGGGGCAGTGTCTCATACAGGTGATACAGCCGGTGCATCTGCTTTCATCAAGTGAAACCGAATGAATATATTTATTCATTTTGACCTCCCGATTGGCTTAGAAATTCACCCTCATTGTAATGGTGGTGCCTTCCCCGACAATAGAGTCAATTTTTATGTCATCTGCATATCTTTTCATGTTGGGTAAACCCATACCCGCTCCGAAGCCCATGGAGCGTATGAAGTCCGTTGCAGTTGAGAAGCCTTCTTGCATTGCCTGTTCGACATCTGCAATGCCCGGTCCCTTGTCTGCAAGAACTATTGTAACTCCGGTGTCATCAACGGAAACTATGGCCTCTCCGCCACGGGCGTGAATAACCATATTTATTTCGCCCTCATACATTGCAATGGAAACTCTGCGAATGGTTTCAGGGTCAACACCCAGTTGGCGCAGGTTCTTTTTTATCATTACCGAAGCTTGACCTGCGGATGCGAAGTTATTTCCGTCCACATCATATCTGAATTCAAGTGCTTCAGCCATCTAACTTTCCGTCTCCTCGAAGTCCGTTGGAATATAGAATTCCGCAGGCTTCATACATTCTTCTCGGAGTGGTGAGGATTGCTATACCGCTTTCCTTTGCAAGTTCTACCATATCGGCTGTCGGCTTCTTAGACCTTACAAATACGATACAAATCATATCCATCATTTGTGCCGTGCGAATAACCTGTGGATTTACGAGACCTGTGAGAAGCACGGCTTGATTTTTAACAAAAGCAAGCACATCGCTCATCATATCGCTTCCGCAAGCGGAAAGCACGCTTACATCAAGATTATCTCCGCACATTATTTCTGCATCAAGTAAATTTTTAATATCTCTTATATTCATATCATTCATATTTCGCAAGGATGTCTTTAACTTGGTCTGTTGTAACTCTGCCGTAAACATCGTCGTTTATTGTGAATACCGGTGCAAGTCCGCATGCGCCTATACAGCGACACTCTTCCACCGAAAACTTGCCGTCTGCCGTACATTCTCCCGGAGAAATACCCAGGGTGCTGCAAATTTCATCAAGAATGGGCTGTGAGCCCTTAACATAACAAGCAGTACCTAAACAAACCGAAATATTGTACTTACCCTTTGGTGAAAGGGCAAACTGTGCATAGAATGTGGAAATTCCGTAAACCTTTTCAAGGGGAATATCCATACCCTCCGCAATCATAACCTGAACCTCAAAGGGGAGGTAGCCATAGATTTCCTGTGCCTGTTGCATTACCGCCATAACGAGACTGTGGTTATGCTTATTTTCTTCAATGATTGCCTTAAGCTTCGCCTCCTGTTCCGGTGTGCCCTTAAAAGGAAGCTTGCTGATTTTCTTAAGCATTATTATTCCTCCTGATGTGAAATATGTTTTGGCAAATAGAAAATATCCTATTTCCCCATTATTGCTGTTTTTGTTATATCCGTAGTATTATAGCATATATATATAAATAATGTCTATATCTATTTTAACAAAAAAACGCCTATTTTCACATTAAAATTGACTTTATTTCCTTAATAAGTTATAATTTGGCGAGAGGTGCTTATATGAAAAAATTTATTTCATTTCTTTTAGCCGTTGTACTGCTGTTTTCCTTGGGTGCTTGTTCTAAAATTGAAAAAACCAATCCTGCCGAAAAGCCTGAAAAACTGCAAATAACTCCCCACAGCATTACGGAGGAATTTACCGCTTCAAACGGAGAAAAGGTTTCAAGAATTGATGTTACCTACCCCGTTATTGAAAATAAAAGTGATGCCCAAGGCTGTTCTCTAATAAATGAAAATCTTCTTAAACTTGCGGAAAGTTATGTGGAGGAAGCAAGGGTAAATGCAGAAAATGTTGCCAAAGAAAGGGAGGCTCACGGCTTCACTCAGCAGAGAAAAACTATGGTTAAGATAGAGTATTACTCATCAACAGAAGACACCGTCAGTTTTACCTCAAGCATAAAGCTGGGTTATGACCTTTCAAAAAGTAAGTCTGTCACTACCGCCTACACATATTCACTAAACAGCGGTTATCAAATTTTCATTCCGAACCTCTACAAAAACCCGGAAAAAAGCGAGGAACTATTAAAGAAAATCATTCTTAAAGAAGCCAACTATTCCTACTCCCCCAACCACTTTGCCTTAAGCGACTGGCAGGTAGAACTGCTAAGCGATTTGTTTCTCACCAGCGGCTTTTTGATTGATGAGGAAGGTTTTATTTTCCTTTACTCCCTTGAAACTATGTCCAAGGGTGCAAGAGACGGCTACTATTATTGTAAAATCCCCTATAATGGGTTAAAAGAAATTCTTAATATGCCCGAATAAGCAAAAACCTGCCGAAGAATCTTCTTCGGCAGGTTAAATTTTATTTATTACTCGATAATTTCGCAAATCTCAGCAGCGGAATTCTGTGCTTTTTTGTAAAGATCATCGTAACTGAACTCCATAAGGTCTTTATTTTTGTAAACCAAAAGTCTTATGTTGTCATCTGTCTTAATAAGTTTGTCGTTACCGATATCCCCCTGTTCCTTAATATCTTTGTAATAGTCATCGCTGTGAAAATACTTGTAGGTTTCTCTGTAATCCAATATACCGTCTTTGTTAAAGTAAGAAATCTCATACTGTGTAAAACCACCATAGGTGTATTTTAGAATGAGTTGCTTGTTCTTTTCGGATTTTCCTACTTCTTGCTCAAGATTTTCTTGATCTTGACTCACATCTTCAATAAACTGTTTGCTTGAGGACTCTTCTTTCTCTCTCATTTCCGAGACCTTGCTCAAGTAATCTTCTTCACTGGTGTATATCCTCTTTTCGCCACAGGCGGCAAGTGAAAAAACTATTGCCAGTAAAATTAAAACGGAAATTGCTTTTTTCATACTAATCTCCCCCTTTGGTATACTTCATTTTGCCATAAAATAAGAAAAAAGTCAATAAAAACAAAACAATACTAAAAAAATTTACACTTTCATGCAGTAAATGTAAAATTTAAAGACCTGTTCACTATGGAACAGGTCTTTATTTACAATAATAATTACTATCAAACAAGCTCGATGATGCACATTTCAGCAGCATCGCCTCTGCGAGGGCCTGTCTTGATAATACGGCAATAACCGCCGTTTACATCCTTATACTTAGGAGCAATTTCATCAAAGAGTTTCTTAACAACTTCTTCCTTGGTAATGAAGGCAAATGCTTTGCGCTTTGAATGAAGGGAGTCATCTTTGGCAATGGTAATCATCTTTTCAGCCATTGCTCGAACCTCTTGTGCTCTTGTAACGGTGGTCTCTATTCTGCCGTTTTCCAAAAGATATGTGACAAGGCCTCTGAGCATCGCTTTACGATGATCGGTACTGCGGCCAAGTTTTCTGGTTCCGGGCATTTAGTTCACACTCCTTGCTGTTATTCGTCATCTCTGCGAAGGTCATATCCAAGTGATTGAAGCTTAGCTACAACCTCATCAAGAGATTTTCTGCCGAGGTTGCGAACCTTCATAAGTTCTTCCTCGGTCTTTGTGATCAATTCACCCACGGTGCTATACTGTGCTCTCTTCAAGCAATTTTGAGAGCGTACAGACAGGTCAAGTTCCTCAATGGTCATCTCAAGGATTTTTTCCTTTTCGTCATCTTCTTGAGTATCCATAATTGATCCAATCTCAATATCGGAAAGGTCCCTGAATAACTCGAGATGCTCGTTGAGAATCTTGGCGCCAAAAGAGACGGCCTCAGTTGCGGAAATTGTGCCGTTTGTCCACACCTCAAGTGTAAGCTTGTCATAGTCCGTGATTTGACCTACACGTGTGTTCTCGACTGTATAGTTAACTTTTAAAACCTGTGTGTAAATAGAATCAATTGCGATTGCACCGATGGGAAGATTTAATATACTCTTGTTTCTTTCCGAAGAAACATATCCTCTGCCTTTATCGCAGGTAAGCTCCATATTTACGCTTGCGTCCTCGTTAAGAGTCGCAATATGAAGGCTTGGGTTGAGTATTTCAACTTCTGAGTCGGTGATAATGTCTCCGGCGGTAATTTCCCCTTCGCCGGACTTATTGATATAAATGGTCTTAGGACCATCCCCTTCAATTTTGAGGATAACCTCTTTAAGATTGAGAACAATCTCAGTTACATCCTCTTTAACGCCGGGAATTGTGCTAAATTCATGCAGTACACCATCAATCTTAACAGATGTTATTGCATAACCGGTGAGAGAGGAAAGAAGAACTCTTCTTAAACTGTTGCCGAGAGTAGTACCATAACCTCTTTCAAGGGGTTCAACAACAAATTTAGCATACTTGCCGTCGTTTGAAATTTCAGCGGTATCAATACTGGGCTTTTCGAATCCAATCATATAAAAACCCTCCTTATTAACTGACAGGTATTAACCTGCAATTTGCATTCAAAAAACTGCCGAACTAATCGGTGGGAGTATGCCCCAAAGGGCATAAAACTCGACACAGATTACTTAGAATAAAGCTCAACGATAAGATGCTCTTCAACGGGAACATCAATCTGCTCACGGGTGGGAAGATCGAGAACCTTAGCTGTGAGTTCATCATTGTTGCGGTCAAGCCACTGGGGAACAGGTCTTGCTCCGTTTACCTCAACCACTTTTTTAATCTTTTCGCTTTCTTTGCTCTTACCCTTAATAGCAACGATGTCGCCGGCCTTTACAAGGTAAGAAGGAATGTCAACCTTTTTGCCGTTGACTTGGAAATGGCCGTGGTTTACAAGTTGTCTTGCTTCTGCTCTGGAACTTGCCCAGCCAAGAACATAAACAACATTGTCAATTCTGCTTTCGCAGATTCTAAGCAGGTTTTCACCTGTAACACCTTGCTTGCGCTCAGCCATAAGGAAATATTTGTAGAATTGCTTCTCGGCGATACCGTAGTAACGCTTGGCCTGCTGCTTTGCACGAAGCTGAAGTCCGTATTCGGTAGGCTTCTTGCGCATTTGGCCATGCTGTCCGGGAGCATAAGATCTGCGCTCTAATGCACACTTGCCTGTGTAGCAACGCTCACCCTTAAGGAAAAGCTTTTTGCCTTCACGGCGGCAAAGTTTACATACTGCGCCGGTATATCTTGCCATATTGTGTTACACCTCCAAAATTTCTGTTACACACATCTTCTCTTAGGCGGGCGGCAGCCGTTATGAGGAATTGGGGTAACATCTTTAATCATGCTAATCTCAAGTCCTGCAGTCTGAAGAGCTCTGATTGCCGCTTCACGACCTTGACCGGGGCCTTTAACATAAACTTCAACAGTCTTCATGCCATGATCAATAGCAAGCTTTGCTGCTGTTTCTGCTGCAGTTTGTGCTGCGAAGGGTGTGGACTTCTTTGAACCTCTAAAGCCCATTTCTCCTGCACTTGCCCATGAAACTGCGTTGCCCTGGGTGTCTGTGATTGTAACGATGGTGTTGTTAAAGGTGGATTGGATATGGGCTGCGCCGGCTACAATATTCTTGCGCTCACGGCGTTTGCGGGTACCTGTTGTCTTTTTTGTCTGCTTAGCCATAATATCCCTCCTTGATTACTTCTTCTTATTTGCGATAGTCTTTTTAGGACCTTTGCGTGTACGGGCGTTTGTCTTTGAACGCTGGCCTCTTACCGGGAGACCTTTGCGATGACGAACACCGCGATAGCATCCGATTTCAATAAGTCTCTTAATGTCGAATGCGGTTTCTCTGCGAAGATCACCCTCAACCTTTACATGTTTGTCGATATACTCACGAAGCTTTGAAACATCGTCTTCGGTCATATCCTTAACTCTAAGGTCGGGATCAACGCCTGTTGCTGCAATAATGTCGCTTGCTGTTTTACGACCTATGCCGTAGATATAAGTAAGAGCAATTTCAATTCTCTTCTCTCTGGGCAGGTCTACACCTGAAATACGCGCCATTTGTCAGTTGCACCTCCAAAAAATTGGTTTTCCGTCGGGATTAACCCTGACGTTGCTTGTGCTTGGGATTTTCACAAATTACCATGATTTTTCCCTTGCGTTTAATTACTTTGCACTTTTCGCACATTTTCTTAACAGAAGGTCTGACTTTCATATTTGAATACCTCCTTGGATTTTACTTTGAACGCCAAATGATACGGCCTTTTGACAGGTCGTACGGTGACATTTCCACTGTCACCTTATCTCCGGGGAGAATGCGAATATAGTGCATTCGCAGTTTACCGGAAATGTGTGCCAATATTCTATGTCCGTTTTCTAACTCAACCTGGAAAGTTGCGTTAGGCAACGCATCGATGACCGTACCTTCAATTTCTATCATGTCCTGCTTAGACATAATAACCTCCTAAATGTTGCAGATAATTTCATCTCTTACACGCCTTAACGCCCTGCGTAAGGCTCTGTTTGTCGCCATTTCTTCTTCGGTTAATATAAAACAAGTCGGCGAAACATGACGAATGTTTTTGCCCTTCGGTCTTTCAAGGGGACGCTCTTTACCGTCACACAGGGTGACAGTTTTTTCATCTGCCTCAATTACAACAAGCAGATAATCCTTGTCCCTACCGGCAGTGCTTTTTACTACAGTTCCTTTTTTCAGCATAAACATACCCTCTTAAATCTGAGTGAGAATTACGGGACCGTTTGCTGTTATTGCAACTGTGTGCTCAAAGTGAGCTGAGTATTTACCGTCAATGGTTTTAATTGTCCAACCGTCAGGCAATTTTCTTATCCCTGCACCACCCATATTTATCATGGGTTCAATGGCTATAGTCATACCCGGTAGCAGGCGCACACCTCTTCCCGGTGTGCCGAAATTTGGTACACTTGGGTCTTCATGCATTTGCTTTCCCACACCGTGACCGGTGTATTCTTTTACCACGGAAAAGCCTCTTTCTTCGCAATACCTTTGGATTGTAGAGCCGATGTCTCCGATTCTGCCGCCTGCAACTGCCGCCTTGATGCCTTCGTAAAGACTTTCTTCGGTGGTGTCGCACAGCCGCTGTGCTTCAGGAGATATTTCCCCTGCCGCAAAAGTAGCGGCGTTATCGCCTACATAGCCCTTAAAGGTTGCACCCACATCTATACTGACAATATCGCCTGCATTGATGATGCGAGTTTTGCTTGGAATGCCGTGAATAACCTCATCATTTATGGAAATGCATGATGCAGCAGGATAACCGTAATACCCCAAAAATGTGGGTGTAGCTCCCTTTTTCACTATGTAGTCGTGAGCAATTCGGTTTATGTAGGCAGTTGAAACTCCGGGTTCTACAGCCTCTCCCGCCGCTTTTAATGCGCCGGCAGCAATCTCACAGGCTTTTTTCATCTGTGAAATTTCTGCGGTTGTTTTAAGCACTATCATGCTAATCCTCCGTTAGTGAGCCCTTTGGCTCCCAAGGGACTTGAATTAATCAAGGAAGCCCTTGTAGTGTCTCATCATCATCTGGCTCTCAAGTTGTTTAACTGTCTCGAGTGCAACACCTACAAGAATGATGATTGATGTACCGCCCAGTGAAACATTCATACCCTGCTCAAATCCTGCCTTTGCAAGTGCAAAGGAAGAAATCTGTGAAAACAAAATCGGGAAAATAGCAACAACGCTGAGAAGAAGCGCACCTAAAAGGGTAATTCTGTTGATAATCTTGCCGATATATCTTGCAGTGGGCTCACCGGGACGAATTCCCGGAACGGAACCTCCGTTTTCACGGATGTTCTTTGACATTTCAACGGGGTTGTACTGAATACTTGAGTAGAAATAAGCAAATGCAATGATAAATAAGAAATAAATGATTGCATAAGCCCAGTGTTCCGATGAGAATAAATTGAATAACTTGTCCCAAAAACCGCCTTCAGTGATTTTTGAAGAAATGAACATCTGAATGGTTGGCGGCAATGAAAGAATTGAGGAAGCGAAGATAACGGGCATAACACCTGACATATTAACCTTAATGGGCATATGTGTGTTTTGACCGCCGTACATCTTACGGCCAACAACTCTTTTTGCATATTGAATGGGAATTCTTCTCTCTGCATTGTCCATCCAAACGATGAAAGCTATCATTAAGATAAGGATGATTGCCACAAACGGAGAGAGGAAATAGTAGGGACCACCATAACGGATATAGCCCGTTTCCGGTCCGAAAAGTGAAGCGATAAGAGTGGGTACTCTTGAAACGATACCTGCAAAGAGAATCATTGAAATACCGTTACCGATACCATTCTCATTGATTCTTTCACCCAGCCACATGATAAGAGCGGTACCTGCGGTGAAGCAAGCAACGATTACCACTGCCTGAAATACTGCCCAAAAGCCTTTATAAAGGTCTCCGTCTGCAGTCTTAATAAGGTAGTTTTGGCTGCGCAAATAGAAGAAATAAGCCGTACTCTGGAGAATACCTAAACCGATTGTTACAAAACGGGTGATGGAAGCAATCTTCTTGCGTCCCTCTTCCCCTTCCTTTTGGAGTCTCTCAAGAGCAGGGATTGCAACTGCTAAAAGCTGCATAATAATCGAGCTGTTGATGTAGGGGGTGATGGACATTGCGAAAATTGTTCCGTAGTTGAACGCATCACCTGTCATCATGCTCAGGTAGTTCATAAATGTTCCCGCATTGGGGTCGGAAATAATACCGGCTTCACCAATGTCTGTAAATGGTACGGGAATTGCCGAACCGATTCTGAAGATAAGTATTATAAGACAAGTGTAGATCATCTTCTTTCTGAGGTCGGCAATTTTCCACGCATTAACAATTGTCTGGAACAAATCAGATCACCTCTGCCTTTCCTCCGGCAGCTTCAATCTTTGATTTGGCAGATTCAGAAAAAGCATTAACCTGAACGGTGAGCTTCTTTGAAATTTCGCCTTGTCCTAAGATCTTTACGCCGTCCAAAGTCTTTTTGATGATGCCCTTTTCGACAAGAGTTTCAACAGTTACCGTTGCACCGTCATCAAAATACTTATCAAGAGTGGCTACATTTGTAATAGCTATCTCTTTACCGAAAATGTTGTTGAATCCACGCTTGGGTACTCTTCTTTGAAGGGGCATTTGACCGCCTTCGAAACCGGCGCGCATTCCTTTACCTGCACGGGCAAGCTGGCCTTTATGACCTTTTCCTGCTGTTTTACCGAATCCGGAGCCCGGACCACGACCTACACGCTTGCGTGTCTTTGTGGAGCCCGGTGCCGATGAAAGATTGTGCAACTTCATTAGTTTGCACCTCCTTTAACTTCGCTTACCTCAAGAAGATGAGAAAGTTTTCTTACCTTACCTTGAGTGGCAGCGTTATCCGGCTGTACGGTAACATCGCCTATTTTACGAAGACCAAGTGCCTGGGCGGTTGCAAGCTGAGGCTTTGTGGAGCCGATTAAGCTTTTAACAAGTTTTATCTGTAAATTTGCCATTTGTTCCGCCCTCCTTAACCTAAAATTTCAGATGGGGACTTACCGCGAATTGCGGCAACTTCTTCAACATTACGAAGTTTTAAAAGTCCGTCAATGGTAGCTCTTACTACATTGCAAGGATTGTTTGAACGAAGAGCCTTTGTACGGATATCCTTAATGCCTACTGTTTCAACAACAGCACGAACAGGACCACCTGCGATAACACCGGTACCGGGTGCTGCGGGCTTAAGAAGCACTACGCCTGCGCCGTATTTACCGATGATTTCGTGGGGAATTGTCGTTCCCTTAAGAGAAACCTTCATCAGGTTATTCTTAGCATCTTCAATACCCTTGCGAATGGCATCAGGAACTTCGCCTGACTTGCCAAGACCAAAACCGATAATTCCGTTGCCGTCACCGACAACTACAAGAGCGGAGAACTTTATGATACGGCCGCCCTTTACTGTTTTGGAAACACGGTTGAGTGATACTACGCGCTCGGTGAGTTCGTAAGCTGATGCGTCAATCTTAGCCATAGTAAATTTCTCCTTTCTCAGAATTTAAGTCCACCCTCACGGGCAGCTTCAGCCAGTTCTTTAACACGGCCGTGATAAATGTAACCGCCACGATCGAAAACACATGTTGTGATTCCCTTTTCTGTAGCGCGTTTTGCTATAATTTCGCCCACTTTGTGAGCTGCGGACTTGTTTCCGCCATATTCCTCAAAATCTTTCTCAACACTTGAAGCGGCAACAAGGGTCACACCCTGAACGTCATCAATAAGCTGAGCGTAGATATGCTGGAGGGAACGGAAAACATTGAGGCGAGGACATTCAGCTGTGCCTGAAATCTTTGCGCGAACTCTCTTCTGGCGACGCTGTCTGGCCTTATTGCTGTCCGGTCTGTTAACCATAATATTTCACTCCTTATTCTGTTATTATTTGCCGCCCTTACCGGCCTTGCCTTCCTTGCGACGAACATACTCATCAACATACTTGATGCCCTTGCCCTTATACGGCTCGGGGGGACGCTTTTCGCGAACATTAGCGGCAAACTGGCCAACCTTCTGCTTGTCGGCTCCAGAGATTACGATCTTATTGGGGTTAGGAACTTCTACGGTTACACCTTCAGGAGCTGTCATAACAACATCGTGGGAGAAACCAACCTTAAGTTTAAGTACCTGACCGCTTGCTTCACAACGATAACCTACGCCGTTAACTTCCAGTTCCTTTTTGTAGGTCTCATTAACGCCGATAACCATGTTAGCGATAAGTGATCTTGTAAGACCGTGAAGTGATCTGTTTTCTTTTTCATCGTTGGGACGGGTAACTTTAAGTGTGTTACCATCTTTTTCAACGGTGATATTGGGATGAATGTTGCGTGAAAGGGTGCCCTTGGGGCCCTTAACGGTAACAAGGCTGCCTTCAACTGTAACATCAACCCCTGCGGGAATTTCAATAGGTTTATTACCTATACGGGACATTGAAGTACACCTCCTTACCAAATAAATGCAAGAACTTCGCCGCCTACATTGGCTTTGCGAGCGTCCTTATCTGTCATAACACCTTTTGATGTTGAAAGAATGGCAACACCGATGCCTCTCATAACCTTGGGCATATTTTCAACATCTGTGTAAATTCTTAAACCGGGCTTGGATACTCTGCGAAGACCGGTAATTACCTGGGATCTGTTGGGACCGTACTTGAGGGCGATTTCAATTATGCCCTGCTTTCCGTCATCCTCAACCGTAAAACCGTTTATATATCCCTCATCAACAAGAACTTGAGCAATCGCCTTCTTCATGTTGGATGCGGGTACTTTCACTGTATTATGCTTTGCCGCATTCGCATTACGGATACGTGTAAGCATATCAGCGATGGAATCAGTAATTTGCATACTGTTTACCTCCTTTGCAATTGCTCTTTACCAACTTGCTTTCTTAACGCCGGGAATTTGACCTGCGTGAGCTAACTCTCTGAAGCAAATACGACAAACGCCGTACTTACGAAGATAAGCGTGAGGTCTTCCGCAGATTTTACATCTGTTATATGCTCTTGTAGAGTATTTGGCAGGACGGGCCTGTCTAACTTTTTGTGATGTTTTTGCCACAGTGTCTCTCCTCCTTATCTTGCAAAGGGAGCGCCCATAAGTGAAAGGAGCTCTTTTGCTTCTTCGTCAGTCTTTGCGGTTGTAACAAGGCAAATATCCATACCTCTTACCTTGTCAATCTTGTCATAATCGATTTCAGGGAAAATAAGTTGTTCCTTAACACCGATTGAATAGTTACCTCTGCCGTCAAAGGAATTAGGACTAATTCCCCTGAAGTCACGAACTCTCGGAAGAGCTAAATTAAAGAGTCTGTCAAGGAACTCATACATTCTGTCTCCTCTAAGGGTAACCTTTGCACCGATTGTCATACCTTCACGGAGCTTAAAGTTAGCAACGGACTTCTTTGCCTTGCACATAATCGGCTTTTGGCCGGTGATTTGCATAAGATCGGAAGCGATTGCGTCCAGCATCTTGGCATTATCCTTTGCTTCACCGCAACTTACATTAACTACGATTTTATCAAGCTTCGGAACTTGCATAACACTCTTGTACTCAAATTTCTTCATAAGAGCAGGTGTAACTTCATTGACATACATATCTTTTAATCTTGTTGCCATAGTTTAATCCTCCTCTTAAAATTCTGCAAGACAGTCGCTCTTTTTGCAAGTGCGAACCTTCTTGCCGTCAACAATTTTGCTACCTGTTCTGGTGGGTCTGCCACACTTGGGGCAGATAAGCTGTACTTTATCGGCATAGAGAGCGGCTTCTGCTTCGATAATTCCGCCTGCTTCACCCATTCTGCGGGGCTTGATGTGCTTCTTAACGATGTTAACGCCTTCAACGATTACTTTTCCTTCGCTGGGGCTAACCTGCATAACCTTGCCTCTTTTGCCTCTGTACTTGCCATTGATTACGACTACCTCGTCGCCTGTTTTAACATGAACCTTACTCATTACACGCACCTCCGATTAAAGTACTTCGGGAGCGAGGGAAAGGATTTTTGTATAATCCTTTTCACGAAGCTCTCTAGCTACCGGCCCAAAGATACGAGTTCCCCTGGGGTTCTTGTCTTCTTTAATGATAACGGCTGCATTCTCATCAAAGCGAATGTAAGTACCGTCTTCACGGCGAAGACCGCTTGCTGTACGAACTACAACAGCTTTTACAACTTCGCCCTTTTTAACAACGCCGCCCGGTACTGCTTTCTTAACGGAAGCAACCACGACATCGCCAATATTAGCGTACCTCCTACCGGAGCCGCCTAAAACGCGAATACACATAATCTCTTTCGCGCCTGTATTGTCGGCAACCTTGAGGTAACTCTGTTGCTGTATCACAGTGTTTTCCTCCTTACATAGCAGGCAAATTACTTTGCCTTCTCAATGATTTCAACTACACGCCATCTCTTATCCTTAGAAAGAGGACGAGTTTCCATAACGAGAACTCTGTCACCAAGACCACATTCGTTATTTTCGTCATGTGCCTTAAGCTTGTATGTTCTGTTAATAATTTTCTTGTAGAGAGGATGCTTGACTCTATCCTTAACGGAAACTACTACAGTCTTATCCATCTTATCGCTGGTAATAATACCAACACGAGTTTTTCTGAGATTTCTTTCCATAGTCATTTACCTCCCTTTCTTAAACGCTTGTGCCATGGAGTTCAATGTCTCTCTGCACTGTCTTAATGCGAGCGATATCTTTCTTTACGGCACTGATACGCATCGGGTTGTCGAGCTGATTAACAGCCTGCTGGAAGCGCAGTTTGAACAGCTCGTCCTTTAATTCAGCGAGCTTAGCATCCAGCTCTGCTGAGGTAAGTTTTCTGATTTCACTGGCTTTCATTATTGCTCACCACCCAATTCTTCTTTAGAAACGAACTTGCACTTAATGGGAAGCTTTCTTTCCGCGAGACGCATAGCTTCTCGTGCCAGTTCTCTGTCAACACCGGCGATTTCAAAAAGAACTCTGCCGGGCTTTACTACTGCTACCCAATATTCAGGAGAACCTTTACCGGAACCCATTCGGGTTTCAGCGGGTTTTTCTGTAATTGGCTTATCAGGGAATATCTTAATCCAAACCTGACCGCCACGCTTGATATATCTTGTCATAGCAATACGGGCTGCTTCAATTTGGTTTGAGGTAATCCATGCGGGCTCCAGTGCTACGAGACCATAATCACCATATGTCACGGTGTTTCCCCTGGTAGCTGTACCCTTGAGTCTGCCTCTGTGTACTCTACGGTACTTAACACGCTTAGGTAAAAGCATTAACGGTTACCTCCTTCTCTACGCCTTCTGGGGCGATTGCTTGTTCTCACTTCACGAAGAACCTCACCTCTGTAGAGCCAAACCTTAACACCGATACGGCCATAGGTTGTCTTTGCCTCGGAAAAACCGTAGTCTATGTCTGCACGGAGGGTTTGAAGAGGAATAGTACCTTCACGATATGTCTCTGAACGAGCGATTTCAGCACCACCGAGACGACCCGAGCACTGAATCTTAATACCCCTTGCGCCGAGCTTCATTGTGCGGCCGATGGCCTGCTTAACAGCACGACGATAGGAAATTCTTCTTTCAAGCTGAGAAGCGATGTTCTCTGCAACAAGTTGTGCATTGAGATCCGGCTGTTTAATTTCCACAATGTTAAGGGAAACTTCCTTGCCGCCCAGTTTCTTTTCACAAATTTTCTTAAGCTTTTCTATTTCTGCGCCCTGTCTGCCGATAACCATACCGGGTTTTGCGCAGTGAATGTTGATGTAAACACGCTTTGCATCACGTTCGATCTCCACTTTGGGAACGCCTGCGGGAGAAAGTTTATCAAGCAAGTACTCACGAAGTTCATAATCTTCTATAAGAGTATCGCCAAACTTACCCGGCTGAGCATACCAGCGGGATTCCCAGGGTTTAATAACACCGATTCTGAGACCGGTAGGATTAACTTTTTGTCCCATTTGTTTAACCTCCTCTTATTATTCTGCTTCCTTGAGTACAAGGGTAATGTGTGATGTTTTCTTGTTAATTCTGAAAGCTCTGCCCTGAGCTCTGGGTCTGATTCTCTTAAGGGTAGGGCCTTGGCAAACGCTGCACTCTGCAACATAAAGACGCTCAACATCCATATTGTTGTTATTTTCAGCGTTAGCGATTGCTGATTTTAAAAGTTTTTCTAAAGGTTCACACGCGGCTTTGGGTGTGTACTTTAGAATTGCCATTGCTTTCTCAACCGGTTGATTTCTGATTAAATCAAGAACTATCTGAACCTTACGAGGAGCAATACGGATGTGATTTGCCTTTGCTGTTGCAACGGGCATCATTTCCTTATCTGACATTGGTAATACACTCCTTTCGCCGATTATTTACCTCTGTTAGTTGTTTTTGAACCTGCATGACCTCTATAGGTTCTTGTAGGTGCAAATTCTCCGAGTTTGTGACCAACCATATCCTCTGTTACATATACGGGAACATGCTTGCGTCCGTCATGAACAGCAAATGTGTGGCCGACAAAGTCGGGAAAGATTGTTGATGCACGGCTCCAGGTCTTGAGAACCTGTTTTTCGCCTGACTTATTCATCTCTTGAACTCTTTCGAGCAGTTTAGGCTGCACAAAGGGTCCTTTTTTAACGCTTCTGCCCATAATTATCTGCTCCTTTCACTTACTTTTCGTTACGACGCTTTATGATAAGGCTGTCTGATTTCTTGTTTTTCTTTCTTGTCTTATAACCGAGAGCCGGCTTGCCCCATGGGGTAACGGGACTCGGTCTTCCGATGGGTGCCTTGCCTTCACCACCGCCGTGGGGGTGATCGCAGGGGTTCATTGCCGAACCGCGAACGGCAGGTCTCCAGCCCATATTACGCTTGCGACCGGCTTTACCGATTTTAACATTTTCATGGTTTACATTGCCGATTTGACCTATTGTGGCCATACAGTTGGCAGGAACATTCCTGAGTTCTCCCGAAGGAAGACGAAGCAGTACAAGACCGTGCTCCTTAGCCATAAGCTGTGCCGAATTTCCGGCAGCCCTTGCAAGCTGTCCGCCTCTGCCCGGGTAGAGTTCAACATTACAAACAACTGTACCAACAGGAATATTGGCAAGAGCAAGTGCATTGCCCGGCTTAATATCTGCGTGGGGACCGGCTACCACCGTGTCGCCAACCTTAAGACCAACGGGCTGAAGGATGTATCTCTTTTCACCGTCTTCGTACTGAAGAAGGGCGATGAATGCCGAACGGTTAGGATCATACTCTATGCTGGTAACCGTGGCTGGTACATCAAACTTGTCTCTTTTGAAATCAATAATACGATATTTTCTTCTTGATCCGCCGCCTCTGTGGCGAACGGTGATTCTTCCGTAGCTGTTACGACCGCTGTTCTTCTTAAGTGAAACAAGAAGTGATCTTTCGGGTGCAACCTTTGAGAGCTCGGAATAATCTGTAACCGACATATTGCGTCTTGCGTTTGAAGTCGGTCTGTAAAATTTAATAGACATTTTCTACACTCTCCTATCGGCAGCTTCGCGAAGCTTTCGCTTCATACCTCACCGCCGTGTTGATAGTTTTGGTTTTGAATTACATCATACCGTCAAAGAACTCGATGGTCTTTGAATCCTCTGTAAGCGTAACAACGGCCTTTTTGCGAGAAGCTGTGTAGCCCTCAAAACGGCCATATCTTCTGAGTTTGCCTTTAACATTGATTGTGTTAACTTTTGCTACCTTAACACCGAAAAGAGTCTCAACTGCTTGAGCGATTTCGATTTTGTTAGCATCTTTAGCAACCTCAAAGGTGTACTTGCGATCTGCAATTCCGTCCATACTGTTTTCTGTGATAACGGGACGAAGAATTATATCATGTGCTGTTTTGCTCATGCGTATACCTCCTCGATTTTGCTTACTGCATCCTTAAGAACTACGATTGTGTCGCAGTTAAGAATATCATAAACATTAAGTGTGTTAACAAGGGTTGTCTTTACGCCTGCAATGTTACGAGCCGAACGGTAAACGATTTCGTCCTTTTCGGGAAGTACAAAAAGTACCTTTTTGCCTGTTTCAAGTGCATTTATAACATTAACCATTTCCTTGGTTTTGATTGCGTCAAGTTTAAGGTCATCTAAAACGATGAGTTCGCCGTCTGCAACCTTAGAAGAGAAAGCTGACTTCATAGCAAGTCTTCTAACCTTCTTGTTAACATCTTTGTGATATGTGCGGGGTTTGGGTCCGTGAGCAATACCGCCGTGTGTCCACTGTGGAGCTCTTGTTGAACCCTGTCTTGCACGACCTGTGCCCTTTTGTCTCCAGGGCTTCTTGCCGCCACCGCTTACTTGTGCTCTGGTAAGGGTAGACTGTGTGCCCTGACGCTGATTTGCAAGATAAGCTACTACACAAAGGTGCATAGCAGGAACGCTTGGCTCAATACCAAAAACGCCTTCTGCCAGCTCAAGGTCTGAAACCTTCTTACCTGTCATGTCAAAAACTGATACTGTTGGCATTTTCTTCTACTCCTTTCCTTATGCTTTTTTAACGCTATCGTGGATAAACACCAGACCGCCCTTGGGGCCGGGAATAGCTCCTTTGACAGCTAAAAGATTGTTTTCTGCGTCAATCTTTGCTACTGTGAGGTTCTGAACCGTAACTCTTTCACAGCCCATGTGACCTGCCATCTTCTTTCCCTTAATAACTTTTCCGGGACTTGCACTGCAGCCGATTGAACCTGCATGTCTTCCTACAGGACCGCTACCGTGGGATTCCTTAAGTCTGGAAAAGTTCCATCTTTTAATGGAGCCTGCCGTGCCTTTGCCCTTGCTTGTTCCCACAACATCTACCTTGTCGCCGATTTCAAAGATTTCTACTGTGAGTGTGTTGCCAACCTCGAAGGAATCCATGTCACTGAACTTGAATTCTTTAAGAGTTTTCTTGGGAGCAACATCATTCTTTTTGAAGTGTCCCATCATGGGCTTGTTCACATACTGAACTTTTAAGTCGCCAAAGCCGAGCTGAACTGCTTCGTAGCCGTCATTTTCGGTTGTTTTCTTTGAAACTACATTGCAGGGGCCTGCTTCAACTACCGTTACGGGAATTACTTTTCCCTTTTCATCAAAGATCTGAGTCATACCGATCTTTTTGCCGATGAGTGCTTTTTGCATATTAGCATCCTCCTTTGGTTATTGGTTGACACCGCAGTGCCAACATTGACCTGCATTTGTTGATTAGAGTTTAATCTCGATTTCAACACCTGCGGGAAGCTCAAGACCTGTCAGTGCCTCAACTGTTTTGGCAGTTGGTCTGATAATGTCGATGAGTCTTTTGTGTGTTCTCTGTTCGAACTGCTCTCTGCTGTCCTTATACTTATGAACAGCACGGAGAATTGTAACTATTTCCTTCTCTGTGGGAAGGGGAACGGGACCTGCAACATCTGCACCTGTTCTCTTAGCTGTTTCAACGATCTTTTCTGCTGACTTGTCAACAAGGCTGTGATCGTAACCTTTAAGTCTGATTCTGATTGTTCCCTTAGCTGCCATTGGAATGCCTCCTTAATTTTTGGCGGGCACGCAAATTGTGAAAACTGACCCGGGTGTTTCAACCCTCCCGATTTAAAAACCGGAAAACATTTCCGGGTACAACTTTCGTTGTTTGCAAATAATTACTGTTTCGACCTCCCTATGTCCGGGATTGGCATAGGTAGTTAACTTTGCCGTATTTTTCGTCATCATGCTCAAACCTCACAGTTTCGCAAGCACTGCGTCTTTGAGCACCGTGACGAAAAACCCCGTCAATTTAATGCTATATTCAAAACAGTCTTCGCCCGGTTTTAAAACCCGACATACTCAGCGGAAATTTCCTGTCTCGGGGACAGCCACCTCCCGCTTCATCGCATATCTGCTTCTGAATTAAAAAGGGCGCAATACCCCCACTAATTCAGCGTGCCCGACTATATTAACACAAGAGCACCTGCTTGTCAACACTTTTTTTCGAAAAATTTTTCAGTGTAAAAACCCGAGATTTTCTTGATATATCAATGCTTGAGGCATTTTCAAAGTTTCAGATATGCCGCAGAATATAAGGAAATAAACATAATATAATATATAGGCACAATATGTTGTATCGGTAAACAGTCTGTTGACAAAATGTAGATTTCAAAAAAATATTGATTTTTTTAGGCATTTGTGCTATTCTATCTATACAAAACAATAGTTTAGGGGGGAATTTTGTGATAGGTTTGGGAAAATGGGCTTTAAAATTGAACACTTATTTGATTAGTGACACCATTTTTCTTAATATTTTTGATAATAACGGCGAATATGACATCTCTGTATCGGCAGAAAACATTAAAATTCCCGAGTATAAAATTGAAAGTGTCAGAGAAGACGGCAACACTTTAGTAGTATCGGTTACCGCAGGAAGTTTGCTTCACGGCAGAAGCGTTGATCTTTACGCCACCTTTGAAAACGACACCGTTTCGGGATATGCCATGGTTCCAAGTATCGGTAAGTTCACCTTTAAAGACGGAAAGAAAGTAACAGAATAAAATTACCCGAGTAATAAACTCGGGTTTTCCTTTATCTTTTTTCGCTTTTCGGTGTGGTTATGGAAATAGTTTACGGAGACATGGTAACGCCTTTGTAATATTTGTAATGTTTTATCGGTTTTATAATTCCAAAAAAGAAATATCATAGACGATAAAAGGCGGAGAAACAAAACTGTTCTCCGTCTTTTATCGGATGGCTCTGTAATTGTTGCTCACAAATGCAGATACATAACTTCGTTACGCAAGTAGATTATAGTCTATTTTTCTTTATTTGTCAAGGGTTTTTAACAAAATATTTTTCACTTTTCGACAAACACAATATATTCGGTGCTAACCCAACCTTTTTTTGAATTGTACACAGTATATGCCCATCCCGGTTTCATTTCGGTTACAAAAATTATCTCTCCGTTTGTAATTTTTGTAACAATTTTTGAATTTATGTCCGGGTTTTCTCTCATATTAAGGGAACTTCCGGAGGTTTTTATCTTGTATTTTCCCGTTTTTGCATTTAAGTCCTCTGTTTCGGGTACATAGTCGGTATTCTCTTGGGAAAACAGTTCTTCATTTACCGTAAGCACTCCCCAATCACCCTTTTTCTTGGCGACATACTTACCGTCTTTTCCCTGTAAAATTTCTTCAAAATTAAAACTGACTACCGTGTTGCCTTCACGGTCAATTATTCCGTATTTTCCGTCTTTCTTGGCAGGAGCAAGTCCGTTTCTGAAAGAATAAGCTGTGTTTTCTCCGGCGGTTTCGAAACCAAAATCAATGGCAAGATTGCCTTTTGAGTCAATATAGCCCCAACTTCCCCCTTTGCGAACTGCCGCAAGACCCTCGCTGTATTCACAGGCCATATCATAGACAAACTCTGTTTTCAAGAATAAAAACTCATTTATAAAACCGTATTTACCGTTTCCCTTGGGTGAATTTGAAATGGGGTGCAACCCCGGGCTTAATGAAAGTTCACTTGGTTCGACTTCACTTGTTTTTCCCGCGCTGTTTATCCAGGTTAAATAGCCCTTTTCTTCATCCCAGTAAGCGGTTTTTTCGGGAACCGTGGCCTTATGATACTGCTTTTTACCTATTTTTGCACTTTCTTTGTCAACTGTCAATAAGTATTCGGATAAGGGACCTTCCGCTACTATTTCGGTTTTTCCCCAGGTGTTGCTCACGGTAAATATATTATTATGAACTGCTTTTTCCGTTATTGTGCCGTCAAGGGAAATTATACCTTTTTTGCCGTCTGAATTTACGAACACAATTATAGTTTCTTCAAGACATTGAGCATCTTTAACCTCTTCAAAACCCTCCGTGGAAAAACTGCAACCGTTGAGCTTGTCTGCCCTTTTGATTTTTATGCTTCTCACCGTTACTGCGGTTATGCCCGTTACCATCAGAAGCAAACAGGCAAAAACAACAAGAACTATCAGTTTTCGCTTTTGATATGTTGTGAGTTTTCTTTTTATCATAAACTCTCCCCCAATGAATTTTTCACTGTTTTAATTATACTATGATGATTATTTCTTTTCAAGGTTTTATGAACAATATCATATAATTTTTGCATTTATTCTTGACTATTGTTCCATTTTAATATATATTACTTGTGTATTGTTATTTTAAGGAGGATTCCCCTATGAAAGTATTTATGATTGGCGGTACCGGTCTTTTGGGCAGCGAAGCCGCTCGTATTTTTATCGAGCGTGGTCACGAGGTTAAGAGTGTTGCCCTGCCTCCCCTTCCGGAAGGTGCCCCCATTCCAAAGGAAATGGATCTCGAATTCTGCAACATATATGAAAAGACAGATGACGAAATCAAAGAAATGTTAAAGGGCTATGAATGCTTTGTGTTTGCGGCAGGGGTTGACGAGAGAGTCGAATATCCCGCCCCGGTTTATGATGCATACTACAAGTACAATATTGCTCCTCTTAAGAAAATACTTCCCCTTTGCAAGGAAGTGGGTATGAAGAGCGCAGTTATTCTTGGCTCCTACTTTTCTTACCTTGCAAAAGAGCGTCCCGATATGAAACTCACGGAAAAACACCCCTATATTCGCAGCCGTATTGACCAAGAGGAAGTTGCCTTCTCCTTTGCGGACGAAAACTTCGATGTTTCCGTTCTTGAACTTCCCTATATCTTTGGCACACAGCCGGGCAGAAAGCCTGTTTGGGTAATTCTTATTGAACAAATCAAAATGATGGACAAGTGGCCATTCACAATGTACCCCGCCGGAGGAACCGCAATGCTCACCGTTCGTCAGGTTGGTGAGGTTATTGTTGGTGCCGCTGAAAAGTCAAAGGGTGCTAAAGCATGGCCGATTTCCATGTACAACCAGACTTGGAAAGAATTCCTTCCAATTGTTTACGCCGCTCGAGGTATGGGTGAAAATCGTAAGATTGTTTCCGTTCCCCCGTGGATGATGCGTATGGGACTTGGCAAAGTTAAAAAGGAATATGCCGAAAAGGGCATTGAAAGCGGTATTGATGTTGACGGACTTGCCGACATTATGGATCTTAACCTCTTCATTGACAAGAAATACAGTGAAGAACTTGGTGCCACAGAGGACGATATAGTTGCCGCTATCACAGACTCTATCAAGGTTAGCCAAGCCGCATTCGACGGCACTGTCGAGCTCCTTGAAATGAAGGGCGAATGATCTAATCTTATTTTTCCGACGGAGCTGTTACTTTAGCAGCTCCGTCATTTGGAGTAAACTGAAAGGGTGCTACTATGGAAGATAAAAGATATTTAAGCAAAAAAGAACTTTGGATGTATGCCTTGGGTGCGGGCGGTCAAGGTATGATTTACGCTATGATGTCAAGTTACATCAGTGACTACTATGTAAATGTTCTCCAACTACCTTTAATGTTTGTTTTGCTTCTTATGGTGGGAGCAAGAGTATGGGATGCCATCAATGACCCTATGATGGGTATGATTGTTGACCGAGTTACCACAAAAAGAGGCAAAATGAAACCCTATATCCTCTATGTAAGTATTCCCATTGCAATTCTTACCCTTCTTATGTACCTCAGTCCCAATTTGGAAATGACCCCCCTTATGATTTTCTCTGCGGTGGTTTATATTTCCTGGGGTATGGCATACACTGTGGCCGATGTGCCCTTCTGGAGTCTTCCCAATGTTTTAACCCCCAACGCAAAGGAAAGAAGTTCCATTATTTCCTTCACTAAGATTATAAACAGTATCGGCTCCGCTTTCCCCGAGATCTTGTTTCTCATCATTCCCCCGATTCTTGCAAAGTTTATAAGTGAGGACACAAACCCCATTTCGTTTAACAAGTCAAAGTATTTTATAATCGCCATTGTTGTTGTCATTATCGGCGGCACTCTTTATGTTAACTCCTATTTTCACATAAAAGAAAGAGTTGTTCTTCCCGATAAAAAGAAGGTTCCCGGTGAGCCGGGAAGTCTTTCAAGAGTTTTCCACTGTAAACCCCTAATGTTGGTGGTTTTAATGGGCATTCTTTCAAGTGGCAGATATATGGTACAGGCCGCTGCGGTTCATGTGGCAAGATATGCTTTTTACATAGGCCCCGAGCTTACGGATGCTATGTCCCTTGCGGAAAGAACCGCTCATATTGAAAGCAGTGTAAGTATGGTTAAAACCATCTTCCAAGTTTGCGCTGTGGTGGGTATGTTCGGCACAACTCTGTTTATGCCATACCTTATGAAAAAATATGATTATAAGAAAATTGTTATTGTTACCTGCCTTTTAGGTTTCGTTGCAAGTCTCTTCACAACCTTTATCGGCTGGAAAACCAATAATCTTTATATATGCACTCCGTTTATACTTATTCAATGTATTCCCCTTGGTGTAATAAATGTTATTACCTATGCCATGATATGTGACAGTCTTGACTATATGGAACTTACCACGGGACACCGTGAAAACGGTTTAGGCTCCGCCTGTCAAGGTTTTGTAAACAAAATGGGTAATGCCTTCGCCACCTGCGGAATAATTTTGATGTATATGGCAATAGATATGGATCCCTCTCAAATGCTCTCTTCCGAAGCAATTAAATCTGCCTTGGATATCGCAGCAAATCAAAGGTTTGCAATGTTCTCTTTGGTTTCCCTCGTACCGGGAATCAGTATGCTTTTATGCTCGATTCCAATGTTTTTCTATAACCTTTCCGGTGAAACAAAGGAAAAAATGCTTAAAGATCTTAAGGCAAAAAGAGAGGCAGAGGGCTTCGTTATCAATGAATAATCTTTATAAGTTTTAGAAAAAAGGTGACACCCATTGGCTTCAAATCAAAATTTAAGAAATATAGCAATTATAGCCCATGTTGACCATGGTAAAACCACCATGGTTGACGAAATGCTGAAACAAAGCGGCACTTTTAGAGAAAATGAACAGGTTGCAGACAGGGTTATGGACTCCAATGACCTCGAAAGAGAAAGAGGCATAACCATTCTTTCAAAAAACACTTCAATTCACTACAAGGGCGTTAAAATAAACATTGTTGACACCCCCGGCCATGCGGATTTCGGTGGTGAAGTGGAAAGAATTCTTATGATGGTTGACGGCGTTTTACTTTTGGTAGATGCCTTTGAGGGCTGTATGCCCCAAACCAGATTTGTTCTCAAAAAAGCATTGGATCTTAAGAAAAAAGTGCTTGTTGTTATTAACAAAATTGACCGTCCCAACGCTCGCCCCTATGAAGTGGTTGATGAAGTGCTTGATCTTTTCATTGACCTGGGGGCACAGGAAGACCAACTTGAATTCCCTGTGGTTTATGCCAGCGCCAAAGAGGGATATTCCTCATTGAGCCCCGATGTGCGTACCGGAGATATGACTGCTCTTCTTGATGCAATTCTTGAAAATATCGACACTCCGGAAGGGGATATTGACGGTCCCCTTCAATGTCTTTTCTCCTCCCTTGACTACGACGATTATATAGGCCGTATAGGTGTGGGTAGGGTGGAACGGGGCGTAATTAAACGAAACGACCACTTGGTTTTATGTAAAGCAGACGGCACCACCCAAAATGTAAAGGTTTCTTACCTTTATCAGTTTGAGGGGCTTAAAAGAGTTGAGTGTGAATCGGCACAGGCAGGGGATATTATCTGTGTCAGCGGAATAGAGGGTATTAACATCGGTGAAACTCTTTGTCACCCTGAACATATTAAACCGTTACCCTTTATAAAAATTGACGAACCCACAATTTCAATGAATTTCATAGTAAATAACAGTCCCTTTGCGGGTAAAGAGGGTAAATTCGTCACCTCCCGCAACATTCGTGACCGACTTTTCAAGGAGGTTGAAACGAATGTGAGTATGAGAGTTGAAGAAACGGATACCACCGACACCTTTAAAGTCAGTGGCAGAGGGGAACTGCACCTTTCCATTTTAATCGAAACTATGCGCCGTCAAGGTTATGAATTTCAAGTTTCCCGTCCAATGGTAATTTTTAAGGAGATTAACGGTGAAACTTATGAGCCCATTGAACTACTTATCATCGAAGTTCCCGAACAATATGTGGGTACAGTTATTGAAAAGCTGGGCAGAAGAAAAGGAGAACTCGAAAACATGGGCACCCGTGAAGGAGGTTCAACCCACCTAGAGTTTAAAATTCCCTCAAGGGGTTTAATCGGCTACCGTTCCGAGTTTTTAACTGACACCAACGGCAACGGTATTATGAACCAACTTTTTGACGGTTACAAACCCTATAAGGGCGACATTCAGACAAGGGAACGGGGCTCAATAGTAGTTCACGAAACCGGTGTCAGTTCTGCCTACGGTCTTTTTAGTGCTCAAGACAGGGGGCGACTGTTTATAGGACCGGGTGTTGAAGTTTATGAGGGTATGATTATCGGTGAATGTTCAAAAAATGAGGATGTTACCTGTAATGTGTGTAAACTTAAACACTTAACAAACACAAGGGCTGCCGGCTCCGATGAGGCGTTGAGACTGGTACCCCCCACCACCCTTTCCCTTGAACAATGTATGGAATTTATAAAGGATGACGAGCTTCTTGAGGTTACTCCCCATTCCCTTCGCCTTCGCAAGAGAATACTTTCAAAGGAACTTCGTTTGAAGCAGCAGTTTAAGAAGAAGTAATATGAACAAAAGCAACGCAACCGTCGTGGCTCTCGGCAGTTTTGACGGACTACACAAAGGTCATAGTAAGGTTATCGCCTGCGCTCTCAAAGAAAAAGAGCGTGGGCTCATCCCTGTTGTGTTGCTGTTTGATTCCCACCCGCTTTCGATTTTAACGGGAAATGCTCCAAATGAAATTTTACAAAATGAAATCAGAGAAGAAATGTTGGGAAATATAGGGATAACTCCTAAATATATTTCTTTTAAGGAAATATACCAGTTTTCTCCGGAAGAATTTTTTCATAAAATTTTAATTGAAAAATTAAATGCAAAAGTTCTTTGCTGTGGTGCAAATTACCACTTCGGCAAAAACGGTGCGGGTACGGTTGAGGTGCTGAAAGAATTGTGCGACAAAAATAATGTTTCTCTTTCGGTGGCTCCCCTTGAAGAGTTTGAAGGTTACCCCATCAGCTCCACAAGAATAAGAAACGAAATTGCACACGGAAACATTGAAAAAGCAAATGCCATGTTGGGTTTCCCTTTCACTTTCAAGGCATTGGTAAAAAGCGGTTACAGAAGGGGGCGCCTTTTGGGTTCCCCCACAATCAACCAATATTTTGACAAGAACTTTATAAAACCCAAAGCAGGAGTTTATGCCGGTGTAACCCTTGTGGAAGGTGTGGAATATCCCAGTGTTTCAAATATCGGCTTTCGTCCCTCCTTTGAGAATGAGGATTTTAGAAGCGAAACCTGTATTTTGGGCTTTGACGGAGACCTTTATGGCGAAACAATTCAGGTAAAACTTATAAAGTATCTTCGTGAGGAACTAAAATTTGACTGTGTTGAGGACTTAAAGGAACAAATTCAAAAAGATGCCCTTGCCTCAGAGAAAATTTTCAGAAAGGAAGCCGAAAATGTATAATACTTTGGAAGAACTTAAAAAGGACTGTCTGAATTGTCAAAAGTGCGAACTTGCCAAAACACGCACAAATTTGGTTTTTGGTGTGGGTAATCCCAACACAGAGGTGCTTTTTGTTGGAGAAGGCCCCGGCTTTAACGAGGATATGCAGGGCGAACCCTTTGTTGGTCGTGGCGGTCAACTTCTTGACAAATACCTTAAACACATAGATTTAGACAGAAATAAAAACATTTATATTGCTAATATAGTAAAATGCCGTCCTCCTGAAAACAGAGACCCTTCCGAAGAGGAGATGGATTGCTGTATTGACTGGCTTCGTGAGCAGACAAGAATAATAAGGCCGAAAATTATCGTTTGCTTGGGCAGAGTAAGTGCAAAGCGCCTTATTTCAAAGGACTTTCTTGTTACTAAAGAGCACGGTAAATTTTTTGAAAAGGGCGGTATTTTCTTCATGGCAACCTTTCACCCTGCGGCGCTGTTGAGAAACCCCAACAATAAGCCCGCCGCACTTGAAGATTTCCTGGCTTTGAGAGATAAGATTAAAGAGGTTTGTGAATATACCTATGAGATATGAGGGAGAAAAATTTGATGTTGTGGTAATCGGAGCAGGTCATGCCGGAATTGAGGCGGGGCTTGCCTGCGCTCGTCTTGGGTGTAAAACCGCAGTGTTTACCATTAACTTGGACTGGGTGGGAGATTTACCCTGTAACCCTTCCATAGGAGGTACCTCCAAAGGGCATCTCGTCAGAGAAATAGATGCTCTTGGGGGTGAAATGGCAAAGGCAGCGGACCGAACATCAATTCAAATCCGTATGCTCAATTTGGGAAAAGGCCCTGCTGTACATTCCCTTCGGGCACAAATTGACAGGCGCAAATACTGTGACTATATGAAGCTTGCCCTTGAAAAGCAGAAAAATCTTTTACTAAAACAAGGGGAAATTGTTGATATAAAGCCCATTGATGGAGAATGGGAGGTTACCACCCGCCTTGAAGCAGTACATAGAACGAAGGCGGTTATTCTTGCAACAGGCACATTTTTAGCGGGCAAAGTTTATATCGGAGATATTTCCTATGACTCCGGCCCCGACGGAATGTTCCCTGCAACGGAGCTTGCGGTAAAACTTAAGGAATTAGGGCTTCCTATGAGAAGATTTAAAACGGGAACTCCCCCTCGAGTTAACATTCGAAGCGTTGATATTGAGAATTTAGAGCCACAACACGGTGATGACAATATAATCAATTTTTCTTTTTCAGAAAAGTACAAGGTGAAAAATAAAAGGCCCTGTTATATTACCTACACAGGAGACGAAACAAAAAAAATAATTCTTGAAAATTTACATCGTTCTCCTCTATATTCCGGTAAAATCGACGGCGTGGGTCCGAGATATTGTCCCAGCATTGAGGACAAAATTGTTCGCTTTGCGGAGAAAGAACGCCACCAGGTTTTTGTTGAGCCCTGCGGTTTGGATACACAGGAAATGTACCTGCAAGGTCTTTCCTCCTCCTTGCCGGAAGAAATTCAGTTAAAAGTAGTGCATAGTGTTCCGGGGCTTGAAAAGGCGGAGTTCTTAAGACCTGCCTATGCCATAGAATATGACTGTGTTGATCCCCTTTCTTTAAGGCAAACTTTGGAGTTTAAAGACTTTGAAGGCCTTTATGGTGCGGGACAATTTAACGGTTCCAGCGGTTACGAAGAGGCCGCCGCTCAAGGCCTTGTGGCGGGAGTAAATGCAGCACTGAAAATTCAAGGAAAAGAACCTCTGATTCTTGACAGAACAACCTCCTATATCGGTACTTTAATTGATGACCTTGTAACGAAGGGCTGTTCCGATCCTTACAGAATGATGACCAGTCGCTCCGAATACCGACTTATTTTAAGACAGGACAATGCGGACATACGGCTGACAAAATTCGGTTATGATGTGGGGCTTATTTCTCAAGAAAGATATGATAAATTCTTAGAAAAACTTGATTTAATAAAAAAAGAAAGAAAAAGGGTTGAAAATCTTTCCATTAAGAAAACTGATGAAATAGATGATATGCTTGTTTCACGTGGAACATCTCCCATGGAAAAGGGCGTAAAGATGGTTGAACTTATGAAAAGACCCGGCATTGGTTATGCTGAACTTGCTCCCTTTGACCCGGATAGACCCGAACTTCCTTTGGAAATCTTTGAACAGGTTGAAATTGACATTAAATACGAGGGCTACATAAAAAAACAGCAGATTCAAATAGACGAAATAAAAAGACTTGAAGTGCAAAAAATTCCCGATGATATAGACTATTCCAAAATAACGGGACTTCGACTTGAGTCTATGGAAAAACTTGCAAAAATTCGCCCGGAAACCCTGGGACAGGCGTCAAGAGTATCCGGAGTGTCCCCTGCGGACATTACTGTTTTAATTATTTACCTTGAAAGGATGCGTAAAGATGAACTTTAATGCTCCCCTTTTAGTTGAAAATTTAAGTATTTTGGATATTAAAGTCGGTGACGCTGATATTAAGAAATTAGACTCCTTTGCCTATATGCTCACAGAAAAGAACAAACAAATGAATTTAACCGCAATTCTTGATGAAGATTCTGTTGCAATAAAACACTTTGCAGACAGTTTAAGTGTTTTAACCGTTGCCCAAATTAAAAAAGGTACAAGGGTTTTAGATGTAGGTACCGGAGGAGGCTTTCCCGGAATACCTTTACTTATCGCGAAGCCTTCTATGGACTTGACTTTAATTGACTCCACCGCAAAAAAACTTGACTTTGTTTCAGAAAGTATTGAAAGTTTAGGGTTAAAAGCAAATATAATACACACCAGAGCAGAAGACCTTGCTCAAGATGAAAATCACAGGGAAAGATATGACTATGTGGTTTCAAGGGCGGTTGCCTCTCTAAATGTGCTTTGTGAATACTGTTTACCTTTCGTTAAACTTGAAGGTAAGTTTATCGCTATGAAGGGCTCAAAGGCACAGGAAGAAATTGACATTTCAAAACAGGCAATTTCAATTTTAGGCGGAAAACTAACTGAAATCAAAACTATTGCTTTCAGCGATAGAATTGAGAGAAATCTACTTGTAATTGAAAAAATCAGGCCTACGCCAAAGAAATATCCCAGAGTTTCCGCTCAAATTTCGAAAAAACCACTATAAAACAGAAAATGTTCCATGTGAAACATCATTTTTCATAGTGATGTTTCATTTTTTTGCTTTTTTGCTTTTATTTTGCATATTCTTATGTTATACTATACGAAATTGATTCTTTTTTGACTGGAGAGATAGCTTTTGGCAAAAACAATTGCAGTTGTAAACCAAAAAGGCGGCGTAGGTAAAACCACAACCGCCGTTAATCTTGCCGCCGCACTGGGCAGTAAGGGTAAAAAGATACTGCTTGTGGATATTGACCCCCAGGGAAACACCACCAGCGGATACGGTATAATCAAAAAAACATTGACTCGCACCTCCTACGACCTGCTTATAGGTCGCTGCAGTGCAAAAGAAACTATTATAAGAACCTCCTTTGAAGGTGTTTCTGTTATTCCCAGCGGTATGAACCTTGCCGGTGCGGAGATAGAGCTTGCAAACCTTGACAAGAGAGAAAGCAGATTAAAAAGCGCTTTAGCCCTTGTTAAAGAAGATTTTGATTTTATTTTACTGGACTGTCCCCCGTCATTGGGACTTATTACCCTTAACGGCCTTTGTGCCGCAGATACCTTGATAGTTCCCATTCAGTGCGAATTTTACGCCCTTGAGGGGCTTTCACAGTTAATTTCAACGGTAAGAAATGTAAAAAGGCTGTATAATCCCTACATAGACATTGAAGGCGTACTTCTTACAATGTATGACGGCAGACTCAATTTAACACAGCAGGTTGTGGATGAAATCAAAAAATGCTTTCCTAAAAAAGTGTATTCCACTTTTATTCCGAGAAATGTGCGCCTTTCCGAGGCTCCCTCCTACGGAGAGCCCATTATGTACTATGACAAATCATCAAAGGGTACAAAGGCATATGATGCACTTGCAGATGAGTTTTTAGAAGCAAACAGATAAGGATAAGGAGAATTACTATGGCAGCAAAAAAAAGCGGATTGGGCAGGGGATTTGATTCCCTTTTATTGGATAACGCAACAGAAAGTGCAGAAAACACCAGTGTAGTAACATTAAAACTTTCCGACATCGAACCGAATAAGCAGCAGGCAAGAAAGCAATTTGACGAAGAAAAAATTTCCGAACTTGCCGCTTCAATTGAAGAACACGGTATTCTTCAGCCCTTGTTAGTAAGGCCTTTAATCAGTGGCGGATATCAGTTAGTGGCGGGTGAAAGACGCTGGAGAGCCGCAAGAGCGGTGGGGTTATCTGAAATTCCCGTAATAATCAAAGCCCTTTCCGACGAAGAGGCATCTGTTATCTCTTTAATTGAAAATTTACAAAGAGAAAACCTCAACCCCGTTGAAGAAGCATACGGCTTTAAAGATTTAATAAATACCTACGGTCTAACACAAGAGGATGTGGCAAAAAAGGTAGGTAAATCAAGAACTGCGGTTACAAACGCATTGAGAATTCTCAAATTGCCGGAAAAAGCAATAGATTTTGTTAGACAGGGTAAACTTACAGCCGGTCATGCAAAGGCATTGGCGGGAATGGAAAACGATGCGCTTATCCTTGCGGCAACGGAAATTATAATAGAAAAAGGTCTTTCCGTAAGAGAAACGGAAAAGTTGGTTAAAAACTTAGGTAAAGAAAAGAAAAAAGCAGAAAATGTAAAGCAAAAGAGAAACAGTTTTTTTGATGAAGTTGAGCTGGCATTGTCAAACTCATTAGGTCGCAAGGCCAAAGTTGTGACAAAGGGAAGCGACGACTGCGGCTCTCTTGTAATTGATTTTTACAATAAAGAAGACTTGGAACTGATTGCGAAAGCCTTGTCTGCACTTGAGGAGTAATAGGGGAGTAGAAATTGAAATTAAAGAGCACTTTTATTTGTATTGTTGCATTACTCATTGCAATCGCAACTATTTCGGGGGTTATGGTTCATAAATACCGAAACCAAACTCCCCTTTTAGAGGAAACTTACAAAAACTCAAACGGTATTGAAACCACCACACAAAAGCCCTCGGCAGATAAGGTAAGGTTAAGTAGCCGTTTATCTGTTATTGCTAAAACGGAAATATCTCCCGAAGACCTTACTTCCGTTGATGAAGAGATTTTGCTTCACTTGGAACAGGAAACCGAAGACGGTACTTTGGAAGAGGAAAAGTGGCACGAGATTACGGGTTACACCTTAAATGCTTTCGTAGACAAGTATTGCGGCGGTTCAAGTATTGACAAGGGAAATAATGGTCTTGATTATTTTACCCTTGGCTTCGGGGGTGACATTAACTTTACTCACAACGGATATGTGATGACTCATGCAAGGAAAATGCCGAACTCCGTTATGGACTGCATCGGTCAAACCTTTCAAGAGGAAATGAGAGGTATGGACATTATGATGCTGAACAATGAGTTTCCTTATTCAGACAGGGGAAGTCCCCTGAAGGGTAAAAAATACACCTTCCGTTCAGAGCCGGAAAATGTGCAGTATTTAACAAAACTGGGTGTTGATCTTGTATCTTTGGCAAATAATCACGCCTATGACTACGGTTATGAGAGTTTTGTGGATACAATTTCTACGCTGAATGATGAAAATATCCCCTTTGTGGGTGCGGGAATGAATATAAAGGAAGCAAGTACACCGATAACTTTCTTAATTAACGGCTACAAGGTGGGTTACCTTGCCTGTTCAGGGGTTGAATATCCCATAAAAACAAAGGTGGCAGAGGAGGATAGCGAAGGAATAATGGGCTCCTACGATAACGGGGAGGGAATGGCACAGGCAGTCAGAGAGGCAAAAAAAACCTGTGACTATGTCATTGTTTTTCCCCATTGGGGCTATGAAAACACCACCACCCTAACCAATGCACAAAAGCAAAATGCCAGAAAATGGATTGATGCCGGTGCCGATACAGTTGTGGGCTGTCACCCTCACATTCTACAGGGAATGGAGTTTTATAATAATTCTCTCATTGCCTATTCACTGGGAAACTTTTGGTTTAACACAAGAAATGTATATACCGGCATTTTGAAACTGAAGGTAACACCTGAAAGAATTGAACCATATTTCATTCCCGGAAAACAAGCACACAGCGAAACTCATTATTTAGAGTCTCAAGAAGAGAGAAGAAGCCTTTACAACGACATTATATCTTGGTCTCCCGGACAGGGAATTGAAATAAATGATGAAGGTCTTATTTCTAATAAAGAATTATAGAGGAAATATTTAAAGCCGAGCGATGCTCGGCTTTTTGCTTTGTTTTATCTTCCGAAGAAATATTCAAAAGGATCAATATAACTTTCCGTTGTTGTGGTTTCAATCGTGCCCTTGTCTTCAACCAGCACCGTTTCAATCTCAAACTCCTCAACAGAGTAGTTGCTGCTTACTCTGCAAAGTTTTAAGGTAAGTTTATCTCCCACCTTACCTTTGTCAATAAGTTCAAGAAGTACATCTGCTGTAGTTAAATCCTTGCCGTTTACTCCGATAATCATATCATATTTTCTTGCTTGGGTTTTTGCAAGTCCCGAATCGGAGGAAATCTCGTTAATAATGAGTGTGCCTGCGGGAAGTCCCTTGATTCGAGCAATCATATTATACTGCTGGCTTGCGCTGACGGGGTAATATGTAATACCCAGTTTCGGTCTGTTGGGGACATAGCCGTAACTGATAAGAGCCTCAATTACTTCCTTTGCGGAGGAAATAGGAATTGCAAAGCCCATGCCCTCGTAGTTTGCACCCGCAATTTTTTGCGAATTGATACCCACTACCTGTCCGTACTCATTCACCAGCATACCGCCGGAATTGCCCGGATTAATGGAAGCATCGTGCTGAATACACTTCATTGTGTAGCCGATTTCACTGCTGACAGGTCTGTTGATAGCTGAAACATAACCACCCGTAAAGGAACCGAAGAATTCTGTACCACCGGGGTTCCCCACCGCATAAACAGGGGAGCCGATAGTAAGTTTTTCAGAATCACCAAACTCTGCCGCTTTAAGTTTGGTAGTTTTAACCTTTATCACTCCGATATCCGTTCTTGTATCCACTCCAACGATTTCGGCATCGAAGTTTTCTCCGTCTGCAGTCTGAATGTTTACTTTGATGCCTGCCATATTTATAACATGAGCACAGGTAATAATATAGGTGTAGGTGTTTGATGTGTCAAGACCCATAACAATACCCGAGCCCTCTCCGCTGGCGGAGGTGGAGTTTCCGGAATAAACCACAACACCCACATTACTGTCTCTCACAAGTTCAGCAATCTCTGCCGCCGAAAGAGCGTCCCTGTTTCTTCTACCACCGGTATTTTTCGGATCTTCGTTTATTGTAAGCTCAGCACTGTCTCGAGTAGTCTGCTCTTCATCAACAAATTCCCTGTTACCGTTCCTATTGAAAACCGAACCCATTCCAACACCCATGGCAAACACAAGAATTATGGCAATTATAGCTAAAAACACCTTTGTGCCGCTTTTCTTTTCCCTTTCAGGAGTTACCGGAGTGTAGGGCTGATAAGCGGGGGGCTGTGGGGGAGCATAACTTTGCCTGTATTGTGAAGAATAGGGATTCACAGACTCTGCTTCGGTTTGAATCGGCTCATCAGCACAAACAGGTGTTTCTCCGGACTCTTCCTCTATTTCCATTTCGATTTGTTCCCCTTCAAAATCGGACATTTCTTCCGCTGTCGCCTGTGCAAACTCCTCTTGCTCAACTTCTTCAAAAGTAGGCTCAATCGGAGTTTCCTGTTCCGGTGGAACGGGATTGATTTCCTCACTGTTTTCGGCAGTGTCATCAATTAAATTATCGTTTTTGTTAATTTCGTCAAACAAGGGTTCTCCTCCTCTTAAAGTTTTCTATGAATAATATACTGTACATATATAAATATTTCTTGAACAAAGGGTAAATAACTTTTATTCTTTTGGTAGTGTGAAGAAAAACTCGGTGTATTCTCCCTGTTTATCCTCAACATCTATTTTTCCGCCGTGAAGTTCAACTAATGTCTTGCATATATGCAGTCCCATTCCTGCACTTTTAACATCAAAGCTTCTTGATTTGTCAACTTTATAAAATCTTTCAAAGATTTTTTCTTTCTCTTGATCTTCTATACCTTTACCGCTATTGCGAACTTTAACAGTCACCTTTTCACTGTCTGCTGTAAAGAAAATATGGATGTATCCGCCGAGAGGAGTAAACTTAACTGCATTGTCGATCAGGTTATATACAACTTGATTTATCATATCCTCATCGGCATAAACCTTTTCTTTTGCAAGTTCCTCAAGACCGATAATGTCAATGCTTTTGTCGGAAATGACCTTTTCAAAGTTTAACAGAGTTCTAAATATCACATCTCCCATATCAAAGTATACTCTGTTAAGGTCAATTTCGCCTTCTTCTATCTTGCTGATATTCAGCATTCCCGTAACAAGTCGGGAAAGGCGTTTAACTTCGTCGGAAATAACGGTCAAACATCTCTCGTACTCCGCTTTTTCTATGGTTCCGTCAAGAATTCCGTCTATAAACCCGCTAATGATGGTCATTGGAGTCTTCAGTTCGTGAGAAACATTTGAAACAAAATTTCTTCTTGACATTTCCGCTCTCGAAAGAGCGCTTGCCATTGAGTTAAAGGACTCTGCAAGTTCATCAACCTCTGTTTTTCCATCAAAATAGAGGTGTCGCCTTTTTACTGTAATTCTCGCCGAGAAATCACCCGCAGCATATTGCCTTGCCGCCGAGGACATTTGACGAAGGGGTTTCGTAAGTGAGTATGAAATTAAATAAACCAAAATGAAAGCAAAAAGGAAAGTAATAATTACCCCCACCGCAAACAGTCTTAGCATTGAAATTAAGTAGGGTAACAGGCCCCCCATAACCTGCTGTGTCGCCACAACGGCACCGACAAATTTGCCACCGACAAAAATTGGACAAGCCACGACAAAATGGGGGTTAGGAAGAATTCCGTCTAAGTTGCCCTGCCCTCTATATATATTATTCTCTCTGATTGTTTCTAAAATCTCGCCTCTGATTTTATAGGGGTGATGAATGAGGCACTTGCCATCAACAATCCAACTTGAACCTTGAGCTACTATCTCTTTACAGTAAACTACTTCTCCCTCTTCGTTTATAACGAACATATCCGCATCAGCAGCTTCGGAAAACTGGTAAAGGTTACTGCAAACCATTATTACCTGTGTGTTGGTATTAAAATATTTTGACTGAAGCACAAGTTTAGTGGACTCCGTTACTCTGAAAGTGTTTTCCTCAAGAGCGTCCAACTTTTCATTCATCCAAAGACCTGAAACCAGAAGGGAAAGGGAAATTCCTAAAAAGGCAAAACTGGCAAGAATAATTGAAGCTGTCAAAACAAAATATTTTCTGAAAAGGCCTGAACCTTCTCTTGTAATTTTCAATTTCTCGCCTCCTTAAAAATCGGGAACAGGATTTCTGCCCCGCTGCGAATTAATCGTTAGTTGCGAACTTGTAGCCAACGGACCAAACAGTTTTAAGCTCCCATTTGTCACTGACTCCCTCAAGCTTTGCACGAAGGCGCTTAACATGAACATCAACGGTTCTGGAGTCTCCGTAGTAGTCAAAGCCCCAAACTTCATCGAGAAGCTGGTCTCTTGTGTAAACTCTGTTAGGGTTACTTGCTAAGTGATAAATAAGTTCAAGTTCTTTTGGCGGTGTATCAATTCTTTCACCATCAACAACAAGCTCATAGTTTGTAAGGTTAATGGTGAGTTTATCGAACTTCACTTCCTTGATATCGTGCTTTTCGCCACCACCGCTTCTGCGTAAAACCGCTCTCACTCTTGCAACAACTTCCTTTGCATCAAAGGGTTTTACAACATAGTCGTCTGCGCCAAGTTCAAAACCCAACACCTTGTCAAAGGTTTCTCCCTTCGCAGTGAGCATAATAATAGGTTTTTCGCTGAACTTTCTTACCTCTCTACAAACCTGCCAACCGTCAAGAACGGGAAGCATTATGTCAAGAAGCATGAGTGCAGGGTCAATCTCTTTATATTTTTGTATCGCTTCTCCGCCGTCATAAGCGATATGAACTTCGTATCCTTCTTTTTCAAGGTATCTTCGAAGAAGTTCCGCAATATTGGAATCGTCATCTACAACGAGAATTTTTTCTGCCATGATACTTTCCTCCATTTGTCTTTTATCACTTTAATTATACACTAAAATGTGTAAAAAATATGAATTTCTGTGTAATAGTTTGTTAATTTAGAAAAAAGAATGTCCTTTACTCATTAACCGAGAATCTGAAAACCGTGGTTGAAGAAAATTCTTCTCCCGCATCAAAAGTGCACTGCTCAAATTCCGGCATATTGGGTGTATTGGGAAAATACTGAGTTTCAAGACAGAAGCCGGCGTGTTTAATAATGGGCTCTCCTTTTTTGCCTGTGTTTGTACCGTCAAGGAAGTTTCCGCAGTAAAGTTGAATGCCGGGAAGGTCAGTGAACACTTCCAGTTTTCTTCCGCTTTCCGGGTCAAAAGCAACCGCAGCGGGGAATGCTCCCTCTCTTAAGCAGAAATTATGGTCATAGCCTCTGCACTGTGTAAGTTGGGGGTCGTCATTATAGATTTCCTTGCCTATTCTCTTAAATTCTCTGAAATCAAAAGCCGTACCCTCAACACTTCTGATTTCTCCGGTAGGAATTGAGTCTTCGTCCGTAGGTGTATAGGCATCGGCGTTTATCATAAGTTCGTGGTCAAGAATGTCCCCCTTGCCCGCAAGGTTAAAGTAGGCATGGTTTGTCATATTGAGTACGGTTTTCTTGTCGCTCACCGCACTATACTCAACTTTAAGGGAATTATCTTCAAAAAGGGTGAAAGTAACTTTGAAATCAACCTTGCCGGGAAAACCCTTTGCACCGTCGGGGCTTGTGTAGTTCATTTCAAGGGCAGTGTCATCTGTAATAATCGCTTTCCAAATTGCGTGGGAAAGTTCTCCTCCTCCGTGAAGGCAGGTTTTTCCCTTTTCGTTCTTTTCAACCTCATATTTTATGCCGTCTATCTCAAATGTACCGTTTGCAATTCTGTTTGCATATCTGCCCACGGTCATTCCCTGGTAGTCCGAATGTTCTTCGTGACCTTCAAGTTTATCAAAACCCACAAGAATATCGGCAAATTCTCCGTTTTTGTCCGCCGTGTAAATACTGTTAATTGTGGCGCCGTAACTTAAAATATCCACCGCAGTTCCGGAGGTGTTTTTAAGGGTGAAAACATCCACCTTTTCACCGTTTTTTGTTGTTCCAAAGAAGTTTTTTACTATCATTTTTCTTCCTCCGATGCTTTCAGTGCATCCACTATATTATATCTTCCGTTCTTTTTGGAAAGAGGGCCGAATTCAATTGCCTTTTGTGGGCATCTGTTGAGACAGGCCATACAGTGTTGGCATTTTTTCTCTGTCCAAACCGGTTTATTTCCCTGTATGGAAATAATCTTCTCCGGGCATATTCTTTCACATAATCCGCAGGAATTGCATTGGGAAGAAACTTTAAAGAACCTTGTAATTCTAAAAAGTCCGTAGAAGGGGTAAAGTAAAGCGGTGGCAATCTTTCTTTTGTAGTTTAATTGAGAAAATTCACTTTTTAGTTTAATTGCCTTGGCAACATTTTCAAGTTTTTCATCTGCCGCAATTATTTTTTCCCTTGCCTTTTGTGGCTCGTCTGCCTTAAAGAGAATCATATAGCTGTCGGGCATTTTAAGGGTAACGCTCAAGTTAATCTTTCTGTCAAGAGTTTTCGCCAGCATTTCCTCCGCTCCGGCTGAACTTGCACCACAAGTCATAACGCAGTAAATGTATTCACCTAAATGGGACTTAATTTCCGGGTGGGAGGCAAATCTTTTAACTATCTCGGGAATTCCATTATAGTAAACCGGAAAAACAAAGCCGGTAATATCGGTTTTTCCCTCAACCTTTTCCACTTTTCCACTGAAAATGTCCGCAATGTTGACACACTTGTCGTTTGTTATGACCGCAAGTTTTTCTGCGGCATATCTTGAATTACCTGTTCCCGAAAAATAATAAATCATATTACTCTTCCTTTCCAAAAAGATTCCAAGGGTAGGTTTCTTTGTCGGGTTTCTGACTAAATATCAGTTTCTCTTTTGAAACGGGGTGGTTGAATGAAAGGGTATATTCAAAAAGGGCAAGTTCTCCCTTTCCACCTCCATATTTCCCGTCACCTACAAGAGGCAGGTTTCTTGAGGCAAACTGTACTCTGATTTGATGAGTTCTCCCCGTGAAAAGTTGAATGTCCACAAGGGTTTTATCCTTAACCGTTTCAACAACTTCATACTGTAGTTTTGCCCTTTTTACTCCCCTTCTTTGCCTTTCAACCACAAAACTTTTATTCCTTTGTCGGTCTCTGAAAAGTAAATCCTCTAAAACTGCTGTTTTTTCTTGGGGAATTCCCTGCAAAACCGCAAAATATCTCTTTTCAAATTGAGAATTTTGAATTTGCTGAGAAAGTCCTGCCGCCGCCTCGGAGGTTTTGGCATAAACCATAATTCCCGCCGTTTCCCTATCTAAACGGTGTACCGTAAAAAGGGGAAAATCATAAAAATCTTGAACGGCTTTCCCATCCTTTTCCCCCTTCTGGCTCATAATCCCCGAGGGCTTAAGACAGACCAATACATGTTCATCTTCAAACAGTGTCGTCATTTTCAAATCTTTCCTTTGAAAATTCCATTGAGGGTGCCACTCCCTCAAGCATAATAAGAATCATTCTCTTTACATGGTCCGGAGTTTCAGGCATTCCTGTTCTGAACCACTCGGAAAGCACTCCGCTGATTGCATACTGGTAAAAGGAAACCATAAACTCAATTACTTCTTCATCTATATCTTTTTTTTCTGCAATATCATGAAAAAAATCAGAAAGAATTATCTTGCTGTACTTAAACATATAGGTTTCAAGGTACTCATAACTTCGAGAAGCGCAGATGTTATTGATAATCTTCTTGTTTCTGTATGCGGTTTCAAGCATTTGAGATACACCAACAAGCCAACGAAAGCCGTTGGAATGTTTTGATGCCATCTCGGAAAACTCCATACTGAAAATTTCTTCAAGAAGCTCATAAATGTCACTGTAATGGTAATAAAAAGTATTCCTGTTAATTTGGCACTTGTCAACAATGTCCTTCACCGTTATTTTGTCAAAGGGTTTTTCTTTCAAAATCTCTATAAAGGTTTTAAAAATAAGTTCCTTTGTCTTCACTGTGAAATCATCTCCTTCTTTTGAGAAACCGTATCAAGGATTTCTCTCTTAAAGTCTCCGTAAATTTTGTATTTTTTAGAGAAAATTATATATGAAATTGCCATCATTACGGGAGGAACTATAAACATCATAAATGTTATGGATGAATTTGCGCTCCGACTTTGAACTGCACTGGCTCCGTTGTAACCGGTAATTGAGAATGCGGCATACATAATAATAGACTGCAGTGTATATGCCATTTTTTGAAGAAAGCCCTTCATTGAAAAGGTCAAACTCTGATTCCTTGAGCCAAGTTTATACTCACCGTAGTCAACAATGTCGGCAAGCATAACCGTTTGATTAACAAACATGCTGCCTATACCTATTGAAGCTACAAGGTAGCAAATTCCCAGTGCCATAACATTTCCGTTAGTGTAGCCAACCATAGCCATTACCACATAACCTAAAATGGCCATTGAAAGAGAAAACCTGTAAATAGTTCTGTTGGTCATATATTTACCGCAAATAGGTATCACAAGAATGGAAAGCACCGAGCCCACAGAGCCCAAAAGGTTAAACTGTGACTGTAAAGTTAAATCTCCTCTTACGGAGTTAAAATAGTAACTACTGATTCCGCTGGTCATATAAAAGCCACAATTTGAAATCATGGCAAAAAGCATGAAGATTAAAAGTTGGTCATTGTGGCGAATAATTCCCAAGGCTTTCCTGAAAGAAAACTTTTCTTCGGAGATAACCACATTGCGTTCTTTTGTCGATAATACACTGATACTTGCAAAAAACACAAGGGCAATAGCCGCAATTACAGACCAACTGCCAAAGCCTTTCAAAAGTGTTTCGGAATCCATTTCGGAAAGGGTGTTGCTTGAGGCTCCGCCGAAGTAGGCAACCGCATAGGCGGTAAAAATTGAGATTATACCCTGTCCTATACCGGAAAAGGTTCTGGCGATTGTGGAAACAAGGTTCCTGTCCTTTTCTTCAGTTGCAAATGAGGGAATCATACTCCAAAAAGGAATATCCGCAAGGGTATTTGTCATACCCCAAAGCACATAGAGAACTGCGACATAGATATACAAGCCCACGGAATCCAAGGCAAAGCCGGGGTTCCTAAAAAGCAGGATTAATGCCACCGAATTCAGAAAAGCTCCTGTTAAAATCCAGGGGCGATATTTACCCATTTTTGTTCTTGTTCTGTCAACAATAGAACCCATAATCGGGTCATTTATGCCGTCCCAAAGTCTTGCAAGGGGGGCAATAACAAGGAGAATCAGAGGTTTAATTCCCAGTGCATTTGTAAGGTAAAGAGAAAGATAGGAATAGAATAAACCGTAACTCAGGTCAAGACCGATGGCCCCTACACCGTAGCCGATTTTTTCTTTAAGGGGCACTTTGTTCATATTTACACCTTTTCTGTGGGGCTGTCGCAGTTTTACGACAGCCCCTAAAGTAGTTTTTACATTGGGGCAGCGGGAAAAATATGTTAATAAAATTGTAATGCTCTACCCGACTAACCTAATATTTTGAAAGTATTGATTGAAAAAATTGTCAACCGTATCTATTTTGATAACACCGGGGAGAATTCCCACACCTTCCGGCTTGGTTATTCCAAAGGAATCCACCAATTTTGCCTCGCCGTCAATTACCTGATAAGCACTGTAGTAAAGAGAGTCTCCGTCAACGGTGATTGCCGCAAACATTGGGTAATCGTTATTGACAATAGATTCCGGTCTTGAAAAGTATCTGTCGCAAAGTTTAGGATCAATTTCTTTGTACTCTTTAGCACCTGCGGAGGAAACAATTGAATAAATGGTGCCCTTTGGATTTATCTTCATTTTATAGGTCTGTCCGTTATATTCCTTTTCCTGAATTATCGTGGGAAGCACACAATTTGCATTCATTGCTCCTGTGCGTGAATAAACATGGTTATGGCCTGTAAGAACTAAATCCACACCAAGATAGGGAAGAAGTGAAGAAAGTTGATTTCTAAGGGCGACGGTTTCATCATCCTTATAGTAGATTCCGTTACAGTAGAGTGCCTTATGAAAAGCCACAACCTTCCACTTTGCGTCGGAATTTTTAATGTCTTGCTTCATCCAATCAATCTGCTGTTGACTGATCTTGTCATCCGTAAGGTCGTTGGTATTAAGGATAGTGAAGTGAACATTGTTATAGTCAAAAGAGTAAAATGTTCCGTTTTCTTCATCCTGTTCCGGAACATTGGGAAGACGGAAGTTTCGCTTAATTGCATGTCCCTTTTTCTCATGATTGCCTGCTACAGGCATAAAAGGAAGAGAGCGGAAGGTGGGGGTTGAGTGGAAGAAATAGTTCCAATGCTTTGAGTTTTCTCCCAAGTCAACTTGGTCGCCGTTACAAACCGTGAAACGAGCATCCGGATAAAGACGAGTTGCCTCACCCATTACCTCGTTAAGTATTTGGTAGTGACTTTCTCTTTGTGCCTGCGGATCCGCAATGTTTATAAAGGTAAATGCTTCATCCTTTCCTGCAGACATGGTAATTACACCGGGCTCACTCCACCAGCCTCGCTTTGCACTGCCCACTCGGTAAGAGTATTTTTCACCGGGAATCAGTCCTGTGAGAGTAATCGTGTGTTCTATATAGGTTTTTTCCAGTGGGAAAACCGCTAATATTCCCAAGTCGGCACCGGGATAGCTTCTTATTGTCTCGCTGTGTGTGGCATTTACCCTTTCGTCCCTTGTCGCTCTGCCTTTGAACCTTGGGTTTTTGCTGTACTCAATAAGCTCAATATCCGTTTCGGTAACCGAATACTTTGTGAGCCATGTGAGAGTCATACTTGTTGTTTCGTCTTCCGTAAGATTCATCACAAGATTTGCGGGAAGACGAAAGTTTTCCTTTGTTGCTTCAACCCTTTCCGGTCCCGAATAGGTTATTGTGACATTATTGTCATATTTTTCTTTCGGATTATCGTCATAAATCAGACTTTTAACCATCCAACCTATGGTGTAACCCCAGGACTCATACTGACTTTTTGTGAGGTATCTATCAATGACGAGGGTATTAAGAATTTCTTCAATTGAGTTATATCCATCGGGGACAATACTGAGAGAAAGAACACTGTTTACTAAGTTTAGAAGGGAATTGTCTCCACCCAGTGCTTTTTCTGTGAAGCACTGAATAATTTTGCCAAAAAGAGCAAACATTGTTCCCTCGGGGAAAAGTTCTCCCGGATTAAAGTCAATATTAGAGAGAATTTCTCCCTCAAGAAGATCTTTGAGAATTGTGTCAATGAGCAGTTCAAAAAACTCCTGTGTAAGTTCACCGCTATCAAAAGCATCAATAGCATCTTTTACATACTTGTACCTGTTATTTCCGTAGAGATGCTCATCACCTTCATAGAACTGTAAAAGAACCGTGGTTGCATATTCGCCCAAGGTACATCCTTTTCCTGTAAGGGGTGTTCCCAGTTTTTCACTGTTATAGGTGCAGGGATATTCACTGACCCGGAGAGAAAGAAGTTTGCGAACTATTGCCATAACTTTTTCAAGAGTTTCCTCGGGTTTTGTGAAATAAACATTCATAAGCTGCCTGTCAATGTCGTTGACAAAGCCCATAGCGTTTGTGCGAACTGTAAGAATATCTATATTTCCAATGGAAATGCCGTTTGACTTTATCAGACCGACAAGCAGTTCCTCAATGTCAACTCCCCTTGTCTTTAGGAAGGGAACGAGACCGCCCGCATCTTTAATCTGTGTGAAATATTCTTCAATAAGACCTTCCAGCAGTCTTTCAACATAGAGGTCTATTGTTGTACCGAAAGTTTGGTCAAATGACTTTGTATACTTATAGGGTCTGTCGTAAACTTCACCTGAATCGGATTTAATTTTCGGAAGACCTATTTCAGCGTCATCAATATCATAAGTGTTGAGCTTTAATGTGATATTGCTTCCGTCGGTTGTTAAATCGGCGGTTTTGAAATAGTTGGGGAAACCTGTTAGGGATGGAAGAGTTATGTCCGTTATTCTTTCTCCGTTGTCGTTTACATAGGAGCTTGTGTCACTCATATGGTAGTGTCCCGAAAAAACATAGTGAATACCCGCATCTGCATAGGCATCCGCAACCTGCTCCCAATCCCAACAGACAAAGGCCCAAAAGGTAGCTTCCTCAATATCGTTATGGGGAACTATATTGTGGTGCTGCATAACAACAGGAGTAATGCCGTTTTTCTTTGCGTCTCTTGCCTGGTTACAAACCCAGTCAAGAAGTTCATCGCTGACTCTACCGTCCGTTATATGCTCGTCGCCCTCTTTACCGCCGTAGTTTTCCATATAGATATTGGTATCAACTACGATAAGTCTGAAATTATCCCCTAAATTTGCGGCATAGGAAAGCATACCGCCCTTTTCTTCGGGGTAATTTGCGGGTTTAAATCTAACATCTGCTTTATCCCAACCGAGATTCCTATAGATTATCTTAAATTCCTCAGGAGAGGTCTTTCTGCCCACCTCTTTTTTTCCGCTTGAAAAGTCAACCACACCGGAGTTGTTGATATCGTGGTTGCCGTTGGTTACAAAAACAGGAATTCCTGTCTTTTTCTGCCAATTTTCAAGTTTCTTTGCAAGCTCTATATGGCTTTCATATTCCCCGTCCTTGGTAAGGTCGCCGGGAATGAGAAGAAAGTCCGCATCTTCGTTTTCTGCTTTGTTGAGAAGCGTTTCTACTCCTGTCAGGGCATTATCCAAAAGAGAGTTGATCTGTGTATATTCTTTGCTTTTCAGGTAGGTAAATCTTTCAAATGCTTCACGGTTTTTTCCTTTTATGGAATCTGCAAAATAGTGAATGTCGCTGACTAAACCTAACTGGATGGTCGTATTTTCCGCATTTACCGAAAGGGGTATGCTTACGGCAAGAATTACAACTGCCATAACAACTGCGATTATTTTTGCCAAAACTGATCTTTTCATAACTTGTCCTCCGAAATCAGATACTCTTAAGAAGTGGTCCTATACCTTTAATTGCCTTTGGAAGCTGGCTGAGAATCTTACGAATTCCGCCCTTTTGGTCACTGAGAATAAGAATAAGACCTTCAGCCATAACATCGTTAAATACGCCTCCACTCATACTTATAAAGCATCTAAATGGCGTTTGAAGGGCAATTCCCCGAGCAAAGCCAACAGGAATAACTTTTGTAAGAAAGTTGTACATTCTCTTGCCATTCTTGGTATGTTGACAATTTTCAAAGTTGTCTGTCAGATCAATGGGTTGGTCTTTGCCCTTCACCGTGGGAGGCAGCTCTCTGCCTAAAACAGCAACATACTGCTCGTCGGGAACATTTTGAACATCTCCGTCATAGTAAACCGGTGCGGTTTCTCTGTAGTCGGGAATTTCACATTCCTTACCAGTAACATTTACTGTGGCTGTGAGTTTTATGTCGGCACTTGAAGCTCCAACAAGAATATCAAACTCACCGCTTTCAACACACCAGTCTTCAATGTTAACATTGAAGAATGCGAAAGCTCTTGAGCAAAGAGTAATTGAAATTTCCTTTTCTTCTCCCGGCTCCAGCCAAACCTTTTTAAAGCCCTTAAGCTCTTTTTTAGGTCTGAAAATTGTGCTTTCCTTGTCTGCAACATAAAGCTGAGCCGTTTCAAAACCTGCCATACTGCCTGTATTCTTCACTTTGAATGAAACGATAAGCTTTTCGCTTTCGTCCATTGCACTCTTATCGAGTTTAAGGTCGGAATATTCAAAGGTTGTGTAGGAAAGACCGAAACCGAAGGGATAACGAACCTCTTTATCAACCTTTTCATAGTATTTGTAGCCAATGTATATGCTTTCTCTGTGTTCCACCGTTGCAGGATTACCGGGGAAGTTGTTCTTTGCAGGTGTACATTCATAGTACATAGGATATGTTTCGGGAAGTTTGCCGGAAGGGTTAACCTCACCGGAAAGAATGTCTGCAACTGCGCCGGCTCCGGCTTGACCGCCGAGGTAGGAGTTAAGAATTGCCTTAACTTTATCATTCCAGGGCATTTCAACGGGAGAACCTCCTGCAAGAACTACAACCGTGTTGGGGTTTGCCAAGGTTACGGCATCAACCAGTTTGTTGTGGTCCTCGGGAAGTTTCATATGATCTCTGTCAAATCCCTCCGCTTCATATTCATCCGTAAGACCGATGAAAAGAACAACTCCGTCGCATTTTGCGGCAAGTGCAGCAGCATCTGCAATGTGTTTCGGATTTTTCTTCGCTTTCCTTGCTTTTAACTCATAACCGGGAGCAAATTCAACATTAAAGCCCAACTTGCTCATTTCTTCAAGGGCATTTTCAAGCTGTGTGGGAACAATATGGGATGAGCCTGCACCCTGATATCTGGGAGTTCTTGCAAGCTCGCCTATAACCGCATACTTTTTGCTCATATCGAGGGGAAGAATGCCCTCGTTTTTCATAAGCACCATTGACCTCGCTGCAATCTTTCTTGCAAGGGGTTGGTCGTCTGCGTCGCTGTATTCATAATTTTCCTGTGCCCCGTCTGCACACTTTTTAATGAGATTTAAGATATTGAGGGCTCTTTCGTCAACAACCGCTTCATCCAGTTTGCCGTTTTTAACTGCTTCAACGATTTTTCTTGTGCCCAGTCCCGTTGAAGAAGGCATTTCAAGGTCATTGCCGTTCTTAAGACCTAAAACTCTGTCCCTCACTGCACCCCAGTCACTTACCACAACGCCGTCATATCCCCACTCTTCACGAAGAATTTTAATTTGCGTATGTGCGTTTTCGGAACCATGTTCTCCGTTAATTTTGTTGTAGGAGTTCATTACTGTCCAGGGCTTTGACTTTTTAACCGCAATTTCAAATGCGGTTAAGTAGGTTTCTCTTAACGCTCTTTCATCTACTACTGAATCAACAACCATTCTGCGTGTCTCCTGGCTGTTTGCACAGAAATGCTTGAGAGAAGTTCCTACGCCCATAGACTGCACACCGTTAATGAAAGCGGCGGAAAGCTCTCCGGTAAGAATAGGGTCTTCGGAAAAATATTCAAAATTTCTTCCACAAAGAGGGGAGCGTTTAATATTGATGCCGGGGCCGAGAAGAACGCCCACCTGCTCCTTTAAACACTTCTTTCCCAGAGCCTTTCCCATTTCTTCAAGAAGATCCACATCCCAGGAGGCAGCGGTGGTTGCGGCTGTGGGGAAGGAAATGGCGGGTACGCTTTGGGAAATGCTTATGCCCGCCTTACTGTAATCCTTTTTTCTTAGGCCGTGGGGGCCGTCGCAAACCATAATTCTCGGAACATCGTGGTTTTCAAGGCCTTTTAGGTGCCAGAAATCCCAACCGTCACAAAGGGATGCCTTTTCTTCAAGGGTTAACTGAGTTAAAATTTCTTTGGGGTCTTTCATTCTTCTTCCTCCAAATCATCAAATATTTTTTCTTCTATACCAAGCACCGAATCGGCTTCAACCTCTTCAAGTGCATCAATGCCTTTTAACTTTTTTTGAATCATTCTGTTTCTGTGGGCGGCATCATCAAGACTCTTTCCCGCTTCGTCAATCTTTTTCCGTGCTTTGGCAATTAAATCGGCAAATTTATCATACTGTTGTTTTGTCGCACCTAAAAGTTCTCTCACTTCATTCGCCTTTTCGTTTATGGCAACCGCTCTGAAGCCGAAGGAAAGGGAATTAAGTAAAGCAGTAATAGTGGTGGGCCCTGCTATCATTATGCCAAACTGTGAACTGATTTTTTCTGCAATGCCCGTCTTTGACTGAACCGCCTCTGCATAAAGGCCTTCGGTTGCAAGGTACATAATTGCATAGGGCGTTGTCCTTGGAACATTTATATATTTTGAAATTGCTCTTGCCTCAGTCATAAGTCGACTTTCCAAAGCCTTCCTTGCATCTTCAAGGGCTACCGCATCGGCGATGTCCGCCGCTTCACAGATTCTGATGTAGTCTTCCATGGGGAACTTGGAGTCTATGGGTAAATAAGTCACATTTCCGTCATTTGTAGGCATTCTTACCGCAAACTCAACTCTGGCTCTTGATTTTTCATCACAAAGGAAGTTGGTTTCATAAAGTCCCGGAATAGTTTGGTCTAAAATTGTGCCCAGCTGAATCTCTGCCCAGGTACCCCTCGCCTTTACATTGGTTAAAACTCTGGTAAGGGCGGTAACATTTGAGGTAACACCGGAGGAAAGTTCCTTCATTTCTCCCAGGGATTTATACACATTTTCAAGTCTTTCGGAAACGGTTTTGAAAGAGGAATCCAATCTTGTAGAGAGAGTTGAGGTTAACTTTTCATCAACTGTGGCTCTCATTTCATCGAGTTTTTTCTCATTGCTTTCCCTCATTTTCTCAACCGCAGAAGAAATAACCCTTGTTTGCCTTTCACTTTGCTCAAGGTGATTTACCTTCATATCCGTAATTTCTTTAACAAGTTTTCCCTCAAGAGCCACGGTCTTTTCTGTAAATTCAAGTCGCATTTGCTCACTTTTCTGAGCCACCGAGTTAATAGCACTTGAGGTTTCCTTTCTCATTTGCACCTGCTGTTCGGAAAGTTCTCTTCTTGAGCGTTCGAACTCGGAATTTACCGATTGTGAAAGGGTATCAAGTTTAATTTCAACTCTGCGATTCTTTCCCTGCTTTAACAAAAGGATTATTGCCAATATAATCAGCACGGAAAGCAGAGCAATAATGATATAATCCAAAAAAACACCCCCGTAATATACAGTTATAATATACTAACATATTTTGATAAAATAAGCAATGTAGTTTTCGTAAAAAATTATTAAATTGACAAGCATTTGAAAATCTCATATAATTAACCCGAACGGAGATGGTTAAATGATAGGCATTATCGGTGCAATGAAAATAGAAATTGAAAAAATTCAATCAATTATGACCGAGAAAAAAGAGAAAAGGATTGCTGGAATTTCCTTTGTTTCCGGAAAAATTCACGGTAAAAATGTTGTTACCGCCATTTGCGGAATAGGAAAGGTTGCGGCAGCAACTTGTGCCCAGGCAATGATATTGGAATATTCCCCTGATTGTATCATAAACACAGGAGCTGCCGGCTCCCTTTCTCCAAAGCTGAATATCGGCGACATAGTAATTGCGAACACCCTTGTTCAGCACGATATGGACACCACCGCTTTAGGTGACGCTTACGGCTATATTTCGGGACTGAATATCGTTGATATTCCAACGGACTCAAAGATTTGCGAACTTATGAAAAAAGCTGCGGAAACAGAAGAAAAGTATGCCGTTTATACAGGGAAAATCGCCTCGGGAGACCAGTTTGTCGCAAATAATGAAAGGAAGGATTTCATAGTGAAAACCTTCGGGGCAATCGCCTGTGAAATGGAGGGGGCTGCAATAGCTCAAACCTGCTTTTCAAACGGTGTTAAGTTTTCTGTTTTGAGAGCAATAAGCGACTGTGCCGACGGCTCGTCACACATGGACTATTCCTGTTTCTTACCTCTTGCCGCAAATAATTCCGCAAAAATCATTGAAAACTTCGTAAAACTTTACTGAATTTCTGCCTTCCACAAAAGGGAAGGCATTTTTTTGTGCAACATCACAAATTTCAACAAAATTCAATATAATTTTACATTTCAAAGTCATCGCTTTTGTTGACATTGCATAACTTATCTGTTAAAATAATTATCGCATCTAAAATAAAATAAAGGGTTTACCTCGGTAAATCCCAAAGGAGGAAATTAAATGATTGACCAAAGAACCCTTGCATATGTCAATATGTTCGCTGTTTTCGGTGCTATTGAAAACCTTTGCGAGCTTGTGCCTGAGGCAAGTGCTCTGCTCACAAACAAAAAGCCCCTTTCCATCGGCTTTGATGTTAAGAACGGACCTAAAGCCACTCTCACTTTCAATAAGGGCATGTGCAGACTTGACCAAGGTTGCAGTAAGTGTGATGTTAAACTTCCTTTCAGTTCCTGTGAAAAGTTTAACGGCTTAATTGACGGCACCGTTACCCCAATCCCCTCAAAGGGATTTCTCCACATCGGTTTCTTGCTTAATGATTTCACTAAGCTCACCGACCTTCTCGCAAAGTACTTAAAGCCTTCGGCAGAGGACCTTCAGGACCCGGATTTCTTCAGAATCAATACCGAGCTTACCCTTTATGTTGTTGGTGTTGCTCTTGCCCAAATCGGCAACCAAGACCCCATCGGTAAATTTTCTGCCGGTTACATTGAAGATGGCAGTCTAATGCTCGAAATTAAGGACGGTCCTGCAGTTGAACTTATCTGTAAAGACCATCGTCTTCTTTGCAAGAAGTGCAGACCTGAAAAATATCGTGCTTCCATGTCTTTCGATTCTTTTGAAACTGCCAATGCTCTGTTTGCCGGCTCGGTTAACGCTCTTAACTGTATAGGCACAGGAAAAGTTGAAATGCACGGACTTGTAAGTATGCTCGATAACATCAACCGCATTCTCGACAGAGTTGCCATATATCTTGCATAAGGAGGATTAGAGATGAGTTATCCATTATATAATGTAACCAAGTCAGACGAATGGTTTGACAGAGCCGCTAAGGTTATCCCTTCAGGTGTTTACGGTCACCTGGGCCCTGCAGAGGGTCAGTTTATTCCCGTTAACCGTTGGCCCCGTTTCGGCTCAAAGGCAAGCGGAACATATTTTTGGGATGTTGACGGAAACCGTTATATTGACTATATGTGTGCCTACGGTCCCAATGTTTTAGGTTATTGCGACCCGGATGTTGACGCTGCAGCCATGAAACAAATGAAACTCGGAAACTGCACCACTTCTCCCAGTACCCTTATGGTAGAGTGCGCAGAGCTTTTGGTTGACACGGTTGCCTGTGCCGACTGGGCTTTCTTTGGTAAAAATGGCGGTGACGCCACTTCAGGTGCTATTCTTACCGCCCGTGCACACACTAACAGAAAGAAACTAATTTTCTTCAACGGCTTTTATCACGGTGTTGCCCCTATGGTACAAAAAATTGACTACCCGGGTGTTACACCCGAGGATGTTGCAAATAACCTCTATGTTGGCTGGGACGATATTCCCGCCCTTAAAAAGCTTATTGCCGATAACGAGGGTGAAATTGCCGCTATAATCGCACAGCCCTATGACCATGGTAACTTTAAGGACAATAAATTCCCCGAACCCGGTTTTTGGCAGGAGGTTCGCCAAATTTGTACGGACAACGAAATCGTTCTTATCATAGACGATGTTCGTGCCGGCTTCCGTCTTGACCTTGCAGGTTCAGACCATTTCTTCGGCTTTGAGGCAGACATCATTTGTTTCTGTAAGGCACTTGCAAATGGCTACAATATGTCCGCATTCTGCGGTAAGGAATTTTTAAGAAATGCAGCTTCCGCTCTTTCCTACACAGGTTCCTACTGGATGAGTGCCGTTCCCTTTGCTGCCTGTCTTGCAAACATCAATAAACTTAAGGAAATAAATGCTCCTAAGCTTTTCCACGACCTTGGTGTTGAACTTACGGACGGCTTGAAGGCTGCTGCCGCAAATAACGGATTTGACCTTGTTGTTTCAGGTGCTCCCGCTCTCTTCTATTTGAGGATAGCAAACGATGACTCCCTCTTCCTTCACCAGGAATGGGTAGCGGAATGTGTTAACAGAGGCGTTTTCATAACCTCTCACCACAACCATTTCATCAATGCCGCACTTACAAAGAAGGACATTAAAACGACTGTTGAAATTGCAGAAGACGCATTCCGTGCAGTAAAGAAAAATCACCCTGAACTGGGCTGATTTCTATTATAAAGGAGGAATTTCCCATGGCATTGACTAAAAAAGAATGGCTTGCGAAAAAGGCCTATGAGCTTCGTAAGCTCTGCCTTCAAACCACAATGTGGGCAGGCAGCGGCCATATCGGCGGCGGTTTAAGCATTCTGGATCTTCTCACCATAATGTATTACAAGTATCTCAACATAAAAGTTGAGGATCCCAAGTGGGAAGACAGAGATAGATTTATCCTTTCAAAGGGACACGCAGGTATCTCCTACGCTCCCGTGCTTTGTGACAAGGGCTTCAATGACCCCGAAAAACTTAAAACCTTTAACCTTTCAGGTTCAACAATGGGTATGCACCTTGACTCAAATAAGGTTGTGGGTGTTGATGCTTCAACAGGTTCTTTAGGTCACGGCGCTTCCATTGCGGCGGGTACTGCTTTGGCAGCAAGAATTCTCGGAAAAGATTACCTTACCTTCATTGCCACCGGTGACGGTGAACTGGGTGAGGGCTCAAACTGGGAAGCCTTCATGACAATGTATCACTATGAATTATCAAACTGCATTCTTTACATTGACAGAAACCATTGTATGATTGACGGCCCAACAGAAGAAATTATGAAACTTGAGCCCCTTGAAGACAAAATGGTTGCCTTCGGCTTTAACACCATAGTTGTTGACGGCAACAACATTAAAGAACTTTGCGATGCAACTGATATTGCCATTGAGAGAGCAAAGACAAAGCAGGCCCCAACCTGTATCATTATGGACACAAAGAAGGGTGCCGGTATTAAGACAATTGAGGGAGATTATCTCTGGCACTACGGTGGAATTGATGATGCTATCTTTGATAAGTTCAACAAAGAACTTGATGAGGACTACAAAGCACGCTGTGCTCGTGCGGAAAAGGAGGGCAAATAATTATGGCAGGTGGATTTGTTTACACAGCAACAAGCCAAACCGACCTTTCAACAGCTGAAATTTACGGTAAGGCAATAGCTGATATTATGCAAAATGACCCCAAGGTTGTTGCGGTTACCGCAGACCTTGCAAAGTCAACAAAATTAGGTGATGTTCTTAAGGTTTGCCCTGAAAGAGTTATCAATGTAGGTATTGCCGAGCAGGATATGTTCGGTGTTGCCGCAGGTATGGCAAGAGCGGGTATTACCCCCTTTATTTCAGGTTTCTCCGCTTTCACATCAATGAGAAGCTGTGACCAGCTTCACACAGACATTTGCTACCAAAATGTTAATGCAAAGATTATTGCCACTCACTCCGGCACATCCTTCGGTCAGGCAGGTTCAACTCACCACGCCATTACCGACCTTGCTATCGTAAGAGCAATGCCCAACATAACTCTCATTGTTCCTGCAGACGGCTATGAAACAGCAAATGCCGTAAATGCAGCTTATGATAACTTTGGTCCCTACTACATCAGAATCAACCGTGGTTTTGATCGTGTTCTTTATGAAAATATGGACTACGGCTTTGAGGTTGGTAAAGCGGTTGAGGTTCACCCCGGTACAGATATTACCGTTATTGCCTGTGGATCCTGTGTATTCCAGGCAAGAGAAGCGGCAAAATTCCTTGATAAGACAGAGGGCCTTAAAGTTCGTGTTCTCAATATGCACACAATTAAGCCCATTGACAAGGAGGCAATCGTTAAGGCGGTTTCCGACACGAGAAGAATTATCACGGTTGAAGACCACAGCGTAATCGGCGGTCTTGGCTCTGCGGTAGCCGAGGTTGTTGTTGAATGTGGTAAGGGCTGTGCATTTAAGAAACTCGGTCACCAAGACAAATTCGCACCCATCGGTCTTCACGAAGACATTATGTCTGCGGTTGGTATTGACTCTAACGGCATTATCAACGCAATCCGTGAGGTTATGAAGGCAGACTTCGAAGAAGACGACAACTGGGAAGACGAATTTTAATTTGAAGAGTAAAACAGAAAGGATTGATAATTATGGCTTCAAGAGAAGATATTTTTACCAATAAAGTTTTTCTCTGTGGTGCTCTTCCTCTTATAAAGACTATTGCGACAGATGATCCGTCACTTGCAAAGAAGTTTGAAAAAGCTCATGCGGTTATTCAGGTAAGTGCTTTAGACCCTGATGCTCCAGACGGAAAATATGCAACACATTTCATTGTTAACAATGGTGATTGGGTAGTGCACGCAGACAGAGTTTGCGACAGAGACCACACACATGTAGAGCTTGAGTTTAAGAGTGTTGAGCAGATGAATGCCTTCTTCAAAGGTAAGATAGGTCCCTCCACTCTTCCAAAAATGCGTGGAGTTATTTCCCACGGTGGCATTTTCCTCTCCTTTATGATGGTGCTTTTGAAGATGAGTTCACTTCTTACGGCAACAGAAATTCCCGAGGATGAAGAAACTCAAAAACTTATGGTTAAATGCTTCTTCTACCTTCTTTCAAGCGGTATTTCCGCACTTAATAAGAACGGTCACGAAGAAATTCACGACTGGGCATTAAAGAGCCCGGACCGTGTTTACGCTTTTGCGGTTACCGACTGTCCCGATGTTTCTGCTTTTATCAGAGTTAAAGCAGGTAAAACAAGGGCAGGCAGGGGTGAATACAAGAGAGCTATGCCTTTCTTCACCCTGCGTTTCAGAGACTATGCCAGTGCACTGGGTATCTTGCTGGGTATTGATGATATGCTTGACAGCGTTAAAACAGGAAAGCTTATTATGGACGGTGCTCCTGAATTTGGCGGTCAAATCGGAACATTTATGTTTATGGTTGGCGATTACGCAAAATAAAAACACAAAACTGAAGGCAGCCCGTAGAAATACGGACTGCCTTTTTATTTTATTCTCTTTATGATAGTATTTGCCGCTATTTGCGTAATGTAAATTCGTTCTTTTCCCTTTTTTTCGCATAAAACAAAAGATTTAGGAAGGTCAATACACACATTTTCAACAAGTTTATCCTTTTCTGCCTTTGCGAGAAAATCCCTTGTACTCTTTTGTACAGTAGTGTTATCCAGGTCAAATATTCCGATAATCTCATCATCCGTAATTGTTTTATCTAAACCGAGATGAATATACATCAGTCAATCTCCTTTATGTTACCCTTTATAACCTCAAAAACTTTGCCCTTTTCTCCTCTCAGCAGGGTTGAGGGCTCACAGCAGGTAAGAAATACCTGACGGTTATTAAGATAGTTTAAAATGAATTTTTGACGGTTTTCATCCAGTTCACTCATAACATCGTCAAGGAGAACTATGGGAGCTTCCTCGGTTACATTATCAATAACACTTGCCTCACCTAATTTTACCGCCAAGGCACAGGAGCGCTTTTGACCCTGGGAGCCATAAATTTTCGCTTCTTTGCCGTTTAAGTTGAAAATTAAGTCGTGAGAATGGGGACCAGCAACGGTGTACTGCCTTCTCACATCCGCTTCCCTTGTTTTTATAAGTTCAGCCCTTAACTTTTTGGAAATATCTTCTTCTTCCATATTTTCTCTGCTGAAATCATAGTAAAAATCAAACTTTTCTCTGTCGGAACTGATTTCTCTGTATATGTCATAGGCAGGAATTGAAAGTTTCTCCAAATAATCAAGGCGATATTTAATTATTTTAGTGCCCAGTTTAATAAGTTCTTCATCCCAAGGTTCATAAATAAAGTTCTTTTTAAAAGTATTTTCTCCGTACTTTTTAAGAAGGGCGTTTCTTTGATTTACCACTCTTATATATCTTGACATTATTTGGGCATAATTTGGTTTAATTAAACTTAAAGCAATATCTAATAGTTTTCTTCTTTCACTTGGTCCATCCTGTATAATGGAGAGGGTGCGGGGTGAAAACACAACGGCATAAAAAGAGCCCATAAGTGCTCTGGGAGATTCCTCTTTTACTCCGTTAAGTTCCAATTCTTTTTTCTGATTTATTTTTAAGATTGCCTTTTGTTCACGCCCGTGTGAATAGAAGGTTGTTTCTATTTTTGCCTCTTCGCATTCGTGTCTTATAAGTTGAATGTTTTTCTTTGCCCTAAAGGAATAAAAACCGGTCATCATCCAAATACTTTCAATAAGATTTGTCTTTCCCTCACCGTTTTCACCGTAAATTACATTCATTTCCTCGTGTGGCTCAAAATATGTACTTTCTATATTACGAAAATTAACGGAGGAATGATTAATTATTTTCATAAAAATCTATCCTCCGTTTCTTTATTTGAGATTATATATAGTTCTGTTAAATTCGACACTGTCACCGGGCCTGAGTTTCTTGCCCCTTTGGGTACAAATTTCACCGTTTACTTTTACTTCACCGTCTTGAATGACAATTTTAGCATGACCGCCTGTTTGAACCGCATCGTTCATCTTAAGAAAAGCATCAAGACGGATAAATTCCGTATCAATTTGCCTTTCAATAACTTTTTTTTCGACAATTTTTACTTTAATCTTCATTCTTTAACCTCACGGGAAGAATTAAGAATATAAAACTATCTCCCTCGGGAGGAACTACTAAAATGGGAGAAATGGGGCCGTGAAGCATAATTTTAACTTCATCCGTATCACAAACCCTGAGAACATCAAGCATATATTTGTTATTAAAACCGATTGTGCAATCTTCTCCCTCAAGTTCAACGCTGATTTTATCATTTGAAGTACCTATTGAAGCATTACTTGAAAGATTAATTTGATTTCCTGCAAAAACGCACTTTATCGGACTTTTAAGTTTGTCCGAAAGGATAAGAGATGTTCTGTCAATACTCTCCAAAAGGGCTAATGTATTAACTTTTACAATGGTTTTTGCTGACTTTGGTATTGCATTTTGATATTGGAAAAATTCACCGTCAAGAAGACGAGAAATAATAACATAAGGACCAATTTTGAAAACAATATGTCTTTTTCCAACTGAAATATCAATTTTAGAGTCATCCTCTTCAAGAAGTTTCATAACCTCCGAAAGGGTTTTAGCGGGAACGGTAAATGTAAGTTCTTCACCGTCATACTCAATTACTTCGTTTCTGATTGCAAGTCGAACACCGTCAACTGCAACCAAACGAATGTTACCGGGTTCAATTTCAAACCTCACACCTGTTAAAATTACCTTATTGTCCCTTATTGCAGCGGAGAAAATTGTCTTTTTAATCATATCCTTCAAAACGGACTGATCAAGAGTAATATCGTAGCTGCCAACAATCGACGGGAGTTCCGGATATTCATCTGCACTCATACCTATAATTTTAGTTTTAAAGTCACCGCATTTAATTGAAGCTATTTGCCTTGCATCCGACTCAATGGTAACAGGTGCAGAAGGAAGTTTACGAACGGTTTCACTGAGCATGTGAGCATTAACAACTATTTTTCCGCTTTCTTCTATAGCACAAGGAATACTTGTAACTATACCCATCTCAAGGTCATAACCTGTAAGGGTGAGAAGACCATTTTCAGCTGAAAGCAATATACCTTCAACTGATGGAATAGCGGTTTTTGTTGATGCTGCTCTTTGAACAACTTGACAAGCTTGAGCAAGATCAAATGCATTACATATAAACTTCATGATAATTGAACCTCCCATTCTGAAAAACAGAACAAATTAATTAATTTATAAGTTTTAATTCAGTAGTAGTAGTAGAGTGCGTGAAAATGTGGTATAAGTTTTGAAAGTGCTGAAAAATAAGGAATAAATGTGATAAAAAAATTAACAAAACTATGGTAAATAAAATGTTAGATAAGTGAGTTAATTATTTAAATGTGAAATGGTTAAAAAAGCGGAAAAGAAAGTGAATAAAATGTTTTATAATCTTAAAGTTCTTTTCTGCCCTCAAGAGCCCTTATGAGAGTGAATTCATCTGCATATTCAAGATCTGCACCCACGGGGACTCCGTAGGCAAGGCGGCTGACTTGAACACCAAGTGGTTTTATAAGTTTTGAAATATACATGGAAGTGGCTTCACCCTCAACAGTGGGGTTTGTTGCCATAATAATCTCCTTTACTTTACCGTCGGAAAGGCGAGAAATAAGCTCTTTTATACATATATCCTCGGGGCTTATGTCATTCATTGGAGAGATAACTCCGTGAAGTACATGGTAAAGTCCGTTATATTCTCTTGTTTTTTCAAAAGCTAAAATATCTCTTGGGTCTTCAACAACGCAAATTGTACTTTTATCTCTCTGCTTTGAAGAACAAATAGAACAAACATCCGCATCCGTTAAATTACAACAAATTGTGCACCTCTTAACATTTTCCCGAGCATTTAGAATAGACTCAATAAATGAATTAACACCTTCCGTGCTCATATTGAGAATATGAAAAGCAAGGCGTTGTGCACTTTTTCTTCCAATGGAAGGAAGGGATGCAAGTTTGTCTATTAAGGTTTCAAGTGATGGTGTAAATGAACTCATTAGAATAATCCGGGAATTGAAAGGCCGCCCTTTGCCGATTCCATACCCTGCTCCATAGCTTCGTTTGCTTTACGAATACTTTCGTTTGTGGCTGAAATAATAAGGTCTTCAAGCATTTCAATGTCTTCAGGGTCAACAATTTCCGGTTTTAGTTTAACTGCGGTAACCTGATGAGCACCGTTTACGGTTACCTCAACCGCACCGCCACCTACTGTGGAGGAAAATTCGGATTCTTCAACTTCTTTTTGAACTTTCTCCATATTTTCCTGCATTTCCTGAATTTTTTTCATCATATTTCCGCCGCCCTGGGGAGCGCCGGGAATTCTTGCTTTCATACTTTATTCTCCTTCGTTATTGAAATCGTTAACCTTATCTAAAAGAAGTTCAAGGGGACTTTTTTCATCAGACTCTTCCTTTTCTTTTACACAGTTAACTACAATTTTCATTTTTAAACCGGTAACCTCATAAATTGAACGAACAAGTTCAACATAATGAACTTTGTTTTCACCGCTGATGAATCCAACTAAAGAGGATTTGGTTGTTTTTATTATTACTTTGTCATCCTTTATTGAAGCTGAGGTTTCAAAGAGAAGACTGTACAGGGGCATATCGTATTTAGTCAAAGTTTCAAGAACATCGGGCCACTCCGTAAAGGGACCATCTGGCAAAGAATTAAAGTTGGGAACGACAGGCTCCGCCTGTTTAGGTGACTGTTCTTTTTGTCTTTCTTCCTGCTGTGCCGCCTCAACTAAGGGTTTAATTATATCTTGGAGAGAGTCCTGTACACTTGGTTCATTTTCTTCCTCTTCTTCTATATCTTCCGCAATTTCTTCAACGGGTGTTATTTCCGGAACCTTTTCCTTCTCCGGAGGGGTATCTAAAAAAGGATTAAATGGTTTTTCTGATTTTTCTGTCTGCTCGTTTGCTATAAAATTGCCGGAAGCAAGTTTTTCTTCAAGGGCAATTAAGCGTTCTTCAATATTCGAAGAAATAACTTCGGAAGAGTTCTCTGCGGAACACATTTTTATAACTGCCGCTTCAAACTGAATTCTCTTATTGGGAGCCGTTCTTATAATGGAGGCGGTTTGAGTTATAATATTGATACACTCTATAATTTTAGAAAGTTTAAACCTTGCCGCTTCCTGCTTATATTTTTCAAGTTCCGATTTGGAACAAACTATAAGCCCTTCGCTGTTCTTAACACAGCTTGCAACCATAAGATTTCTGAAATGCTCACAAAGGCGAACACAAATTCTGTCAATATCCGAAAAGCCCCTGTGAAGTTCATTGACAAGTTCAAGAGCGGTTTTGTAATCTTTTCGTACAATGCAGTCGGAAAAAGCAAAAAGGTGCTTGTTACTGGTTATTCCCGCAACGGTGGAAACCACATTTTCATCTACTTCGCTTGTAACGGAAAGACATCTGTCTAAAATTGAAAGAGCATCTCTCAAACTTCCGTCTGAAAGGTTAGCAATTAAATTTGCCCCCTCTTCGTTGATGGTGACTCCCTCTTCTTTTGCAACAAATTCAAGGCGTTTAACAATTTCTTCAGGGCTGATTCTGTTAAAATCAAAACGCTGACAACGGGAAAGAATGGTGGCAATAACCTTGTGAAGTTCCGTTGTTGCCAAAATAAATATTACATGTTCCGGGGGTTCTTCAAGGGTTTTTAGAAGGGCATTGAATGCCCCGGAGGTGAGCATATGAACTTCATCTATAATGTAAACTCTGTATTTCGTAAGAGCGGGGGTAAAATTTACCTCTTCACGAAGGTCACGAATATCGTTTACACTGTTATTTGAGGCGGCATCAATTTCCGCAATATCAAGGGCAGAACCGCTGTCAATGGCTTTACAAATGGCACACTCATTACAGGGATTTCCCTCCACGGGGTTTAAGCAGTTAACCGCCTTTGCCAAAATTTTAGCACAGGTAGTTTTTCCCGTTCCCCTGGAACCGGTAAAAAGGTAAGCGTGAGAAATCCTGCCCGTTGCAACCTGATTTTTAAGTGTACGGGTAATGTGGGGTTGGCCGTAAACTTCATCAAAGGTTGTAGGTCTCCATTTTCTGTATAAAGCCTGGTGCATTTTCTCACTCCTTACTTAAAGCAAAAACTTTCCCTTAATCATATGGCGGGTAGGCAGACTGTGGCGCACAAGACTGACCGCTTAATGCTGCTCGGTTCACCCGCCTGACATGGTTCGCAGAGCCCCGTCGCACAGGACCCACACGCCACATGATTAAAGAAAAGCCCTTTAATCCTATATATTATAATATATATCTGTAACAATATCAAGTAAAAAATGCAGATTTAATGAAATAGTTTGAAAAATAACGGGGGATATGTTAGTATATGTAAAAGGTGGTGAGACAATGACAGAAAAGCTGTTTTATAAGGACCAATATATAGAAAAATTCAAGGCAAATGTCATTTCCTGTGAAAAGAAAAATAAAGAATTTTATGTGATTCTTGATAAAAGTGCCTTTTACCCCGAGGGGGGCGGACAGCCCGGAGATTCCGGTTATATAGGAGAGGCAAGGGTAACAGACACAGTAGAAATAGATGGCAATCAAATTCATATCTGCGACAGAGAGGTTACAGGGGAATGTGAGTGTAAAATTGACCGGGACAAAAGATTTTTATATATGCAACTTCATTCCGCTGAACATATTTTTTCGGGAATTTTACATGGGCTTACCGGCTTTGACAATGTGGGCTTTCATATAGGAAAAAATTATGAAGTTACGGTTGATTTTAACGGTGCCGTTAGCGATGAAATTTTAATGCTTGCAGAGGAAAAAACCAACGATAAAATATTTGAAAATGTTGAAATAAAAGAAGTTTTTCCAAGAGAAGAAGAAATTGAGAAACTAAATTTCAGAAGCAAAAAGGAAATAAACAGTAAACTTCGTTTAATTGAAATTCCCGGTGCGGATTTATGTGCCTGCTGCGGTACCCATGTGAAATATACCGGCGAAATCGGACTTTTAAAAGTGCTTTCCTGTTATAATTATAAGCAGGGTGTGAGAATTACCCTTGCCATAGGCAAAAAGGCGCTGTACGATTACCGTGAAAAATGTGAAAATGTCACTCAAATTTCTGTTTCTCTGTGTGCAAAAACAGGGGAAGTGGCACAGGCGGTTGAAAAGCTGAAAGAAAAGCATAACGACACAAGAATTGAACTTAATAACACAAAAAGAGAACTTTTTGAAACAAAATGCGAAAGTGTTAAGGCGGACTTTCCTGTGGTTTTTGACGGTGCCTCAAATGCGGATAATGCAAGAATTTTAGCTGATATGCTGGCACAAAGTAAAAAGATTGGAATTGCCTTTTCGGGAGATGACGAAAAGGGCTACAAATATGCCGTTGTTTCCCTCAGTGAAGATGTGAGGGAAATCGGAAAGAAAATTAACTCTCTTTTAGATGGAAAAGGGGGAGCAAAACCGGAAATGGCAATGGGAAATGTGAAAGCCACAAGGGCACAAATAGAAAAAGTTATTAAGGAAATAATCTAAAAAAGAAAACCGTACCAAATTTTTGGTACGGTTTAGTGTTTATTAAAGTTTAGAAATGCGGAATGTGAAGGAATAGGGTTTGAGAATCAGCACTTTATATGGTCTGTGAAGCACGGTACAGCCCGGCAAGTCTCCACCCACACCTCTGTGTGCCGCATCTAAACTGAGAGTGAGATTTTCGTCCTTTTCAAGTTCGTAAAGGTGTTCTGCCTTATCAAGTTTTTCATGGGAGTACCACCAAAGGTTGAAGCCGAAGGGAATATCCATAGCGTCAATTTTAATTCCGTTGCCATCTTTATTTTTAATCTCAAGAGATCTAACATCTGTTCTGTGTCCGTTTTCTTGAGGACGCATATATCTGTGTTCAAGTTCGTCAACGGTAGCACAGTGTCTTGCTATTTTACCCCCTGTTTTTCTGTCACAGTAGGTTTCGTGGGGACCTCTGCCGTACCAGTCTACATACTCGTACTGCTTGTCTATACCCATTCTCATACCTACTTTGAGCATAGGGATAACAAGTCCCGTTGCTTTATGGCTCACATTAACTTCACCTGCGGGAGAAAATAGGTAGCTTGTTTCCACACCAGCAACGAAGGGAGTAGTCCAATTAACAATAACCTCAACTCCCCTGGGGGTGCAGTGAGCTTTAACTTTGGTTGCCATTGTTATTGCGGTTGCGTGTTTCCATTGAGCGAGGAAATGAACTTCTTTGAGGAATGGAGCAAAGTTTATGTAGCCCCTGTCGTTGTCCGTTAAGGGACGGAAAAAGTTCGGTCTTAAAGGAGAGGTTACAATTTCTTTACCGTCGTAATTAAGGGAACCGAGAGCGCCGTTAATAATTTTTGCGGTAAAGCCCTCTCCGATTATCTTTACATTACTTCCGTTTTGAGAATATTTTAATTCGCCTACGGCGGGGATTCTGGGTGCGGCAACACATTCTCTTACAATTATTTGAGAAAAGCTTGTTTCAAAGCCCGCCTTTGCCCAAACTTTATCTTTGTTGAGAAGGAAGTTAACCGTTAATATAAGTTCACCTTCAGGATATTTTGAAATGTCGTAAGCAAGTTCAACGGTTTCTTCGCTTAAGGGAGGAATAACAACATCTTTAAGTACTCCCTTTTTAACCGCTTTGCCGTTTAGCGTCAGGATCCAGGCAAAGTTATAGTCGGAGGTATCAATAAAGAGATTCTTGTTTTTAATGGTAACCTTGCCGTTCTTGGCATCACAGTCAACAACCTCAAGGTTAGAGTAAACCTTTTTAACTTCATAGTAGGAGGGCTGAGGCTTTCTGTCTGCGGAAATAATTCCGTTTGCACAGAAGTAGAAACTTGACCAGCCTTCATCGAAGTCTCCGCCGTATAACCATTTTTCCTTACCGTCTTCATATATACGGATGGCCTGGTCCACATAGTCCCAAATGAAACCGCCTGCCATATGCTCGTAGTTTTCAAAATCATCAACATATTCTTTGAAATTACCCAAGGAATTTTCCATGGCATGGGCAAACTCACAGTAGAGAACAGGGTGTGTTTTGTAAACTTCCGCCGGAACCGGCTTGTTGTCTGCCGCAAGGGCGTTTGCAACATTATCAAAGAGAGAGGTTTTGATTTCCTCTTGATTTCTCAGTTTTTTTACAATGCCTTGAAGGGGATACATTCTGCTGATGAAGTCGGATTTCGTAAAATCAAAGTCCCCTTCGTAGTGAATAGGTCTTGAAGTATCCAAAGCAAGAATAGCTTTCTTTTCGTGGGTAAAGTTGCTACCGTCCCCCGCCTCGTTTCCAAGAGACCAGAAGCAAACACAGGGGTGACTTCTGTCACGAAGCACCATTCTTTCCGCTCTGTCAATAACCGCCTGTTTGAAATCGGGATTATCTCCGGGGCAGTTTTTACGGCGAACACCGTGGGTTTCCACATCTGCCTCATCCATTACATAGAAGCCCAGTTCGTTACACATTTCGTAGAAAATTTCACGGTCGGGGTAATGGCTTGTGCGAATGGCATTGATATTTGCCTGTTTCATAAGGTAAAGGTCTTGGTAATATCTCTCGTCGGGTATTGCCCAGCCGTGGTCAGGGTCAAAGTCGTGTCTGTTAACACCCTTAATTATAACCCGTTTGCCGTTCATATACAGAACATTACCTTTAATTTCTACTTTTTTGAAGCCGATTTTAATACTCTTAACGCTTAAGGTTTTATTGCCCTGTCTTAAAGCAATGGCAAGCTGATAAAGTTCAGGTGCCTCTGCGCTCCATTGCCTTGCGTTTTCAACAATATGCTTAATATTTGTTACGGTTTTGCCCTCATTTGCCTCAACGGTTTCCGAAGCAACCTTTGTTGCTTTGCCCCCAACATTTCCGAGATAAACATCAACGGTACAGTTTCTCGATTTTTCCGAAAGGTTTTCAAGAGTTATTTCCAAATCGAGAATACCGTCTTTATAGTCGTCTGAAAGGGAACAGTCGGCAAAGAAGTCCTTGATATTTAACTTTTCTTCCGCATAGATATAAACCTCTCTGTAAATACCGCTTAAGAACCACATGTCCTGGTCCTCAAGGTAGGTGCCGTCACTGTAACGGAAAACCTCAACGGTTATTTCGTTTGTGCCGTCTCTCAAAAAGTCGGTTATATCAAATTCAGCAGGAGTCATAGAGCCCTGGGAATAGCCCACTTTCTTGTTGTTTATGTACAGGAAAAATGCGGATTTAACGGCACCGAAGTGAATAAAGACTTGCTTGCCTTTAAAATTTTCGGGCACTTCAAATGTGCGGTGATAAACACCGATTTCATTTAAATCGTGACGAATTTTCGGAATTTCCGTTTTATTTGTGGAAATTGCCTTTGGATAGGAGTTACAGAGATAAATGGGCTTGCCGTAGCCCTTGAGTTGCCAAAGTGAGGGCACTTCAATATTATCCCAGGAACTGAAGTCAAAACCTTCACGAAGGTAAGAGTTATTAACATTCTCTACACCAAGCTGCCAAAAGAATTTCCACTCACCGTTAAGTGTTTTGTAAAAAGGGGATTTTTCCCCTGAAAGAGCACTTTTGAGGGTGGGGTGGGCAAGAGCGGTATTACGACCGTCAAGCTTGTTTTCTTTAATGATGTAAGGATTTTCCCAATACTTAAGTTCGGTTGCCATATAAACTCTCCTCTATAAGTGATATACGCAACCATTATAACATATTAAGTTGACATTGTAAATAAAAAACCGATTTGCCACCGGCAAATCGGTAAAAAGAAAACAAACACCCTGTTGGGTGTTTGCTGTTGTGTTGGCATCGACCTATCTTCCCGGGACGCTGCCGTCCAAGTATTGTCGGCACTATTGAGCTTAACTACCGTGTTCGGGATGGGAACGGGTGGACCCTCAATGTAATCAACACCAACTAAGAAACGCTTCGGCGTTACTTGAATGCTTGGCTATTATAATATGCTTTTGGTATTTTGTCAAGGGCTTTTCAAATATTTTTCAAAAAATAAAAATTCACCGAGCAATTTGCTCGGTGAAAAAGAGTTTGCTTTGGTTATTATTGAGAGAGAGTATACTTAAACAAGAAAGCAACGCTGTCTTCACTGCCGGGTTTGGGGTTGCAAGAAGCGAAAGCACCGTCGGCTGAGGTTGTGAAACCGCAGACATACAGATTTTTGCCGTTTGCACAAATTCCCGCCGCTCTGTCTGTGGATGAACCTGCAATGCTGGCGCTCTTTTGCTTATCTCCGTGATATGAAATTACATAAACGAAGGAGTCAAAATCACCCTTGTTGGTGTAAACAAAGTCACGGTTGGAACTTGCTGTAAAGCCGGTTACCGCAAAACCGCCCGCACAGGGAGTGATGTCAGTAATAAAGTCATTTTCAAAACCGATTAACGGTGTGATCCAAGCAAGTTTACCTGAGGTTTCATACTTAACAATTACGCCGTCTAAAGTTCCGGGCTGACCGCCGTTATAAAGGGAGGCGAAGGTGCCCGTTGTTTCACCTTTTCTGTTGGTGGAATATTGACCGGCTAATACACAGCCGCCATCGGGAGTAATACAAATCTTTTTAAGGGAAACTTCGCCTGTTTCATAAATGCTTTGTTTCCAAGAAACATTACCGCCTGCGGAAAGTTTCATAGCAACAGTATAGGTTCTGGCATCTTCCACACCGGGCAAGCCGGCATAGTCGCCATCGTTACATTTTGATTCAATTGCGGCGTAAATTGTACCGCCGGAAGTGCAGGCAAGGTCAAATACGGCATTGTGGATGGTACCGCCGATTGCTCTAACCCACTGCTTTTCACCGCTTGCACTAAACTTTGCAACATAGGCCTTAATCTTTGTGTCACCGGTGCCACTAAGGTCAGCGTCTTTGCTTTCTGTTTTACCGCCGATTACAAAACCGTCACCGTGAGGTTCAACGGTATAGATATGATCTGATTGGGAGCCACCGAAGATTTTGGTCCAAAGCAATTGACCGTCTGCGGAATATTTTGACATAATGCCTTCAACGGTGCCTTTGCATTTGTAGAGAGCATTGTCCACAAGGTCGGTGGCTAAAGTTTGACCTACCGCTATAATGGAACCGTCCGGAAGAACGGCAACATCCTCATAGACTACCAGTTCATTGCCGGAAAGACGATGGTTCCAAACAGTTGCACCGTCACTGTTAAACTTAACTATCAAGGCACTTGAGTTGCTGCTTCTTTTATTGTTGTCGTCTGTGAGAGTAAGACCTGCACAAACAACACCACCGTCGGGAGTTAAAGTGTTTGCAGAGAAGATGGTGTGGAATTTTGGGGAAAATGTTTTACCATAAACTTTATCAACGGAATTTGTCTTTACTATTTGGGTAGCGGTGTACATTTCCGAATAGGTAATAGGGGAGGAAGTACCGGTTTGTCTGCCGGGATTAGTGTAAACCTTACCGCTTGAGGTTGTACGGGTAGTGGTTGCTTTTGTGGTTGTGGGTTTTGTTGAAGAAGTCTTAACTACCTCGGAACTTATATTTGGGTCAGAGGATCCTGTTGGCTTAGTGGTTTTTGGTTTTGTTGTGGGAACCTTTGAGAAAATTGTTACATTGCCTTTTTCGTCCGTTACGGCTGTAACACCTTTACTCTCGGCTTCCTTTGAAACCTTTTCATATTCACTTTTAGAAATTTTTGTGGTGTTCGAAAGGTCAGCTTTTGAAAGAATTTCTTCAACCAGTTTAGAGTTAGCTTCTGTTACGGGAACATTGTCCCTGATTATAACGGTGTTTCCGTCTTCATCCTCTTTAATAACCAAACCTTCCGTTGCGGCGGCCTGCTTTATTTTGCTAAGCTGTTCTGCCGTAAGATCTGAAAGGTTTCCGCTGAAGTCTTTAGCCTCATCACCCAGCACTCTTTCGACAAGGTCAACAAGTTCATCGCCTGTAAGTTCAACAGGTTGATAAACTTCTTCGGTCCCTGCATGCCAGTTGTCATCAGGGGTTAAGGTTGTGGATTCCTCGTTGTTTTTCTTGGTTGAGCATGCGGTAAAGATTGACATTACCAACAAAATGCATAAAAGAAGAGAAAGGGGAACAGATAATTTGTTTTTCATATTTATCCCTCACAATTACATATTTTTCTAATTATATGCTACCACAAAAGCACTTCAAAATCAATAATTTTATTCTATAACTGAAAAAAATTTACAAACACCTTTAATTTGATTAAAATCTGTTGTATAATACTACAAGAAAAAAAGCGAGGGGTTGGTAAAAAATGACAAAGAAGGAACGGGCATTGAAAGCGGTGGCAGCCCTTGAAGAAAAATATCCGGAAGGACTGTGCTCCCTTGAAGCGGAAAACCCTTTACAACTTTTAATCGCAACTCGCCTATCTGCCCAGTGCACGGATGCGAGGGTAAATTTGGTAACTCCCGCACTTTTTGAAAAGTACAAAACCGTAGAAGATTTTGCGAATGCCGATGTTAGAGACATTGAAAAAATGGTACATTCCTGCGGTTTTTTCAGGACTAAGGCAAAAGATATAGTTGAAATGAGTAAAATGATGATAGAAAAATACGATTCACAGGTGCCTGATACACTGGAAAAACTGACCTCCCTTCCCGGAGTGGGAAGAAAAACCGCAAATCTTATTATGGGGGATGTTTACAAACAGCCCGCCGTGGTGGCAGACACCCATGTTATAAGAATTACTAATTTATTGGGACTTGTAAAGAGTAAAAATCCCCTTAAAGTTGAAATGGATTTAAGGAAACTTTTGCCCCCGGAAAAGAGCAACGATTTTTGCCACAGATGTGTTTTACACGGCAGAGAAACCTGCATTTCTTCAAGGCCAAAATGTGAAAAATGTTGTATGTCAAGCTTTTGCGGGTACTATGAGAAAAAGTGAAAAACTCTGTGAATAAAGTGAACAAAACAAAGATTTTCCTTAGTTTTCAAGGACAAAGAGAGTGAAAATCTTAAAATAATTCACATTTTGAGGCTGAACTATGAACAAACAAAAAACAATTAAAATCGAAAAAAACTGTTTTAATGTCCCTTTGACCTTAGATTGCGGGCAAAGTTTTCGCTGGGTAAAAACTCAAGATGGGGGAATGCACGGTGTTGCCTACGGAAGGGCTTTGTCTGTGTATGAAGATGAAAAATTTATAATGCTTGTGGGAGCGGATGAAAAGGACTTTAATGATATCTGGAAAAGTTATTTTGACCTTGAAACAGACTATGTTTCAATTTGTGAAAAACTGAAAAAAGATCCCTATTTGAAATCAGCAATAGATAAATACTACGGAATTCGTATTTTGCGACAGGAGCCCTGGGAAACACTATGCTCTTTTATTATTTCCCAAAACAATAATATTCCAAGAATAAAGGGTATTATTCACCGCCTTTGCGAAAACTTCGGCGAGGATTTGGGAAACGGGGACCATACCTTTCCCACGCCGGAAAAAATTCTTGAGGCGGGAGCAGACGAGCTTGGTGTTTTAAGGGCGGGCTTTCGCACAAAATATATAATTGATGCGGCAGAAAAAGTTGTAAACGGAGAAGTTGACTTTGATTATATTCAAAAAAGCACCCCGGAAGACGGGGCGCAAATGCTGAAAAAAATAAAGGGAGTGGGAGATAAGGTTTCTGCCTGTGTTTTGCTTTATGGTTTTAGAAAGCATAATGTTGTACCTGTAGATGTGTGGGTAAAACGAATTTTAGAGGAAACCTACCCCAACGGGTTACCTGAATGTACACAAGGGGTTAAGGGAATTGCACAGCAATATCTTTTTCATTATAAACGAAATGAAGATAAGTAAAAACAGAGATAGGAAAAATCCTATCTCTGTTTGAATGTTAAAACCATTTACAGGTTACTCTCAGACCGTCAACGGAGTAGGTGACATCGTTATAAAGGTTACGCTCTACCGCTCCAATAAAGGCCTGTTTCATCTCCTCGTCGGGGAACAGAATAGTAAATTTAAGTTGTAAACTGTACGGGTGATATAGATTATTGGCAAGTTTGAAGCCGTTAATCCACCAATGGCGAGTTTCCTCAATGTTGACAATCATCTCGTCGTAATGATAGATTTGTAAACTCATGGGAAGTTCTTCTTCTTTGCTTACACAGTTATAAAAAGTGCCGTAGGAACCTAAATCACGGTTATAGATGCCAACTTCTCCGCCGTTTGTGATAAGGTAATTACCCTTCCAAAACTGAACCATCCATTCTTTGCCGCCGTATTCAAACTGGAATCTTCTTGTTCTGTAACGGAAAAACAAAGGCATCATATTTGCAAGAATGTCATATTCTATACAGAAACCAAAGTTTCTCATCCAGCATTGAATGGGGGCATAAACCATAAGGTCATAAATGTTGATGTTAAAGCCGATGTCCATCATTCCGCCATTGTCTTTTCCCTTTCTGCCGTAGCATTCGCCTGTTTCAAAGTTTACTACGATGCCGGGGTGGAATTCTTCAACAAAGCCGTCGGAATAGGTAAGGTCAAGAGCAATCTCATAAAGACCTTTATTGCCGTAAGGAACAACATAGAGGTAAGCCTTTTCTATACCGCTGAAATAGGAGCCTATAAGGTGACAATAATCACCCTTTGCTTTTTCACCGTTTTTGTGAAACTCATCTCTCATAGCATACATTTCTTCTCGGTATGCCACGGTATCAATCTTAAACATTTTACCCACGATTCTGCCAAACTCCGCAATGTCGGGGAAGCCGGTGAGAATTTTATAAACATCAAGACAAGACCTTTCACTCATATATGTGCAAAGGCCGGTAATCTCATCACTGACGGAAACTTCCCAACGCTCAACGGGACTGTAAATAAATCTACCGGTGAGAATATTGCGGGTAGTTCTTATCATGCTTACGAATATGGCAAAGGTATCTGTTCTGAGTGCAGGTCTGCCTGTGCCGAAAAATTTTTCAGGAAGTGTAAAACTGCCGGCGGTGTTGTCAATCACCGCACTTGTTTCCTCGAAAACTTGAGTGGTTTCTTCCTGTGCCTGGGTAGTTTCTTCC
>CAYFRJ010000001.1:38770-56950 GCA_964345625.1 uncultured Clostridium sp. | reverse complement strand
TCCGGTGCTTGAGTGGTTTGTTCTTCATTCACCTGTGTGGTTGTTTCCTGCTCGGAAACACCTTCATTCTCATTACCCTCTTGAGCAAAAGTGACGGTGAATACACTCAACACTATCGCAAGGGACATAATAAAAGCTAAAAGCTTTTTGCCTATGACCATAGTTATCTCCATTCAATATACTCATATACTATGTAAGAATACCATATTTATATATAAAAAGCAACAATTTTTTGAAATTAGATACAGACAAAATATGTTTTTGTTGTAATTTTTTTAACTATGAGTTATAATAAACTGGTTCAAAAGGAGGTTTGACTGTGAGCAGATATGAAAGTGCAAGAGAAATCTATAAAAATTACGCAGTAGACACGGAAAAAGCCCTCTGTACACTCAAAGATGTGACAATTTCAATTCACTGCTGGCAGGGGGATGATGTGGGAGGATTTGACAGTCCCGAAGCCCTTTCCGGAGGAATACAAACCACGGGAAACTATCCCGGTAAAGCAAGTACCCCGGAGGAGTTGATGGAGGATATTGACAAGGCGTTTTCCCTTATTCCCGGCAAAAAAAAGTTAAATCTTCACGCCTGCTACGCCATATTTGACGGAGAATTTGCAGATAGGGATGCCCTCAAGCCACATCATTTTTCAAAATGGGTTGAGTTTGCAAAAAAGAGAAATATGGGAATTGACTTTAACCCCACCTTTTTCTCACATCCCCTTGTTAAAGACGGCTTAACCCTCTCTTCCCCCGATGAAAAGGTGAGAAAATTTTGGGTGGAGCATGGCAAGAGATGTCTTGAAATTGCAGGTTATTTTGCAAAGGAAACGGGAGAATTTTGTGTGGTAAATTTCTGGATTCCCGACGGGTATAAAGATATTCCCGCAGACAGATATTCACCCCGCCTTCGCTTTAAGCAGTCCCTTGATGAAATATTGGCAACGGATTATGATAAAAAGAATGTTTTTGTAACATTGGAGTCCAAGGTTTTCGGAATAGGCCTTGAAAGCTATACTGTGGGCTCTGCGGAGTTTACCTTGAGCTACGCAACAAAGGCAGGCATTGTTCCTCTTCTGGATAATGGCCACTATCACCCCACGGAGCTTGTTTCCGACAAGATTTCTTCCCTTCTTGCTTTTAATGAAAAAATTGCTCTTCATGTAACCCGTGGAGTTCGCTGGGACTCCGACCATGTGGTGCTTTTTGACGATGAAACGAAGGAAATGATGAAAGAAATAGTTCGCTGTAATGCCCTGGATAGAGTGTTTATAGCAACGGACTATTTTGACGCTTCCATAAACAGAATTTCTGCCTGGGTAACGGGAGTAAGAAATGTTCAAAAGGCACTTTTATATGCCCTTCTTGAACCGAGGGAGCAGATGAAAAAACTTCAGGATGAGGCGGATTTCACCGCTCTTATGATACTTAACGAGGAGCAAAAGACTCTCCCCTTCGGTGATATTTGGGAGGAATACCTAAAAAGAAATAACCTAAATATTTCTTATTTTGACGAGATTAAAGAATATGAAAAAAATATATTGGAGATAAGAAAATGAAAAACATCTTAGATGCACCCTTCCTTAAGGGAATGATGAAAACCACAGCAAATATGTACCGTCTGGGCTGGGACGAGCGAAACGGAGGCAACATTTCCGTAATGCTTGAGGAAGATGAGGTTGCACAATACCTTGACATAAACAAAGTAATTCGCACAATTCCCATAGGTTTTGAAGCACCTTCACTAATCGGTAAAATTTTTATCGTTACGGGTACAGGTAAATATTTTAAGAATATGGAAGATGACCCTGAAAACAACCTTGGTATTATCCGTGTGGCAAAGGACGGCATAAACGCAGAGCTTCTTTGGGGCTATTCGGACGGAGGTAGACCCACAAGTGAACTTCCCGCACACCTTATGAGCCACATTTCCCGCCTTTCAAAGAACCCCGAGAACAGAGTAATAATGCACTCACACCCCACAAATACCCTGGCAATGACCTATGTTCACGAGCTTTGTGAAAAGAGTTTTACCCATTCCCTTTGGCAAATGTGTACCGAGTGTATCATAGTTTTCCCCGACGGAATCGGTATTCTTCCTTGGATGGTTTGCGGAACAAATGAAATCGGAATCGCAACGGCGGAAAAGATGAAGGAGTTTAGGTTGGTTGTTTGGGGACAGCATGGCATTTACGGTTGCGGTAAAGATTTGGATGAGGCCTTCGGCTTGATAGAAACAGTTGAAAAGGGTGCAGAACTTTACCTTATGACCGCACATCTTCCAAGAGTAAACACCATTACAAATGAAAACCTTCTTGAAATTGTCGATGCCTTTAATCTCCGCGATGTTTACAGAAAAGACTATATAGACTTATAAATCGAAAGCGGTGTAACCCTTTAGGGCTACACCGCTTAACTTTTTTATTCAGCTTTTTTATGTCGCTTTGCCTTTATTTTTTGACCAAGTTTTTCAAGGTGTGGATAAATCAGTTTGCAAAGAAAATAGCCGGCGACAGCGCAAAGCACACCCACAACTATTCCTCCGAGAACATCGGTACAGTAGTGAACATGAAGGTAAATGCGTGTAAATCCGATAAGGGCGGCCAGAATTATGGCAAGAATACCAAAGGTCTTTTGGAGTTTGCCTTTACACATTGAAAATGCTCCGCAGGCAGCCGCAAAACTGGAGGCGGTGTGACCTGAGGGGAAGGAGTAGGATTTGGGAATATGATGTCCTATCCACTCAGGGAACTCAAATGTTTCAAGCCATTTAGCAACAAATTCCGGAGAAAATTTGCGTGTTTCGTCCAACAATCGAGTTAGTTCGGCATGATCAATCCAGTCACATTTTGCCTGAAAATTCGGGTTAAAAAGAAGGAACGGTCTTGTTCTTGAAATGAGATTTTTAAGAATAAGGTTGTTTCCGATAAGCATTATAAGTTGTGCAAGGAGCATAGCAGTGCCGATTTTGCGAGTCTTCTTGAAAAAGAGAAGCACAACACCCACTATAATCCAAAATTCCCCGTCACCGAACCAGGTAATTGCTTTCATTACCGGATCAAGCCACTGTGCCCAAACAAATTTTTCAATAAATTCAAAAATTGCTAAATCAAAGTTGAGAATTGCTTCCAAAGAAATTCACCCTTTCTGAAAATGTACAGTCATTCTACCCTTTTTTCGTTTAAATTTCAAGTACTATATCGCATTTTTCTCTTATTTTGAAATATTCAAGGTATTTGTCTTCCATAGGAATCCATTTTTCTCTGAAAATATCAAGCGTTTCTTCACCGTTTCGCCTTAAAATTCTGTCCAGTCTTTCTTGTAAATCACATTCAACGAAAATTGAAAGGTTAGGAGAAAGGGCAAGTTTCGGGTGCATGGAATAACTGCCCTCAACAATTATCAGTCCATTTAAGTTGACAGTGACAGTGTCGGTAAAGGACATTGAAGTACAGTCAAATTTTCGGTAAGAAAAGTCATCACCCCTTGAAAGAGGAAGTGTAACTTCTTCATAAAATCGTTCATAGTCAATATTACCACCGATTTCTCTGTACCTTTCGGCAGTTCTCTTTTCCGGTGGTAAAAAGAAACTGTCGGTATGAATTACCGTACCCCCAAAGAGTGAGTTTAATCGGTGGGCAAGAGTGGTTTTTCCGCAGGCACAGGGACCTTCAATGGTAACCACCACATGCTTACTGATTTTTAAAAGTGTTTCAATTTTATTTTCCATAAGCATAAAAATTAAAAGCACCCCGAAGGGCGCCTTTATAACCGATAATTATTCTTCGTCTTTCTTTGTCTTAATAACGGCTACTGTGCCTGCAATAAGAGCGAGAAGAGCAACGGCAGGAACTGCTGTGCTGCTACCTGTGTTGGGAATATTGCCGCTAATAACAGGCGGCTTCTTTGTGGACTCCTTCTTTGTGGGTTCATCATAAACCGCTGTGCCACCGGTAACGATATCGTCAGTATCTTTTGTGGGCTTGTTGGGAAGAGTAGTTGTTGTGGTAAGAAGGTCTTCAATTTTTGAGAAAACTTCACTAAGTTCATTTTTTGTGGTTGTTTCTGCTTTGGTAGAGGTTGTTGTATCTCTGTCTCCACCGGGACGAGTTTCGGAAGTGGTTGGTGTTGTAGTAGTTGTTGTAGAAGATGTTGTAGAAGATGTTGTTTCCTCTTCAGACTGAGCAAAAGCTAAAAATGATACTGTGCAAACGGTGCAAAGTGCAAGAACGATTGCAACAATTACCGAAATTGATTTTTTCATAATTATTTTCCTTTCTAATAATCATATTAAGATGGCTATATTTTAGTGTATAAACGCCTGTTTGTCAAGAAAATTCTTGAAAATCGGCAATTTATCAAGTTATTAACCGATATTATGTATCGGATTTGTGTTAAATAACATAGCGGAGCACATTGTGCCCTGTGCCCCGCTTAAGGACCCCGTTCCCCAACGGAGCCCATTGTTAACTGAAAAGTTCGTACAGGGAATAAGTATTTACCTTGTCACGGGAAATAATGCAGAAGGTATCACCGCTGAAAACCGCATTGTCCGCACTTGTGGTTTCTGCGCTTAGAGAAGCAATGGCGGAAAAGTCTGTTTTAATGAAAAGATATTTGCTCTTTTCCTCACTGACAACGGGAATTGCAATAACTTTTGAATCTTCGCTGATGGCACTTGCTCTGCTGGAGTCCACCAACATAGTTTCTCTTGAAAGGTCAAAGAATTGAATACCGTTTTTACTGATGGTGAGGTAGTGAATAACTCCGTCATCACCTGTTCTTGAGTATGCAAAGATTACTTCGCCGTTGCTGTAAGCGTTGGCCGGGGCAAAATTATTCTGCGTTTCAACAATGGAGATACCCTCCGGTTTGGTGAAATCAATAATAGAAAACTGTCGGTCATTGTAAGCAAGAGCATAGCCCTTACAGAAGAAAAGAGGTTTCTTAAGCCCGAAAACCGGTTCTTTAAGTGCGCCTTCCAAAGGTACTTTACATTCAAATTTTTCTCCGGTTAAGAAATTGTGGGAATTTGCAAAAAGGATGAAACTGTTTTTTTCCTCTTTTAGAGTAAAGAATCTTGCCACTCCCTCATCGGAAACGGTAATATCTCCGTAGAGAAAATCACTAACCGAAAGGGTGGTTGTACCGGTTAATTTATCACCGTCAAGGGAAAATTTTGAAATTTGAGTTTTTGTGGACAAATATACACCGGTTTTGTTAAAGAAAAGGGAAACATAATGTCCGGGAACCAAACATTGAACTAAATTGGAGTTAATGTTTTCAAGGTCAATTACGGTAACAAAGGAATAGGCACCGCCAAAATCTCCCAAAGCAATGTTTTCCTCTGAAATATCATAAAGTTGGTTGTTGATTTTGTAAGAAGTGTATCGTGCCGTGTGAGAGGTGAGAACACAAAGTTTACTGCCGCTGAGTTGAGCAGAAACAAGTCCGCCATACTGAGTGTATGTGCCTTGAGGAGTTTTTGAAACAGAAAGGTCATAAAAAACAAGACCGGTACAAGTTTCTGTTTCCCCCTCTTGCCCGTGTAAAACGGCGGTTAAAATGTTACCGTAAACAAAAATGTCCACACAGTTGTAGGGAAGTCTTAAACTTTGAATAAAGTTACCGCCGGAAAGGGAATAAACATTAACCTGCTTATAGGGTTCTTTGCCATCTTGAGAAACGGAAATAACAGAGTAAATCAGATTGTCCTGTTTTTTCGTGTATTCAAGGATTATTTCTTTTCTTTCCCTTGTCGGACTGGTAGTTTCTTGTTCAATTACCTTTGAGGTGGGCTCTGCTTTTGTTGTGGCTTTAGTCGTTTCCGTGTTCCTTGTGAGAGCAGAGAAGAAACTTTCCTTTTTGGAGTGGGTTGTGGGTTCCTTTATGTTGAGAGCACGGTAAATCTCATCCTCAACTGAACTTGCCGCTCCCTGAATTCTTTCGTTTGAAACACTGCGGGAATGAAGGGGACTCAAAAAGTAAAGAACCGCAATATTTACCACAATGAGAGCTGCCGCAATTCCGGCGAGCCACTTGAAAACGGCAACGCTTCTTGATGCCTTTTCCTTGGGTGTAAAGGAAACAACATTGTTTTCTTTTGTATTTTCGTTGTGGGCACAGCTTTCAAGCAATGCCACAATGTTTTCTCTGCTTAAAGAGTCCGGAAGTTGAACTTTTTGTGCATTCTCTTGAAACTGTTTGCTCAAAACATCAATGGGATTAAAGTCTTGCTCTTTCATTACGCTGTGCCTCCTTTCGTCATATAATTTTTCAGTTTTTGCTGGGCTCGCATCAGTTTAGAACGAACCGTGGCAGGATTTAACTCAAGCATTTGTGCGATTTCGTGACTTTTATAGGAATAAACAATGGAGAGCATTACGATATCTCGCTCCTCATCACTTAAAATAGAGAGAGCATCCTGAAGGGTTAGGGACAGGTCAATATTTTTTGAACTGTCCACATAGTTCCCGGGCTCATAATTTTCATCCAATTGAGTGGTTTCAACAAAGGACTTAAAGGCTCTTGTGCAGCTTGACTTATGAATCTTAAACAACCAACCCTTAAAGGATTCCGGTTGCCGTAGGCTTTTAATGTTTTTCATTACGGCTACCATGGTGTCTTGAACCGCTTCCTCTGCTATGGACTCGTTTTTACAAACGGCACAGGCATAAAGAAAGAGTTCTTTAGAGTAAATTTCGTAAAGGTCACCGATGGCATTTATATCTCCGCCCTGAGCCTGTAGGACAAGTTCAACAACAGCTTTAGCCAAGTTTTTCCCTACTTTCGTTAATTAGTGTATGAATATCGGAAATTTGTTGCAAACTGTAACAAATATTTTTAATATTTTCTATTATTGTGGTTTTAATGGGGAAAATCCAAATAAGTATTGAGAAATTTGAAAAAAGGGTGTATAATATCAACATATTTATTCTATGGTTCGTAGAGCCATTTCGAAAGGTGTGGACTATATGCTCGGCAAATATGTCAGAGTCAGGGTAACAAACCCCATCCACTCCGTAAACAGGCAATTCGGTTTTACTTATCAGCTCAACTTTGGTATGGTTGAGGGAAAAAAGCGATATGACAATGTCTCTTGCGGAGCGTACATCATGGGGATTAATCACCCCGTGAGAACCTTTGACGGCAGAGTAATTGCCGTTATCAGACATTCGGACTCAACTCCACCGGTTTATGTGGTGGCACCGAAAAGCACCAGGTTTATCATTCATCAAATTCAAGATGCCATTGCCTTTGCCCATGGGGACAGGGAATACAAAATTGAATGTTTACACGAAAAATCCTGTGGTGCGGTGGTTTACAGTTTCATAAATGATGAAATTCGTTATCTGCTTATTAAAAATCGCCGTTCTGCCCACTGGAGTTTTCCGAAAGGCCATGTTGAAAGAGGAGAAACCGACGAAGAAACCGCAATTCGTGAAGTTTTTGAGGAGACGGGAGTTCACATTAAAATCTTGCCCGGCTTTGCGGTAAAAAACAACTACACCATCCAAAACAGGGTTGAAAAAACGGTAATGATTTTTATCGGAAAGGCGGACAGCCCTCAAACCACCATTCAAAAAGAAGAAATTGAGGACTACAGCTGGCTAAACTATGAAAAAGCATTGGGTAGGTTTCGTTTTGCAAATGACAAGAATATTTTGCGAAGTGCCCACGAGTATTTGATAAAAAAAGGAATTATTGAGCGATAAGAAAAGGACAGCAAGGGGCTGTCCTTTTTTACTTTATAGCTTCAATCAGTTTCAAAATCAGCTGATAAATAATCGGCAAAAACAGCGAGGGAAGCGTATTTAATATTTTGATTTTTTTTGTAATCAGAAAATTAAGGCCTATTGCAATAATTATGGTGTAGCCCACAAAACATATTTGAGTTAAAAGTTCCCCTTGTAAAAAGCCGCTCAGAGCACCTGCAGCAAGGGTTATTCCTCCTTGGTATATAAGAAGGGGAATAAAGGTAAAAATAACACCGTAACCCAAGGTTGCTCCGAAAACTATTGAGGAAACGAAGTCCAAAGCACTCTTAATGAAGAGCAAACTCGGGTCATTGTTAATGCCGTCATTCAGTGAACCCATAATTGTCAAAGCACCAACGGTAAAAAGAACGGTTCCGTTGATAAAACCCGGGGCAAAACCACCCTTACTGAATTTGTTTTCTATACCTCGGCAAAACTTTTCAAAGCGTTCTTCTAACCTTAAAAGTTCACCTATAAAAGTACCTATTACAAGGAAAATAACAAGCATCAGTTCCCCGCCGCTTTCAAGGGAACCCTCCTTGATTTTAACCATATGGGCAACAATTCCGTTAAAGCCGATTACGAGAACCGCAAGGCCTAAGGATTTATTTATGCTTTCCATATAGCTTTCTTTTATTGCTTTTTTGAACAGGCAGCCGATGGAACCCCCCACCGCCACCGCAATGCAATTTACGATTGTACCTGTCATAGTATGTTTTCCTTAGTGTTTTATGAAAGAAATTACTCGGTATATTGCTCTGCCGAAGGTTGGGTATAACTGTAAGACTCTAACGATTCACTGCTTGAGGGTTGGCTGGATTGGGTGTGATTTTGTGTGAACTGATCTCCAAACCTTGTGGTTTCGCTGTTTTCCGGATTTTTGTAGGTGGTGAACCAGTCTAAAATACCGCTTCTTGTGGAAGTTTCCTCCGTGGAGGGCTCAATATAATTCGTTGAAATAATTTCTGTAATTTCATCGGGAGCACTTGTATAGCCGGGGTTTCTGTAAACCATATCAAGGGGAGAAACATAGTCCGGGCTTATTTCAATATTTGTCTTTCCGTAAAGGGTGAGTTGAACTTCACGGGCTGCCCTCACATAGTCTACAATCCAAACAAAAAGATTGCCGGCATAGGTTCTGAAATTATTTACGGGAACTCGATTTGCTTCACCGGGCTGTACCATTCCCACAATTTCGTAGGAGAGCCAATTATTTTTAAGTGCCTGAGAGGCATAGGAAAGGATTTCGCTTGTTTTGAAGTTGGTTGTTACATAGGGGAGGAAGGTCTCAATGAGCTTATTTACATCACTGATTGAGGAGGCCTTGATTTCTTGAATTGCCGCTGCGATAACATGTCTTTGACGGCGAGTTCTTTCAATATCACTGTCAAGTTTACGGATTCTTGCATAAATTAGGGCTCTTTCACCGTTAAGTCTCACAGCATCACCGCTTTCAAAACCCTTAATTCTTGTTGTGCGGTTCATAAACCTTGCTTCACTTTCCGTAATGGGCACGGAAATTCCTCCCAAAAGGTCAATAACCTTCTTGAAGGACTCAAAGTTAATGGAAACATAGCGGTCAATTTTAATCTTAAAGTTGTCGGAAAAAATTTCCATAACTTTAGCGGGACCGCCCCAAGCATAGGCGTGAGTGATTTTGTCGTAGCGATCTTGACCGTTAATATTTATGTAAGCGTAGGAATCTCGCATAAGAGAGCAAAGGTAAACCTTACCGGTTTTTGTGTTTACGCTTGCAAGAATCATGGTATCGGAGTGAAATGCTCCGTCCGTGGCATCCTCACCAATGAGAAGAACATTGATAACATATTTACTGTAGAGCTTTTCTCCGCCGTTGGTTGCCCATTGCTTATTGTAATCTTTGACATCCGCTGCGGCGATATCGCTCATAGTGGCAAACTCAAGGTCTTCATCAAAATCATCTTCTTTGACTGTAAAGGTTGCATCCGGGTCACCTTCTTCACCTGCACTGTGCTGAATAAGATTAAGCAAATTACGAATGTAGGCACCGCCAAGGGCACAGACTATAAGCACGACACAAATGAGAATACTCAAAAGTGCCTTAAGGTTTCTCTTTCTGTTTCGCAAAAAAAATATTTTAATTTTATCAAAGAAGAAATTTGCTCCGCCTTTTACCCCGGACGGGGCTGATTGGCTGGAAATATCTTCATATTTTTCTTTTTTAGACATAAAAAAACTCCTATAGCAGTATATGAAAGCATTATAACACATTCCGCTATAAAAGTTAATATATTTTTTTAATAAATTATTAAAAATTTTAGAACTCTATTTGAGTGATTTTGATGTAAAAGGGAAGGGGAAAAGTTCGGAAATGGTGTGAACACGGAAATCCTTTTCACTTTTTGCAACTATTATCTTGAAATCTTTGTCACAAAATTCACTCATAACCTGTCTGCAAATGCCACATGGGTAGGTAAAATCTGAAATTTTACCCTTTAAGCCGCCTACAACGGCAATTGCCTCAAAATCTTTTTCTCCCTCACTTATTGCCTTAAAAAATGCGGTTCTTTCTGCACAGTTTGTGGCAGAAAAAGAAGAGTTCTCTATGTTTGAACCAAGAAAAATCTTGCCCTTTTTTGTTAAAAGAGCGGTACCCACAGAAAAATTTGAGTAGGGACAATAGGCATTTTCCATTGCTCCCACTGCCATAGAAATAAGTAGTTTTTCATTCATAGTTTTAACCTCTAATGGTTATGTCCGGTAAATTTTCAAGTTTTACCGCAATGTCGAGGGCAAGTGTCATCATTTGGGTAAATGTGTTTTGTCTTGCTGCTGCATCAAGGGAGTCAAAGGGCTCATAGCAAAGGTCTGAAATTGTGCAAACGGCAAGGGCTCTTGTACCGAGACGCATAGCGGTTAAGTAGAGGGCTGCCGCCTCCATTTCAACACCGAGACAGCCCATTTTTGCCCAGCCAAGGGAGGAACGGGTGTCATCATAGAAAGTATCGGAGGAATACAGGGAACCGACTTTTAGGTCAATGCCGTTTTCTTTTGCCGCCTGCGTTGCGGCACTGAGCATTTCGAAGGAACAAACGGGGCTGACAGTTCCGTCAAGGGAGTACTGCTTTGCAAAGTCAGAGTTTGTGCAGGCGCCTATTCCCGCAATAATATCACGAAGAGCACATTCTTTGGAAATTGCTCCCGCAGAGCCCACACGAATAATGTTCTGAACTCCGAATTGAGTATATAGTTCGTAGGAATAAATACCCATAGAAGGCATTCCCATACCGCTTGCCATTACGGAAACCTTTACATTTTTGTAAAAACCGGTATAGCCCTGAATTCCCCTGATATTATTTACAAGAACGGAGTTTTCAAGGTAATTTTCCGCAATATATTTTGCTCGCAAGGGGTCTCCCGGCATAAGTACGGTTTTCCCGAAACCGATTTCATTTAGAGGGTCAATATGAGGTGTCTTTGCAAGTGCCATTTTCACACTCTCCTTTTTGAGAAGTTGAAGATTTTGCAATTTTTACAATTCTGCTTGTGCCCAGTCTGTCTGCTCCCAGTTCAATGAATTTTTCCGCATCCTCAAGGGATGAAATTCCCCCGGCGGCTTTAATCTTAATATGGGGCGCCACACCGGCTTTGAAAAGTTTAATGTCCTCAAAGGTGGCTCCTCCTGTTGAAAAACCTGTGGAGGTTTTTATAAAATCCGCTCCGGATTCTGAAACAATTTCGCACATTTTTATTTTTTCTTCCCTTGTTAGAAGGCAAGTTTCAATTATAACCTTTAAAATCTTGCCGTTACAGGCCTTTTTAATTTCTGAGATTTCGTTTAGGACATAGTCAAAGTCCCCGTCTTTGAGGGCACCTATGTTTATAACCATATCAATTTCGTCCGCACCGTGTTTAACGGCATCCTGTGTTTCCCAACATTTAACTTCGGTGGTTGAATATCCCGTGGGAAAACCGATTACGGTACAAATCGGCAGTTTGTTCCCCACATAATCCTTTGCTCTTTTTACAAAGCTCGGAGGAATACAAACACTTGCGGTGGAATATTTAATGCCGTCATCACAGATTTCTTTTATTTGCTCCCAAGTTGAATCGGGGGCTAAAAGGGTGTGGTCGCATTTACTTAAAATATATTCTAATCTCATACATACCTCCATAAACAAAAAGGGGCGACGAAAATCGTCGCCCGCATAATTATCAGATAATTTCTCCGACGGAATCGGGATTAACTCCCGCCGCATTTGCTTCGTCTGTGTCAATGTGCAGTGCAAGAGCGTAGTTTGGATTGACTCTGACAACTACATCGTCAAAAATAAGTGAACGAGCGTCGGTGGTAACCTTTACTTTGACAATTTGCTTGTCGGTAAGACCGTATTTTTCAGCATCTTCCGGAGTTGCATGAATATGTCTTTGTGCGGCGATAACACCGCAGTCAAGTTCAACCTCACCGGCGGGACCCACAAGCTTACAGGCACCTGAGCCTATAACATTTCCGCTCTCTCTTACGGGAGCATCAACGCCGATTTTTCGAGCATCCGTTAATGAAAGTTCAACCTGTGACTCGGAACGAATAGGCCCGAGGATTGAAACTGTGGGAAACTGACCCTTTGAGCCCACAACCCCTATTCTTTCCTCACAGGAAAACTGTCCGGGCTGTGAAAGGGCTTTTTTGAATGTTAATTCGTAGTCCTTGCCATAAAGGGTTTCAAGAACTTCTTTGGTCACATGAACATGTCTTGCGCTTGTTTCAATAGGTACTAATCTTTTCAATTTTCAAACTCCTTTTATATAGAATTTCAGTGACCGCCTGAGAGACGGTCACTGCATAAGTGTCAACTAATATTTAATCTCCCAGAAATCGTGAGTTGTAAACGGAAGGATAGCCCCAATCTTATCAAAGTTGATTGTCCAGTTAAGATAGTATTCGGCTGTGATTACATTGCCTGTTTCGGGGTCAATTGTGACAATGGCTTTGCAGGAAGGATAATCCATTGTTGAAAGACCTATAAGACTTTCGGCAACACCGGGAATATTGTCATTAACGGTTGCGGGAAGAATTACATTAAATGCTTTTGGAGCATGACCTTGACCGTGCTGAACATTGTCTGTTTTGCTGTCTGAAATAGTTTCGATAGTGATAATCCACTTACCGTCTTTTTCAACGCAGGTTGCACTTTTAACATCCGCTGCGGTGAGTTTACTTGCATAGCTTTCGTTTTCAACAGGGTAAACCCTATTAAGTTCTGCGCCTGAAAATGTTTCCGGAGTCATCTTGTTGTTCTTTTCAAGTTGACCTCCAACGAATTTATCTGCACCACCAAGGAGTTTAAGAATACCGCTTACCGAACTGGGAAGAGTTAATGTACCGTTAATTGTAATTTTTGAGTACTTACGGGTACCGCTCTTTGCGGTTTTCTTAACTGAATTTACAGAGTCGTTGAACTGCTTAACGATAGCTGCCTTATCCTTGGGCATTTTAGGCGTTTCTTTTTCGGTTTCCGAAGGTTTCTCTGTGGTTGAATCAGAAACTGCTTTTGTGGTTGTTTCCGTAGTTTCGGTTACCTCGGTAACTTCGGTAGTTTCCGTTTTCTCTGTGGATTCAGTTTCGTCCGTAGTATCTTCCTGTTCGGTTGCCTCGGTAGATTCATCAGTTACTTCTGTAATGGAAGTGTCTTCTAATGTTGTTGTTTCTTCTTCCGTTTTGCCGTCGCAAGCAGCAAAGGAGAGAACCAGTGCCAATGAAAGGAGCATTGCAAGAATCTTTTTAGTCATTGTAATTTCCTCATTTCAAAAAAGTGTTGGCAAATGCCACATACAAAGGAATTATATATCATAGCAGAATAAAATGCAAGAGTTTTTTGATATATATAGGCAAAAAGGCACTCCCAATAGAGTGCCTTTAAATTTATTCGGTTCGAAGTGCCACAACCGGGTCCTTCTTTGATGCGATTCTTGAAGGAATAAGACCTGAAACCACGGAAAGAACCATACTGGTTATTACAAGGATTAGTCCGCCTTTAGCGGGAAGTTGTGCCACATTGGGAATGGTGGTAAAGTGCTGAATGACAAGGTTTATCGGAATTGTCAGCAGTAAAGTTGCCCCTATTCCTATCATACCCGACACAAAGCCCACCACAAGAGTTTCTGCGTTAAATACCCGAGAGATGTCTGTTTTTGAAGCACCGATAGCTCTTAAAATACCGATTTCCTTAGTTCTTTCAAGAACGGAAATGTAGGTTATAACACCAATCATGATTGAGGATACCACAAGGGAGATTGCCACAAAGGCAATAAGAACATAGGAAATTATGTTAATTATCTTTGTAACGGAGGTAAGAAGCACGCCGATATAGTCGGTGTATTTGATTGCCTTGTCCAGAGTAACTTCCGAATTATATTGGTTAATAATATTGCTGATCATATCTTTAGATTCAAAGTTCAGCGGGAAAATACTGATCTGTTTTGGATGAGCAAGGTCACCAACACCTAACAAAGTGAGAGCCTCTTCGTAGCTTGATGCCAAGGGTTGGGGTTCCGGTTCGGGCTCCGGTTCAATCACCGGCTGTTGCGGAGTCGGTTCACCGGGATCCTGCGGGGTTGATGGTTCGGTGGGTAGTTCACCTTCGGGGGGAGAAACTCCCTCAAGTTTTCCGTTAATAATAGCGTAAAGCATTTTCAGTTTGTCAGAGGCAGTCATCATACCAAGGAAAGTAACCGCTTGGTCTCCGGAAATTGTTCCTATTCCCTCAACGGTGACGCCCTGAAGCATTTCGTCAAGATTCGCCGCAAGTTCCCTTCTTTCACTTATGGAAAGAACGGGTTTTAGCATAAGGTCAACTGTTCTCTTCATTTTTTCCGCTTCGGCACCGGAGTAGTTTTCGTCAATTGCCGCATAAACATCCTCTTTACTTGCCTCGGGCATATTCGAAAAGTCCATAGGAGGATTTTGTGTAAAGGTTGTTTTCGGTGTTGTGCCGTCAAAGGCAAGGGAAGAAACGGAGGGTTTTTCAAAGGTGCTTGACATTACATCTTGTGTCTTTGATTTTTCTGTTTTATCTTCTTTTTTGGAGTTTTCGGTCTTCTTTTCTGTGTTTTCTTCCTCTTCTTCAACGGGGAAGGGAATACCGGTAAAAACATCAATTTCCGGGTTTGCTTTCTGCTGCTTTACAATTTCCGCTTCATTTGTTTTGTTTACAACATATTCTGTTAAAGCAGCGGTGTAGCCGATATTGCCTATGGTTGTAACCATAAGACTTTCTTCGTCTGGTCGAATGATACCTACAACCGTGATATCTTCTGCATCGTCTATAAGATTGGCAACAAACTCTTCGTCACCGTGTTTGTCGTCCCAAGTTTTTGTTTCCTTATTATACTCAAAATATTCAGGCTCGGTAACCAGCTTAAATTTTCTGCCTATGATTTCATCGTATTCAATTTCATATTTTTTCTGCTCAACTTCCTCCTCTTTCATCAGGGCAAGGAAATTTTCTGCCATTTCCTCGGTGCTTGAAAGACCGAGACCTTGGATGGCAAGGTCGGAAATCTCATTATTTTTATCAATAACAAGAACAACTTCATTGTAGGCGGTGGGCCATTCTCCTTCGATAAGTTCATACTGGGAATCGAGAAGTTCCTGATTATTAACCAGTTCAAGCCAGGAGTTAATGTTTTTGGTATATGCCTCCATTGTGGTGGTGTCAATTCCCATGGAACTAAGACCCATTGTGCCCATCATCGAGTTGGCCATTTCAAGGGCGGGACTGGGATAAACCTGATTTGTTCCCGCAGTTTCATCAACACAGTAAATATTCATTTCACCGCTATAGGTGTACTGAATTGAACTGACATAGTCCTTGATATTTGACTTGTCGCTTTCAAGGAACTCCTTAAATTTTGAAAGGTCATTGAACCAAATCTCCGAGGAGAAGGAGGACATCATACTTTGGGACAAGGTGTTGGAATAAATCTTGTCTCTGTCGTGGTCAATTTCTCCCGTGGCAATGCCCGTCATTGAGGTCATCATAGAGTTCATATCCATAGTGGCAGCATCAATCAAAATGGGGTAAGAGGTGAGTGCCTCCTGCTGCATGGAGTCAATGTAGGCCTGAAAGCCCGATGAAAGAGAAAGAATCAAAGCAATGCCGATAATACCGATACTTCCCGCAAAGGAGGTTAAAAATGTACGCACCTTCTTTGTGAGCAGATTTGTAAAGGAAAGGGAAAGGGCGGTAAAGAAGGACATAGAAGGTTTTTTCTTTGCTTTCTTATCTGTTTTTTCAGCAGGCTCCGAATAGTCTTCTTCATAAGGATTGGAGTCCTCAACAATCTTGCCGTCAACAAGACGAATAATTCTTGAAGAGTATTTTTTCGCAAGTTCCGGATTATGGGTAACCATAATAACCAGTTTGTCTTCGCTGATTTCCTTGAGAATGTCTATGACTTGAACACTGGTTTCCGAGTCAAGGGCGCCCGTGGGTTCGTCTGCAAGCAAAATCTCCGGGTCATTTACTAAAGCTCTTGCTATGGCAACTCTCTGCATTTGACCGCCTGAAAGTTGGTTTGGCTTTTTTGAAAGTTGGTCTCCAAGTCCCACTTTGTCAAGGGCATCCTTTGCCCTTTGCCGTCTTTCTGCTTTAGTAACACCGGAAAGTGTCAAAGCAAGTTCAACATTGGCAAGAACAGTTTGATGGGGAATAAGGTTATAGGTTTGAAAAACAAAACCTACGGAGTGGTTCCTGTAGGTATCCCAATCGGTATCCTTAAAAGTTTTTGTTGACTTTCTTTTAATAAAAAGTTCACCTGAAGTGTATTGGTCTAAACCACCGATAATATTGAGAAGGGTGGTTTTACCGCAACCGGAGTGACCGAGGATAGATACAAATTCACTTGAACGGAAAGTAACGCTTACCCCATTAAGGGCAAGAACGGAAGAATCGGCGACGGAATATTCTTTTACGATATCTTTAAGTTTGAGCATATAGGCCTCCAAAAATCTATTGACATTTGCACAAAGCTGTGTTACACTTGTAACTGTTACAAATGTATCATTGCAGTAATTTTAGCACCTAAATGTGAACAAATCAATAACATTTTTTAAAATGTTACAAATGGGGTAATTTTGTTATGGAAAATAAACGAGAATCGAGTAAATTGACAAGGGAATGTATGGTAACCGCCCTTTTAATGTTGGCTCAAGAGCGGGATTATGAAAGCATAAGCATAACAGACATCACCACAAAGGCGGGGGTGTCAAGAATGGCATATTATCGCAACTACACAAGTAAAGATGATATTATGATAAAGAAGATCAAAGAGGACTGCGATAATTTTACAAATCACATTAAGAAAAGCGGCGAACTGAATTTAAAAGAGGTGCTGACTTTAGCCGGCACCTTCTTTCAGGACAATACTGCTTATATTTTAACCATGGAAAAATTAGGGTTTTCCGATATTCTTTTGAAACAGCTTTTAGATAACATCAGTGAACTTTTTCCTCATATTTTTGATAACAAGGAATCTGAATACAAGGCAAACTTTTATATCGGCGCCATAGTGGGAGTTTTCCGCCATTGGTTTGAAACCGGAATTAACGAAAGTGCCGAATATATTGCGGAATTTGTTTGTGGCCTTATGGACTCCGACTCCCTTGAGGAAATAAAGTCTTTATCCTAAATGAGTTCTGTCATTTATGCAGTCAAAAACCATATCCCCGTAGCGATTTGTACCCTCTTGGTAAAAAAGAATTTTAGTAATTCCCGTGTTTGACAAACGAAAATCGTAGCCGGGCTCCTTGTCACGGTAACCGATAAGATAAAAAATGATATAGGTTAAAAAACCCGCATGAGATACGAGGCAAATTCTTTCGCCTTTTTTATACCTTTCAAAAACATAGTCAAGAACTCGCTTTGCTCTTTCAAAATAACGTTCTTCGTTATCCCCCGGGGTTTCGTCCGTAACAACAAAACAAGTGTTTTTATCTATGCCTGAGGCAAGCACTGCCTTTGGGCATATTTTTTTTAATTCTTCAAGATTTTGTCCCTCATATTCGGGGTTTATGAAAATTTCGCAAAGATCCGGCAAAAGATTAAGAAATAGTTCACTGTTTGCATTTTTTATGATACCCTCTGCAGTCATAACGGCTCGCCTTAAGGGAGAGGAAAAAATCGCATCAAAATTTTCATTTTTCAAATATTCTCCCAAAAGTTCCGTTTGTTCTTTACCCTTGTGTGTTAAGTAGGGGTCTTCCCTCAGGTGAAGTTCTTCGGGGAAATAGCCCTCCACATTGCCATCGGACTCCGCATGGCGAATTAAATAAAGTTCTCTGAGTAAAACAGCTTCGTTCATAGTTCTCTCTTTCTGTCGGTAATAGTAAAGCACCGCGGAGGGTGCTTTGTTTTTTTAGATTAGTCTTCGCAGTCTTCACAGTC
>CAYFRJ010000001.1:0-38670 GCA_964345625.1 uncultured Clostridium sp. | reverse complement strand
AGCACCGCGGAGGGTGCTTTGTTTTTTTAGATTAGTCTTCGCAGTCTTCACAGTCGTCGCAATCGCAGTCAAACTCACATTCAAACTCAAGAAGTTCGCCGCAATTGGGGCAAGTTATACCGCCCTCTTCAAGTATTTCTTCATCTATGCAGATAACCTCTCCGCATGAAGGGCACTGCACATCGTAGAACTCTTCGTCACTGTCATAGTCATCGTCATAGTCATCTTCATAAACATACTCTTCAAGATCTGCAAGGTCTTCGTCTACGGCATCAACCTGAAGCGCAATTTCATCAAGGTCTGCGTTGATGTCATCAACCGTGTAAGCCATTTCTTCAAGGGTATCAATAATTGCCTTGAGAAGTTTTTCGTTTTTGCCGTCTCCAAGTCCCATACCATCTGCAAGGCCCTTGAGATAAGCAACTTTTTCTGTCATTGACATAATAAATCCTCCCTTTTTCTTTGGTTATATAAATTTAGTTATGCTCTGCTTGAATACTCGCCTGTACGAGTGTCAATGATAATCATTTCCCCTTCATCAATGAAAAGAGGAACCTTAACCTCTGCACCTGTTTCAACAGTTGCGGGTTTAGTGGTGTTGGTGGCTGTATTTCCCGCAAAACCGGGGTCGGTCTGTGTTACCTGAAGAACTACGGTTGTGGGAAGTTCAAGACCAAAAATGCTGCCCTTATAGGAAAGAACACGGCAGTTTTCGTTTTCCTTAATAAACTTAAAGTTTTCGGGAAGAATATCTTGACTGATGGGGACAAGCTCAAATGTGTCGTTGTCCATAAAGTAGTAGAGGTCTCCGTCAGAGTAGGAATACTGCATCTCTTTACGGTCAATATGTGCCGTTGGGAATTTGTCTGTGGGGCTGAATGTACGCTCAATTACCGCACCGGCGATAACATTTCTTATTTTTGTTCTTACAAAAGCCGCACCCTTACCCGGTTTAACATGTTGAAATTCAATAATCTGCCAAACTTGACCTTCCATCTCGAAGGTTGCGCCGTTTCTGAAATCACCTGCTGAAATCATAGTTTAATATCTCCTTAAAGTTATTTTCAATTATTAGCACTCATATTTTACACTATATCAGCATACTTTTCAAGTATTTTTTCGGTCGCTTAAAGAATAATAAGAGATTTTTTACTCTTTGTAAGATTTTCACAGCCGGTTTCCGTAACAAAAGCCAAATCTTCAATGCGAACTCCGAAGGTGGAGGGAATATATATTCCCGGCTCACAGGAAATAATATCTCCCGTTCTTAAAGTTTCCTTGCTTTTTGGGGAAACAACTGGAGCTTCATGAACTTCGATGCCTATTCCGTGCCCTGTTGCGTGGCCGAAAAATTTGCCATAGCCCGCTTTTTCAATTATTTCCCTTGCGGCAAGGTCAACATTGTAGCATTTTTCTCCAGCTTTTATTTTTTTCAGTCCTTCAAGTTGGGCGGTTAAAACCGTGTTATAAACCTCCGCCTGTTTGTCGCTGACACAGCCCACCGCTACGGTACGAGTCATATCCGAGCAGTAGCCCTCTTTGAAAACTCCGTAGTCCATAGTAACGAAATCCCCTGTTTCTACCTTCTTTTCACTGGGTACACCGTGGGGCAGGGAGGTGTTTTTGCCTGAAACGACAATAGTTTCAAAACTCATAGACTCCGCACCGTTTTTAAGCATAAAAAATTCAAGTTCCAAACGAATATCTATCTCCGTAACACCGGGTTTTATGAATTTTAAAATGTGTTCAAAGGCTTTTTCTGCAATTCCTTGGGCTTTAAGAATTCTTTCCTTTTCATATCCCCGTTTTTCCCGTCTTAAATCCGTTAAAAGATTGTCTAATTTATCGGGGATAACGGGAACAGAAAGGGAATTTGATAAAAAGGAAAAAAGGGAATGGGAAATCATTTTGCTTTCCGTATAAAATTTCTTGATACCAAGCTCTTTAACTGCCTTATTTAAATCTGCAACCGTCCTTTTAAGCTCAACGATTTCGTCGCAGTTTTTACTGTGCATTTGAGCCGCCTCAATATAGCGAGCATCTATGAGAAAAACGCATTTTGTTTTTGAAATTATCAAGTAACCCTTGCTGGAGGGAAAGTCTGTCAAGTAACTTCTGTTTTCCGGAGAAATCACGAGAAAAGCGGAATTTTTTAGAAGTTTTGACTGTAAAAATTCAATTTGATTCATCTCATTCTTCCTCCTGCAAAGCGGCAATTTCCCTTACTACTCTCGCAATGGGCAGGCCAACTATATTAAAATAGTCACCGTGAATTTCCTCAATTAAAACACTACCCTTGCCCTGAATTCCATAAGCTCCCGCTTTATCCGTAGGCTCCCCCGAAGCAACATAGCGCTTAATTTGTTCTTCGGTAAGTTCATAAAATTTCACCCTGCTTATACTGTGAAAGGTTTTAACTTTCTTCCCTTTTATGAGGCACACACCGGTTATTACCTTATGTTCTTTACCTGAAAGCAGAGTTAACATTCTGATTGCGTCTTGCTTGTCTTTCGGTTTGCCTATAATTTGTCCCTCAAGTACCACAACGGTATCCGCTCCTAAAACCACGGTGTTTTCATCAAAGGGAGTAATTGCTTTCGCCTTTTTCTGTGCGGTATATTCGGCGCCTTGGGCGGGGGACAAGCCCTCCGGCACGGTTTCGTCTATGTTTTTTATGCAGATATCAAAGGGAATTTCTGCTTGCTCTAAAAGCTCTTTTCTTCGAGGAGAAGAAGAGGCAAGAATAATTTTTTCCATTATAAAACTCCGTTTTTAATGTAGGCGGCAACCTTTAAGATGAGTGTTTGGGTTTTGCCGTCAACTATTTCGTTATTCAGCACCATTTCAACCGCTTTTTCAACGGGAATGTGCTCAACCTCAAGAAACTCATCTTCGTCAAGATTCATTGCGGTACTTTTAAGATTTTTTGCGGCATACAAGTGAATAACCTCACCGCAGTAGCCGGGAGAGGGATAAAATTCACCGCAGTCCACATATTTTTCCGCAATGTAGCCCGTTTCCTCCTCAAGTTCTCTGATTCCTGCCACAAGGGGGTCTTCGTTATTTTCCAGTTTTCCCGCAGGCAGTTCAAGAAGCACCTTTGAATATGCATAGCGGAACTGTTTTACAAAAACCAGTTCGTTATTATCCGTTACGGGAGCAATACATACTCCCCCGTCATGCTCCACAATTTCTCTGAAACAGGGTTTACCGTTGGGCAAAATCGCTTCATCAAAGCGTACGGTGAAAATTTTTCCCTTAAAGACCGTACTCGATTTTACCGTTTTCTCAATAAGTTCCATAAATAATCCTCCTGACTTCAAGGAGATTATACCATAACTCGATAAAAAAATGATTAGTCAACACTCACAAAGTTTGTGACTTTTTTTGTGTAATATTGTTGTATTTAAAAGCGGATGTAAAAGTGTTATAATATACCATAATATGGGTGCTTGTCGCCGAAAGGAAGTATTTAATATGGAACAAAAGTTTTGTGCCAAACCAAACGGTAAACTACATTATCCCCACACTATTTTAACCGGATTCGGGTTTTTGGCATCATCAATTGCCTGGGCAATTTATGACCCCTATGTTACAAAAATTTTGAATTTTCTTCTCAACAGAAGCGAAACGGTTACACAGTGGAGCGTTAAACTTAATGAAATGTTCCCACGGCTTGCGGAGTTTGCCGCAGCCAGCGGTGAAAATGTTGCTACTGCGGCTGGAGGAATTACCCTTGTACCGTTGTTCATAGGTATCATAATGACCTTTGACAATATTTTCGGCGTTATTTTCCAGCCCACATTCGGAAAACTTTCGGACATCACACGCACAAGATTCGGTAAGCGTAGACCTTATGTAATTTTCGGTGCTCCCATATCTGCGGTTTTATTTGCCTGTATTCCCATAGTTGCCGTAAAATATATGTCAATTCCATTTACTATGGTGTTTATTATCGGCTTTGTTTTCATAATGTCACTTTGGAGAGCCCCCGTTGTTGCCCTTATGCCGGACTTGACTCCCAACCACCTTCGCTCTGAAGGTAATGCAATTATCAACCTTATGGGTGGTCTCGGCGGTGCCCTCGGTCTTTTCGCAGGTACCATTGTTACCGCTGTTTACTGTGCAATTACAGGTCTTGACTCAAAGGCGGAGGACTGGAATGAGTTTCAGGTGTTCCCCTATGTTTTCCTGCTTGGCGCAGTAGTAATGATTATCGGTATGCTTGTTGTTCTTTTCTTTGTTAAGGAGCCGGACAACAGAATTAAGGTTACAGGAGAGATTAACCAAGCCACCGATGAAAATGCAAAAAGAAAGGCAGAAAAAGAGGCGGCAAAGGCAGAGAGGGCTGCAATTAAAGCGGCAAGAAAGGCAGAAAAACTTTCACCTTCGGAGCGCAAGAGCTTAATTTTTATGCTTGGCGGACTATTCTTCCTTTTCTGCGGAACAAATGCGGTTACAACATTCTTCGCTCTCTTTGCAGAGGAAATTCTTAATAAAACCACGGCGGAAGCAACCATTATGACCACCGCTTTTGCAGCGGCTTCTGCCATTTCTGCTATTCCCGCAGGCTGGTTGGGCAAAAAATTCGGCAGGAAAAAGACAATCCTTGCAGGTCTCGGTGTTTTCATTGTTGCATTCGGCGCCTATCTCTTTGCGGAGAAAGCGGGCATTGATGCCCTCAGCGGTACACTTATTTGGGTTGCCCTTATTGTTGGCGGTGCGGCAAATATGTTTATCACCGTAAACACCCTTCCCCTTGTGCTTGAAATCGGCGGTATAGACAAAGTGGGTACTTTCACAGGTTACTACTACACCGCAACATTCTCGGCACAAATCGCAACACCCATTATTTACGGTATTGTTCGTATGTTCACAGGAACATATATGTCCCTGTTTTATTACTGCCCCGTGGCATTTATTCTTTCAACCCTTTGTATTTTAGTTGTTAAGCACGGTGAAGCAATTCCCGACGAGGTGATAGAAGAGGTTAAGGAAGCGAACGAAGATTAAAATCAGATGAATAAGAAAGACGGTTCGTTTTGAACCGTCTTTTTCTTATGCTCCGGCTGCTCCGGCTGCTCCGGCGTTTTCCTTTGCTATTGCCAGCATAAGTTTTATTCTGTTTTCCTGGTTTACCTTTGTGGCTCCCGGGTCGTAGTCAATGGGAACAATATTTGACTGGGGATAAAGTTCTTTAAGTTTTCTTATCATACCCTTACCAACAATATGGTTGGGAAGACAGCCGAAGGGCTGGGCACAAACTATGTTGCCGTAGCCGCTCTCCGCAAGTTCCATCATTTCGGCGGTGAGAAGCCAGCCCTCACCCATTTTACAACCGGCACCAATAATCTTTGTGCATTTTTCTTTAAGGTGAGCGTAGGGCTCGGGAACACAGAAGTCTCCGTGGGCTTTCAGGGCATCGTGAATGTTTTTCTCTATTTTCGTAAGGTACCACATGGCAAATTTCATTGCCAATTTTTTGAAAGGGTTACCGCCGTAGAGTTTAATGTCTTCGAGTCTGTTATCAACTTTGAAAAGGAAAAAACCTAAAAGACCGGGAACATTTACCTCGCAGCCCTGGGACTGCAAAAATTCTTCAAGGCGGTTATTTGCGAGGGGTGAATATTTAACATAGATTTCTCCAACCACGCCCACCTTGATTTTTTCCGTTTTATTAAGGGGAATGGTACTGAAATCCTTTGTGATTTCCGGAAGGATTTTCTTAACCGCTTTGTAGGAATACCCCTTGCCTTCGGCGAAAAGATCGCTTACCTTTTTAATCCATTTTTCCGTCATTGCTTCCGTTTCGCCCTCATTTACCTCGTATGGGGTACATTGGTTTTTAAGGAGCATAAGAAGGTCGCCGTAGATAATGCCGGAAAGCATTTTTAATGCCATGGAAATTTTAATTTTAAATCCGCTGTTCTTTTCAAGTCCCGAAAGGTTAAGGGAAATTACGGGAACCTGGGGGTAGCCCGCCTTTGCCAGTGCCTTTCTCAAAAGGTGAACATAGTTTGAGGCACGGCAACCTCCGCCGGATTGGGTGATTAAAAGGGCTGTTTTGTTCACATCGTATTTGCCCGAATTTAAAGCATCAATAAGCTGTCCGATAACAAGAAGTGCGGGGTAGCAGGTATCATTGTGAACATATTTGAGACCCTCGTCAACAATGGCTCTGCCATCTGTTTTAAGCAGTTCAACATTGTAGCCGTATTGGTCGAAAAGATTTACAAGAATTGAAAAATGAAGGTCTGCCATATTGGGACAAAGAAGAGTATAGTCCCTCATATCCTTGGTAAATTCTACTCTGTTTTCCGGATTCATTGTTTACCTCCTTATCTCTCTGTGGCTGCAAAGAGTGAACGAAGTCTTATCTTTACAGCGCCGGGGTGTGAAATTTCATCAATTTTAATTTGTGTATATATTTTGTCGTTTCTTTCAAGAATTGAACGCATTTCGTCCGTTGTAATTGCATCAACACCACAGCCGAATGAAACCAACTGAACAATGTTAACATCCTTTGTTTCAAGGTCGGAAACATGCTTTGCCGCAGCATAAAGTCTTGAATGGTAGGTCCACTGATCAAGAACATTTGTGGGGAATTTCTCAACTAAATGGCTAATGGAATCCTCTGTAATAACCGCCGCACCGCATTCACAAATGAGTTTATCAATGTTGTGGTTAATTTCTTCGTCAAGATGGTATGGTCTTCCGCAAAGAATGACAATGGGGTAATTTTCTTTCTTTGCTTGGCGGTAAAGTTTCATGCCTTTGGTACGAATTTTATTCATATACCTTTCGTACTCGGCGTATGCAGCTTTGCTCGCCTTCTTAACCTCTTTTAGAGAAATATTTTTGAAATATTTTGAGAGAATATTACAGATCTTTTCATCAAAATCCTTGGGTCGATGAAGTCCCACATAGTCCCAAATGAAAGTGATATTTCTATCTCTCAATTCCGTCACATTTGAACGGATAACCTCGGGATAATACGCCACCACGGGACAGTTGTAGTGGTTGTCACCGAGATTTTCGTCAATGTTGTAGGTCATACAGGGGTAGAAAATAACATCAACTCCCGTGTCTATAAGTGTTTCAATGTGACCATGGAGAAGTTTTGCGGGGTAACAAACAGTGTCCGAGGGAATGGTATGTTGCCCTTCGACATAGAGTTCCCTTGAGGAATTTTTTGGAGAGATCTCAATACCAAAATCCAAAGTAGTGAAAAACTTGTGCCAGAAGGGAAGAAACTCATACATATTAAGCCCCATAGGGATACCTATGGTTTCCCGCTTACCCTTAACATTTTCATATTTTTCAAGAAGTTCCTTTTTGTAGGTGAACATATTGATAGGACATTCTGTCGTCTTTGAGGTAAGAGGCTTTGAACAGCGGTTTCCTCCGATGAATTTTCTGTCGCCGCTGAATGTATTTATGGTTAGTCTGCAGTTATTTTCACATTTACCGCAGTTAACCGTACGCACTTTATGTTCGAAAGATTTTAATTCATCAAGGGAAATAAGGGAACTTTTACCCTCTCCCTTTGACTTTTCCATTGAATAAAGAGCCGCACCGTAGGCACCCATAAGACCGGAAATGTTGGGTCTTACAACCTCTCTGCCGATTTCCTGCTCAAAGGCACGAAGTACAGCGTCGTTTAAAAAGGTGCCCCCCTGAACAACTATATTTTGTCCCAATTCGTCTGCATTGGCAGCACGAATGACTTTGTAAAGGGCATTTTTAACAACGGAAATAGAAAGTCCCGCAGAAATGTTTTCTATACTTGCCCCGTCCTTTTGCGCCTGCTTAACGCTGGAGTTCATAAACACGGTACATCTTGAGCCCAGGTCAACGGGTTTGGGAGCAAAAAGTCCCAGTTTTGCAAAGGAGGCAATGTCATAGGCCCAGGCGGCGGCAAAGGTCTGTAAAAAAGAGCCGCAGCCGGAGGAACATGCCTCGTTTAAGAAAATGTTATCAATGACATTGTTTTTAATCTTAAAGCATTTAATATCCTGTCCGCCGATGTCTATAATAAAGTCAACTTGAGGTTTAAATTTCTTTGCAGCGGTAAAGTGGGCTACCGTTTCAACCACACCGTAATCAACGGAAAAAGCGTTTTTAATGATTTCTTCGCCGTAGCCCGTTACCGCACTCGATATTACAATGGCAGTGGGGAATTTAGTATAAAAATCCTCTAAATATTCACGAATAAGAACAACAAGGTTTCCGGAATTTGGCATATACTTAGAATAAACTATGTCACCGTGGGAATTAACGGCAGTTGCCTTAATTGTGGTGGAGCCGGCATCAATACCGATATACACTTTATTGTCCTCACACAGAGAGGCTTTGGTGTCTATCTTTGCCTTTTCGTGGCGAGCGGAGAATTCTTCATACTCCTCTTTATTCTCAAAAAGACGAGCGGCACCTAAATATTCACCGCTTTCCTTTGCCTGAGCTATTTTTTCCGTCATTGCCACAATGTCAATTTCCTCTTCATCAGAGCAAAGGGCGGCACCCAGAGCCACATAGTAAAGAGCATTTTCCGGGCAATTTCCCGTCACACCCAACTCATCGTCAAAGGCACAGCGAAGTTCCGAAAGGAAATATAGGGGGCCACCTAAATATACCACATTACCCTTAATTCTTCTGCCCTGGGCAAGACCGGAAACGGTTTGATTTACCACAGCGGTAAAAATGCTTGCCGCAATATCCCGTTTTGCCGCACCTTGGTTCAAAAGAGGCTGAATATCACTTTTTGCAAAAACACCGCAGCGGGAGGCGATGGGATAAATTCTATCCTTACTTTTAGCCATTTCGTTCATTTCCGCAGGGTCACAATTTAAAAGTGAAGCCATTTGGTCAATGAAAGCACCCGTACCCCCGGCACAGGAACCGTTCATGCGAACCTCAACTCCACCTGTAAAAAAGAGAATTTTAGCGTCCTCTCCCCCGAGTTCGATTACAACATCTGTTCCCGGGAGAAGTTTTGAAACCGCCACACGGGTGGCGTAAACCTCTTGAACAAAGTTAATACCAAGTTGTGTTGCAAAGCCCATACCCGCAGAGCCGGAAAGGGAAAGGGCGGACTTTTTAAACTCGGGTGCTTTTTTCAGTACTTCTTTAAGCATCTGTGCACTTTTTTCTGCAATTTTAGAGTAGTGTCTCTCATAAGACTTGTATATAATTTCGTTATTGTCGTTAATTGCCACACATTTCAGCGTGGTTGAGCCGACATCCAAGCCGATTCTCATTTAAGCATCCTTCCTAAGCACCGCGGCGGTGGTTTATTGTCTGTTTTTCTCCCATTGCCTGAAGCATGAGAGAGGCGATTTCGTTATAGAGTTTTTCATTTGCTTCTTCTACGGTCATTTCCGTAACCTTGAAGGGTTTCCCGAATACAACTGTTAAGTTTTTACTTCGGAAATTGTAGTCTCCCGCAAGACCGAAGGGTAAAATGGAGGCATCGCTCTTTTTAGCCATTTTTACCGCTCCGTCTTTGAACTTCAAAAGAAACTTTTCTGTTTTGTTTCTTGTTCCTTCCGGGAAAATACCTATTGCACCACCCCTGCGAAGCACCTTTAATGCACTTTTTGCGCTTGAAAGGTCCTTTCTCTTTCTGTCAACGGGAATACAGCCGGCAAGTCTGAAAAATGGAGCTAACTTGCCGTCAAAATACTCTTTTTTAGCCATATAGTGAATGGTTCTTTTTGTACTCATCATTGTGAAATTTTGGTCAAGCACATGTTTATGGTTACCTGCAATTACCAAGGCTCCATCCTCCGGAATATTTTCCGCCCCGATTATTGTGGGTTTATAGTAGTGTCTGATAAAAGGTGAGACTATCGCTCTTACAAATTGATAGCCCGCATTAACATCTTCAGGTTTCTTGTTCATGAGTTTTATACACTCCTTTATAATAACCTTCGTCAATCAGCCCGCTCTTAACCGTTTCAACAAGCAGGCTATTTGCCTGCTTAAGGTTATCAACGGTAATGGGCTTATGAAATACGATTTTAACACCCTTTTCAAAGGGTTCGTAGGCACCGGTAATTGTGAAAGGCACAATTGGGGTATTTGTGTCTTTGGCAATTTTTACCGCTCCAAGTCTGAAGGGGAGAAGCAAATCTTCTGTTCTGTTAATTGTTCCCTCGGGAAAAATTCCGATTACCCTGTCTTCGTTAAGATATGCTTCGGCGGTGGTTACGCTGGATTTACTGTTGTTTGAACTGCGGTCAACGGGAATAATGCCCAGCCCTTTGAAAATATGTTTTGCAGGGCCCTTCATAAGCTCGTCTTTGGCTAAAAAGTGAACGGTTCTCTTTGTGGCGTTACCCACATTGATACAGTCAAAAAAATTTGTATGGTTGCCCGCCAGAATTACTCTGCCGGTTTCAGGTATATTTTCTTTACCTATTATTACAGGCCTGTAGAGAACTTTGAAAACGCCTGCAATGAGAGGTCTTGCGAAACGATAAAACCTTGCTTTTCCCATAGAATAACCTCCGAGTATCAAGTCAAAAAAATATACGGAACCGTTAAAAGTTCCGTATATAAGTGTGAAGTAAAACTTAAAGTGTTGCAAAAAAATATTAGATTTAGTGGTTTTATGACAATTTAGAAAAATAAACACAAGATGTAGATTAACTATTTCCCCACACAAAAACGAGAAAAAATTTCATCAACAACCGCACTTTGGGCGGTTTCTCCCGTCAACTCAAGAAGGGACTGCACAGCACAGTCGGCACAAACATTTATGGCATCAAGAGTAACTCCTGTATTCAAGCCGTCAACTGCCTCTTTTAAGTGGTCAATGGCTCTTGTGCAGCAAAGACGCTGTCTTTCTCCCGTGAGGCAGGCAAAGTCCGTTGAAAAGTCTTCGCTTAAAAGCACTTTTGAAAGGGCTTTTTCAAGTTCATCGGAGCCTTCCCCGGTCAAAGCGGAAAGTTCCACAACACAGTCAAAGTCAGATTTTATTTTTTCTATATCGGCGACACAGGGAAGGTCGGATTTATTAAGAAGTGCAACTCTCTTTTTATCCTTACTGTCTTCAACAATTTGAAAATCTTCCGGAGAAAGGGGTTCGCTTGAGTCAAAAACGGCAAGCACCAGAGATGCCCTTTCAAGTCGCTTTTTTGCAAGGTCAACACCGATGGTTTCAACTGCATTTTCTGTGTCTCTTATTCCGGCGGTGTCCGCAATTTTAAGAAGAATGTCTCCAATAACCACGCTTTCTTCCACCACATCCCTTGTGGTGCCTGCAATGTCGGTGACAATGCTTCTTTGGTACCCGGCAAGAAGGTTCATAATGGTGGATTTGCCCACATTGGGTTTACCCACAATTACCGTGTCAACCCCCTGAGTCAATGCCTTGCCGTTGTCATAGTTTTTAACAATTTTTTCAAGTTCTGTCACCACTTGAGTGAAGGTGTTTTTCATTTCCTCGACAGTAATTTCTTCAATATCTTCGTCCGGGTAGTCCACCCAAGCGGCCAAGGAGGCGCAGACAGAAACTATCTCGTTACAACATTCTTTAATCTTTTTACTTAAATTTCCCTCAAGGGTGTTTAGTGCGGCTGCTGCCGCTTGCTTGGAATTTGCTCCGATGAGCGCCATAACGCTTTCACTGCTTGCAAGGTCCATTTTTCCGTTCAAAAATGCTCTTTTGGTAAATTCTCCCGATTTTGCGGGAACTGCACCGTTTTCTAAAATAGCCCTCAAAATCTGTTTTGTGAGAAAAAGCCCTCCGTGACAGTTAATTTCCGCAACATTTTCTCCCGTATAGGAATGGGGAGCACGGAAAATAAGGCAAATTCCTTCGTCAATTTTTTCACCGTCATAAACTATATCTCCGAAATGGGCTTGGTAACCCTTGCTTTTTGTAAGATTTTTTCCGCTTACGGGCACAAAAATCTTGGCGGCAATGTCAATGGCATTGTCGCCTGAAATTCTTATTATACCTATACCACCCGGTGCATTGGGGGTGGAAATAGCTGCGATGGTTTGTTTACTCACTTAATTCTCCTATTCAAAAACCAAATCGACTTTTTCTCCCATCAGTCTTTTTGCAATTCTGAAAAACGCCTGGTTTGAGGGGGAAAATTCACCGGGTTTAAGACCTGTAACACTTGCAAAAGCGAGTTTTCTGTCCATAGGAACAACACCTAAAAGGGGTATTTGTGTTTCGTCAATACACTCATCAAGGTTCAAAAGCCGTCCCTTTGAAACAGGTCTTTTTTCAAACATATTTATAATAAGTTTTGCATTTGTAATTCCTAACTTTTCCGCTTGAGTGTAGGCGATATTACAACTTCGCACACAAATATTGTCGGGGGTGGTAACCGCAATCAGTTTGTCTGCACATAAGGCGGCAATTTGAAAACCGATGCCCACACCAGCGGGAGCGTCAAGGAAAATGTAATCATAATCACCGGAAAGTTCTTCTATAATTTTCTTAAGATTTTCGCCTGTGAAATTTTCGTCAAAACTCCGTGGGGCGGCAATGAAATCCACCTTTCCCGAGATTATGGCTCGCTTTGTTTCACAGCGGAAAAGAATAATATCTCCCCAGTCAAAAACTACCTGCTCATCATAGTCTAAAAGCAAATCAAGGGAACGCAGACCTATATCACAGTCAATGGCAAGAACCCTTTTGCCAAGGGAGGCGAGTGCCTTTGAGAGCTCGGCGGTGCAGGTGGATTTACCCACTCCCCCCTTGCCTGAAGCAAGAACAAATATTTCTGCCATTTCGTTCCTCCTTTTCTATGGGATTAAAACGCCTTCCTTAACAACGCTTGAAGTTGTGTCACTCATGCCACAGTAGTACTCCACTATGGAGGCCACCACCGGGGCAACGAATTTGCCCGAGGACATACCTTCGCCTAAAACGGCAACCGCAATTTCCGGGTTGTCATAGGGGGCAAAGGCAATAAGAAAGCCGTTGTTGATTTTTGTGGATTTTCCGTTAATCATTCTGTATTCTTGGCTGGTACCTGTTTTACAGGCTACCTCAACGGGAAGGTGTGCAAAGGCACTTGCACAGTAGCCCGTTACACCAACTTCTCTCATTCCCCGTTTTACTATGTCAAGGGTTGCGGCGCTGAAGCCGGTTTGACAAAGAATTTCAGGGGTGTTCTCAAGAAGGGTTGTGCCATAGTCAAAACTCTTGATACTCTTAACAAAATGGGCTCTGTACCTTGTACCGCCGTTTGCTATGGTGTTTACATAGTTTGCAAGCTGAATGGGAGTCCAAAGATTGCCCGCTTGACCGATGGCGGACTGAATAACATAACCGGGAAGCCATTGTTGGTTTATGCTTGTTCTGTATTCCGGGGAGTCAAGCACACCCACCGCTTCATTGAGTTCAATACCGGTTTTGGCACCCAGACCTAAAGCAACTCTGTACTCGTTCATTTTCTCTATGCCCAACATATTTCCCAGTTCCATAAAGAAGGTGTTACAGCTTTCATCAATGGCATTTATTACATTTACAAACGCTGTTACATGTGCCTGCTCACACTTAAAGGTCTGTCCCATATAGGTATAGGCACCGTTACAGTAAATCGTATCGTCTTCGTCAATTGTTCTCTCCTCAAGAGCGGCGATTGCCACTGCGGGTTTTGCCGTTGAACCGCAGGCATAGGTCGACATAAGTGCTCTGTTCCAGAGGGGGGCACCCTTAGTCTTATTGAGTTCTTTCACATTGTCAGAGTAGGTGGAAATGTCATAGGTTGGGTAGGATGCACTTGCAAGAACAGAGGAATCTTTACAGGAAAGAACCACAACCGCACCTGCGTTGGGAATAATTCCGGTGAATTTGCCCGAATAACTCTCAAGGGCTAATTTAAGGGCATCTTGAGCCACCTTTTGCATTCCGGAATCTATGGTTAAAACTATTGTGTTACCTTGAATCGGTTTTTTTGTAATTTCTGTGGATTTTTTGCCATCCGCATCGGTATATATGGTCTTTTCTCCGTCTGTGCCTCGAAGATATTTCTCCATGGCAAGTTCGATTCCGCTTTTGCCGATGGTGGCATCCATACTGTAGCCCTGTTCCTTCTTTTTGGCATATTCATCTGCATCAATTTTTCCGGTAAGCCCTAAAATATGAGGAGCAAGGGTGCCGTCCGCAAAGGTGCGAACAGGAACTAATTGGGTGTCAACTCCACGATAAAAGGAAGAATTTTCTTTTATTGTGGAAATGATATAGTCGGGAACATTCTTTGCAAAGGTGTAGGTTCCCGAAAAGCTGAAACCCACTCTGTCAATGTCAAAAAGCACGGAGGCAATTTTTCGTGCCTGTTTGGGACTGTATTTTTCAAGCTTATATCGTTCTACCAAAGCATCAAAACAGTTTTGGGCGGTGGCATACTCATTTAAGTTGAGCATTTCACGACTCTTCATTTTTTCTATGAGTGCGTCGCTGTCTTTCTTATACTGAATATTACCTTGAATATCAAAAACCAGGGGCAAATTGTCTGTCCATTCCAGTCGGTTAGAGTCGAAAAGCCGGGTAAGGGAAGCGATAATTTCGTTTCTTTCTGCCTGCTTACTTTTTGAGGGGAAAAAGCCCACATCAAAAATGACATCGAAGACCTGCTCGTTGTAAACCAATTTTTTACCGTAGCGGTCAACAATTTCTCCACGAGCCGCAGGAACGGAGGAGTCTTTTTCGCTTACCGCCGAAACTATGGCGGCATATTTTTCATGATCAAATATTTGAATACGAAATAAATTGCCTGCAATTATACCGAAAAGAACAACAATGATGCAGAGAACTGCAATCTGTCTGACACGGGATATACTTAAATGCAAGGTCTGCACCTCCTTTTATGATTTAACCGATATTATCTGTATTTTTTCTCAATCCATCTCACAAGAAAGAAAATGAAGGGAGTAACTGCAAGGGTGAGAAGAATTTGTGCCAAATAAAAGGTGAAAAGCACCTTAAAGGACCCCTCAAGGGAATTAAACAAATAGTGATAAATCCAATAACCCACACAGTAAACTGCGGTTGAAATTGAAGTTAGAAGAAAATGAGTGACAAAATTGTTTCGCATTATGGTATTGATCAGTATTCCGCAGGCAAAGCCCACCACAAAAAGATAAATGCTGTTAAAATTGTTGCCGGCGGCGAAAATGTCCCAAAGAGCCCCTGCAAAAAGCCCGAAAAACATTCCATAGCGTTCCCTTTCAAACATAGCGACCGCCACAGTTGCGGGAATAAGCAGTAATGCCCGCACCCGTGTCACATTTCCAAAGCCACTCACCGAGTTTTGAATCAGCGAAAAGCAAAGAAACATAAACACAAGCCAGGCATAGCGAATTATCTTATTTTTTCTGTCTGCCTTAATTGTCATTTGGATTGTCCGTGAAAGTCAGTTATGATAAACACATTGGTAATCTGTGAAAAATCCACACCGGGCTCAATTACCGCACTTGCCGAGATGTCAACGGTGGCGTCCACAATGTCCGTAACTTTTCCTATGATTAAATCCGCCGGGTAAATGCCTCCCACACCTGCGGTACAAACCAGTCCGCCTGCGGAAATTGCGGTGAAAGAAGAAAGACCTGGCATAACACAAAGTCCCTGCTTTGCATATTCAAGGGTGGTGGTGACATAGGAAACCTCTTGGGTTCGCACCTCGTAGGCACTTATGTTTACGGTGGGGTTAAAAATAGTGTTAACCACACATTGGGTGGGGGTTACGGAAACCACCACACCCACAAGATATTTACCGTAAATAACCGGGTCATTCACACTGATGGAGTCCGAGGAACCTTTATTGAGAGTGAAGGAAGAAAAGCGGTTTGCCGCATCCGTTCCGATGATATCCGCTTGGGCAAATTTATAATCTTTATGTTCGGTTTTAAGTTCCAAAAATTCTTTATAGAACTCATTTTGGTGAACTAATTTTTCGTAGTCAACAAGCTGTTCACGAAGAGAGTCTACCTCACCGTTAAGAGAGTCGATCTCCTTCTGAAGAGCAGAGGATGACTTAAAGGAAATGGGCAAGTCTCTGAAAGAATTTGTAACATAACTTGCCAAACGGGAGGCAGGGCCGAAAACTACGCTCACCGCCTTCGTTACGGGAGATGACCCGCTTCTTGAAGCAACAGAAATAACACTGCCTGCAATGAGGGCAGACAGGATTATTGCAAAAAGTTTAAAACTTGAGCTTTTGAGAAAACGAATCATTGGTTACTCCTCATATGTTATATGTACTTCTTGGCAGGTGCCTGATTGTCCGCACCCTCAAGGCAAATACCGGTGCCAACAACCACGCAGTCAAGGGGATTTACGGCAACATTCACCGGAATTTTAGTTTCCTCAGCAATAAGGCGGTCAAGTCCTTTTATGAGGGCACCTCCACCGGTGAGGGTAATACCCCTGTCAATAATGTCGCTTGCCAGTTCGGGGGGAGTTTTTTCAAGGGTTGTTTTAATTAAATCCACAATTTCGGAAAGGGGCTCGGAAAGGGCTTCTCTTATTTCTTCACTTGTGACATCAATGTTTTTGGGAAGTCCATCCATAAGATTTCTGCCTTTAATATTCATGGCGCCTTCCCCCTCATAGGGGTAAGCGGAGCCGATTTTAATTTTAATGTCCTCTGCGGTTCTTTCACCCACAAGAAGGTTATATTTTTTTCGAATGTAGGAGATAATTGCATCGTCAAGGCAGTCTGAGGCAATACGGCAAGAGTTGGAGGTAACAACTCCACCCAGGGAGATAACAGCAACCTCACTTGTACCTCCGCCGATGTCAACAACCATACTGCCAATGGGCTCGCTTACGGGTAAACCTGCACCGATAGCCGCAGCCATAGGTTCTTCAATTAAACTGATTAAACTGGCTCCGGCACTTTTTGCCGCATCGTGAACCGCTTTTCTTTCAACCTCGGTAACTCCCGAGGGAATACAAATCAAAACCCTAATCCTGGAGAAGGGTTTTTTCGTAATTGTTTTCTTCAGAAATGACTCAATCATTTCTGCGGTGATGTCGAAGTCTGCAATAACACCGTCTTTAAGGGGACGAACCGCAACAATTGAACCGGGGGTTCTGCCAATCATTTCCTTTGCCTGTGCACCAACGGCGACCACCTTGGGCGGATTTGACTTTTGATCAACCGCAACAACCGAGGGTTCTCTGATGATAACCCCCTTACCCTTGACAAAAATAAGGGTATTGGCAGTACCTAAATCTATACCGATATCTTGAGTGAATAACATTTAGCCTCTCCTTTATTTGTATTGCACGGAGCTGATTATTTTAATAATTTCTTTGTTGTCCGCCAAAATATCCCTTTTGCCGGTAACCATAATGTTGAATACGCCGCTGGGCTTTTCAAGGATAATGTAGCCCACAAATGCCGGCTCGCCGGTATTGGCTTTCGGAACATAAGCACAGACAAAGGAACAGTCCTCGTCATTGATTTTTACGGAAGTGTTGGAAACAACCGCATCGGGATAGATTGATGTAACCTGATTAACCAATTTTTGATTATTTTGAATTTTTTCGTTAAGGTCTGATTTTTCAAGTTGCATAATCTTTATTTGATCGGAAGAACCGGTCTTTTTTACAACTAAATCGCTGTAACTTGCGTTATTTTCCCAACCCTCGGGGATTACAAGTTTATAGTCGCTGAATTCAATGGTGTTTCCGTAGATAAAAGCGGTGTCAAGGTCAACAAGGGCTGTCTGGGTTTCTCCGTCAATATCTTTTAGTGGTTTACCGTCTTCACCGGTTTGAACTTCCCAAATTCTGCCCTGGTCGTCATAAATACCACCATCTTCATTGGTAACAACGGCCATTTCATCTCCATCGCCGTATTTTGTATGAATTTCGGTTCCCTTCGGTGGCTTGTCACCACAGGCGCTGAAGATACAAGCAAGAGTCATAAGCACAAGGGAGAGGGCTATTATTTTTTTCATAGGGATTCCTCCTTAGCCGTTAAGGGCTTTGAATGCTTTTTTGTTTGAGGCGTAAAGTGTTTTATAAACTGCATAATTCTTTTCGTAAACTTCTCTGTTTTCTTCGGAGGGCTTAAAGGTTTTCTTAACGGGAATGAGACTTTTTGCGTTGGAAACATCGTCAATTAAGCCCAGACCCACCGCCATAATAACCGCAGCACCCACGGAGCCTACATTTTGGGGAGAATCAACTGTTTCAACGGTTTTTCCTGTAATATCCGCAAGAATTTGGCTGGTAACATCGCTTAGCGCACCGCCACCCACAAATCTGATGGGGTTAGAGGTTTTAACTTTCTTGTCTTGAGTTTCAAGGAACCAGCGAAGGTGGAAGCAAACGCCCTCAACAACGGAACGAATAAGTTCGGTTTTGCCCGTTTCAAGAGAAATGTTGAAGAACATACCCCTTGAATTGGGGTCTTCAAAGGGGCAACGGTTACCGTGAAGCCAGGGGGTAAAGATTACACCGCCGGAGCCTGCGGGAGTTTCGCTGATAACCTTTGAGAGGTAGTCATAGAGTGAAATATAAATAGTTTCCTTTGACTGTGAAACATCTTTCTTTTCAAGGTAAATGCCGATTTCGTCAAGGGCAAGGTGGTCCTTAACCCACTCAAGGCATTTGCCTGCGGTTTCAAGTTCCGCAAAGTAATTATACAGATCCTTTTGAGCGCCAACGACAGCGGCAATCATAGCGGTGGTGTCAACAATGCTCTTGTCAACTACGGTTGATACCCAGCCGGAAGTACCTTGATAAATGTGGGTGTCACCGAGTTCTACACTGCCTGCGCCCACGCCGATAAGGGAAGCATCACCGCCACCGCCAAACACGGCGGTATCTTCTTTAAGTCCCAGTTCATCGGCGGCCTGTTTTGTGAGACCGCCCACTTTGGTTGTTGCACGAACTATATCTGCAAGGTGCTTTGTGTCAACACCTAAAAGCTTACAAATTTTCGGACTCCAGCACTTGTTGCGAATATCGTAAAGCAGTGTGCCGAAGGCGGAGTCACTTGTCATGGTAAACTTGCCTGTCATACGGCAAATGAGATAATCTTTAACATCAAGCCATTTATGAACTTTTTCAAAGTTTTCCGGCTCGTTGTCTTTAACCCAGTTATATTTCCAAACCGGGTCTTTAACGCTTACGGAAACAGCGCCCGTAATAATGAGAGAAGGAATGAGCTTAAAGATATTTGCTCCCGCAATTTGAGGACCGTATGCCATACCCTTTTTAATCTGTTCTCTGGCACGCTGGTCCATATAACTGAAGGCTCTGCGAATTGCCTTTCCCTTTCTGTCAACAAGGACAAGCCCCTGCATTTGAGAGCAGAAGGAAATACCTTCAATCTGCTCCGGAGTAATTTCACATTTTGAAAAGAGCTGCTTTGTGGTGTCGCACATTGCTTCCCACCATTCATCAGGATCTTGCTCGGCACCGCCGTCGGGTAAAATATAGAGTTGGTAGCCCTTCATTGCGTCTGCCACAAGGTGAACTTCGTTTTCGATTTCAAACAAACAGGTCTTAACTCCCGTTGTGCCGATGTCGTAAGCGATAACATACTTTTTCATTTTACACTCTCCTCAAGTTTTTACTTTTTTAATTCAATTTTTTGCCATTGGATGTTGAAAAGGCCGAACAGTTAGGTTCAAATTATGCCGTTTCCGGAACCTACTGACAGAGTTTTCCTTTCGGGGAGAAATGGTCGTATACTTATACATCATACTATTATAAAGGCAATTTGCGGAAAATACAAGTCAAAATTGCAAAAAAATATATAAAGAGTTCCGTAACAGAGAATAAATACGATTGTTACAAATCTTTTCTTGACTTTAAGGTCCCAAAAGGGTAAAGTTTAATTTAGAGAAATTCAGAGATTTTATTCAGTAAAAAGGATTGATATAATGTACCCAAAGCAACTTGAACCCTATTTGCTTAAGGTTCAAAAGCCGGGAAGATATACCGGAGGAGAACTTAACAGCATAGTAAAACCGAGGGAAAGCGTTGATATAAGTTATGCCTTCTGTTTCCCCGACACATACGAAATAGGAATGTCACATTTAGGTATGAAAATATTATATTCCCTTGTGAATGCAAGGGAGGATGCCCGCTGTGAAAGGGTGTTTGCCCCGGATGTGGATATGGAAGAAATTATGAGGGAAAATAATATTCCTCTTTACGCCCTTGAAAGCGGAGAAGCGATTAAAGACTTTGACCTTATCGGCTTTACAATGCAGTATGAATTGAGTTACACGAATGTACTGAATATGCTTGACCTTGCGGGTCTTCCGGTGAGAAGTGAAGAAAGAACAGAACTTACCCCCATCGTAATTGCCGGGGGTACCTGTGTTTGCAACTCGGAGCCTATGGCGGATTTCTTTGACCTTACTCTCCCCGGAGACGGTGAAGAGGTTACAAATGAGCTTATTGACCTTCTCAAAGAACACAAGAAAAACGGCTCGACAAAAAGAGAGTTTATAGAAGCGGCGGTGCAAATTCCCGGAGTATATGCTCCCTGTCTTTACAGTGTTGAATACAATGAGGATAACACGGTGAAATCCGTAACCCCCACCTGTGGGGCTCCTGAAAAAGTGATAAAAAGAAATGTGGCAAATTTGGATACAATGTTTGCTCCGGAAAGTTTTGTGGTACCCTTTATCGAAACGGTTTTTGACAGAACTACCGTTGAAATTTTCAGAGGATGTATTCGTGGTTGCCGTTTCTGTCAGGCGGGCTTTATTAACAGACCGTTGAGAGAGAAATCCTCCGAGGAAGTTGAGCGCCAATGCAGAGCAATTTGCAACTCCTCCGGCTATGATGAAATCTCCCTTTGTTCTTTAAGTACAAGCGATTACAGGGGACTTGAAAAACTTCTTCGCAATATGCTCCCCTGGGCAGATGAAAATAAAATCAACATTGCTTTGCCCTCCCTTCGTGCAGATAATTTTCCGCAGGATTTAATGGAAAAATTAAACTCCGTAAGGCGCAGCGGACTCACCTTTGCCCCCGAGGCGGGAACTCAAAGACTAAGGGATGTAATCAATAAAAACATCACGCAGGAGCAGGTTCTCTCCACCGCCGCACAGGCCTTTTCAGGGGGTTGGACTGCAGTGAAACTCTACTTTATGATAGGACTTCCCACGGAAACAAATGAGGATATTGTGGGAATTGCGGATTTGGCCCAGGCAGTGGTTGATGAATATTACAACTGTGAAAACAGACCGAAGGGTAAGAGCGTAAGTGTGAACATTTCCCTTGCTTCCCTTGTGCCTAAACCCTTTACCCCATTTCAGTGGGAGCCTCAAAACAAACCCGAAGTTCTTGAAGAAAAGCAGGAATTTCTCCTTTCAAATATCAAAACAAGGAAGGTGACCCTTTCCCGTCATACACCTTGGACTTCCTTCCTTGAGGGAGTATTCGCAAGGGGAGACAGAAGGCTTGGCAGGGTGATTGAAACGGCATGGAAAAAGGGCTGCAAGTTTGATTCCTGGGCGGAACACTTGGACAAAGAAAAGTGGATTGAGAGCTTTGAGGAGTGCGGAATAGACCCGTACTTTTATACCGCAAGGGAAAGAGATTTAGATGAGGTTTTACCCTGGGATCACATGGATTACGGTATTACCAAGAAATTTTTGCAAAATGAATACTTGAAAGCCCACAGGGGAGAAACAACCCCGGAGTGCACAATTAAATGTGCCGGTTGCGGTGCCGCAAGACTTAACGGAGGTGTGTGTAATGAACTCAGTCAGACTGTGGTATAAAAAGAGCGGACTTGCTATTTACACTTCCCATTTGGATATGAACAGATGCTTTACCAGAGCAGTTCGCAGGGCGGAAATTCCCATTTGGTACACTGAAGGATTTAACCCTCACCCCTATATGACATTTTTGCTTCCCCTACCCCTGGGTCAAGAGGGAATTAAAGAGCCTGTTGACATAAGAACGGTTGATGATATTTCAAAGGAAGAAATCAAAGAACGGCTAAATGCGGTTTTGCCCGAAGGTCTTGAAATTGTTGAGGTTACGGACTGTGTCAACAAGGTAAATACCATAACGGATGCAAGGTATGAGATCATTATGAGTTTTGAAAATGAAGGTGAGGCAATGGGCTTCGTTTCAGGTGCAAAAAGCGTAATTGAAGGGGGTGTTTTAGAGGCGGAAAAACGCTCAAAGAGAGGCATGAAAAAGATAAATCTTTGTGAATTCATTACCGCCTTTGAGATAGCCGATACGGGGAATGAGGTGAAAATTGACACGGTGCTGAATACTGGCACGGAAAAAAACTTAAACCCTGCACTATTGGTGCAGGCGCTGTGTGTTGAATTTGCCGCTTCCCCCATAAAACTGAATATTTCCCGAACCGTCATATATATGAATAATTTAGAAATTTTTGAGTAAAATAAAAAAATACTTGCATTTGTTAAATCTTTGTGATATATTATGTGAGCATTTACTCCGTCAGTAGGTGTTTTCACCGAAGACGGGTTTAATATGAATATTAAACGGGTGTTCCTCTGGCGTGCGCGAATGAACATCTGAAAAAATCGGAGGTTATTCAAATGGATGCACTCAAGTTAATCGCACAGGATTCTGTAAAGGCAGAGGCTCCCGTAGTTGAAATCGGTGACACTGTAAAAGTTCACGTAAAGATTCGTGAAGGTGAAAAAGAAAGAATCCAAATTTTTGAGGGAACAGTTATCGCTCGCAGAGGTTCAGGTGTTTCTGAAACCTTCACCGTTCGCCGTGTAGCTTACGGCGTAGGTGTTGAGAGAGTATTCCCATTCCATTCCCCTAATGTTGCCAAGGTTGAGGTTGTAAGACACGGTCGTGTTCGCAGAAGCAAACTCTACTATCTTCGTGACAGAGTTGGCAAGGCAGCTAAGGTTAAGGAACAGCTTAGATAACAGACAAGGTGAGGGTGTAGCAATGAGAATTGTTACACCTTTCTTGTTAATTTTCAAAAATCGAAAGGAGGGTGAAAATTGAATCAGAGAAGAATAGACACATATTATGTGATTTTTCCGCCAAAAGAAAACATTTTTTTCTCAATTGTTTTTGATGCCTTTGACTCTATCAAAGGTGCTGTTACCGTTGTGTTTTTAGTTTTCGCCCTTGTTTTCAGAGCTGTGGGAGTCAGCGGAGACTCAATGGTGCCAACCCTTCAAGACAGTGACTGGCTTGCCATTAAGTCTATAAACACCCAATTTGAAAGAGGAGACATTGTGGTGGTAACCCAGCCCTGGGAAAGAGATATTCCCATCATTAAGCGAGTTATCGCAAAGGAAGGGGACACCATTTACATTGACCTTGAAAAGCACGAGGTTTTTGTTAACGGTGAACTTTTAGATGAGCCATATATTGCGGAGCCTACAAGTGTAAATTATAATGCGATTTTTCCTCTCACGGTACCGGAAGGTCACCTTTTTGTAATGGGAGACAACAGAAACAGTTCCCTTGACTCAAGAAGCGGCAAGGTGGGACTTATTGATGAAAGATATGTTTTAGGCAAAGCGGTTTACAGAATCAGCCCCAATTCCGGCTCATTGATAAAGGAGAATAAAAATGAAGAAAGCAAATAAACCGAGTAAATTTGTTTCAAATGTTTTTGATATGGTTCAAACTGTGGTTACTTCTACGGTTATTGTCACCGTAACATTTATTTGCCTTGTTCGTACTGTGGGGATTTGCGGAAGTTCAATGTATCCCACCCTTTCGGACGGAGACAGAATAATTCTTTCTGCTTTCATAGACAAGCCCGAGCAGGGAGATATTGTTGTAACCTGTCAGCCCTCGGATTATTCTTACATTGAATCTACCCTTGTTAAAAGGGTAATTGCAACCCAGGGACAAAGGGTCAATATTGACTTTGATGCAGGCGTTGTTTATGTTGACGGTATGCCGTTAAATGAGCCGTATATAAACGAACCCACTCATTTGAGGGAAGACTTCTATCAAGAGGTAACGGTACCGGAGGGCTATGTTTTTGTTATGGGAGATAACCGTAACGCTTCGGCAGACTCAAGGGACGCAAGAATAGGATTTATTAGAGATGATTACATAATGGGGAAGGCACTTTTCAGAGTTTCCCCTTTCGGACATTTTAAGATAGGTTAGAAAAATGAATGAAAAAATGATTGTTCAATGGTTTCCCGGCCATATGGCAAAAACCAGACGACTGATGAAGGAAAGTCTGCCCCTTGTGGACGGGGTTTGCGAGATCGTTGACGCTCGTCTTCCCGAAAGCAGTCGAAACCCCGAAATAGATGACATATTGGGTACAAAACCAAGGATAATTTTACTAAACAAATGTGACCTTGCAGATGAAAATGCCACGGCAAAAAGAATAAAACTCTTTGAAGAAAAGGGAATGGTTGCTCTCCCCGTTGACTGTAAAAGCGGTAAAGGATTGGAAAAATTTCAAGGGGCGGTAAAAACCCTCTTGGAGGATGTTACAAAGGCAAACATTGAAAGAGGAATGCCGGGAAAACCCCTTCGCATAATGGTGGTGGGTATTCCCAACACAGGGAAATCCTCATTTATAAACAAAATGGCAGGACAAAACAGAGCAAAGGTGGCGGACAAACCGGGAGTTACCAGGAGTAACCAATGGTTTTCAGTAGGTCAAGGAATTGAACTTCTTGACACACCGGGAGTCTTGTGGCCAAAATTTGAAGACCCGGAGGTGGGCTTCAAGCTTTCATTTATCGGTTCCGTTAAAGATGAAATTCTTGACATACAAGAAATTGCTGTTCGTCTTTTGAGGATTATGCAGAAAGACTACCCCGAGAGACTTCGGGAAAGATATAAAATAGAAGATTTTCAAGATTTGGAGCCCTATGAACTTTTGGAACTTATAGCACAAAAAAGAGGAATGCTTCTTAAAAAGGGCGAATTTGACACGGAAAGAGCCGCAGTTATGTTGCTTGACGAGTACCGTGGAGGACTTTTGGGCAGACTTACTTTGGACACATTGGACTAAAAGATTGGTGGTGAGGTAATGAAAAAAATATTGGCTGCATTTTTAGCCGCCGTACTTTTCCTTGATGTTGTTTGCATCGGGGTACTTTTCTTTACCCGAGACACCGATAAAAATAAAAACGGAGAGGATTCCGTATTTTCCCGTGCAAAAATCCTTGCGGTGGGAAATAATATTGTAAGTGAAGAAATTCATAAACAGGCAAAATCTGCGGGAAATGTAAAGGATTTTGACTATTCCTTCGTTTATGAGAATTTAAGAGAAAAAATTTCTTCCGCAGACAGTGCGATTATTTGTCAGGAGTCCGTAATTTCAAAGGATCACGCCGTTTCCGGCTACCCGCTTTATAATTCCCCGGACACCTTGGGGCAGCAGCTTCTTGATGTGGGTTTTGATGTTGTTAACCTTGCAAATAATCATATTCTTGACTACGGTGAGAGCGGACTTAAAAACACCTTGGACTTTTGGAGGGGCAAAAAAGCCGTTACGGTGGGTGCGGGTGAAATCGCAAACAAAACCACTCCCGTGGTTCAGGAAATTAATGGAATTAGACTTGCTTACATTGCTTTCACAGAGTCAACAAACAATTATTCTCTCCCTGAAAACAGCGAATATTATGTGAACTTGGCAACAAGTGAAAGTGAACTTTTTGAACTGGTTTCCGTTGCAAGGCAAAGTGTTGATATGGTTATTGTACTTGCTCATTGGGGTAATGAATATGAAACAGCGGTTACCCAGTCACAGCGACTTCTTGCCCAAAAACTTGGGGAATGGGGTGCGGATATAATCATAGGCACACACCCACATGTGCTTCAAGAAACTGAAATAATCGAAAACCCCGGTGGAAAAACCACCTTTGTGGCATATTCCCTGGGAAATTTTGTTTCTTCACAAACAAAGGGTGAACTTATGCTGGGTGGTATTCTTGAGTTTGAGGCGGTAAAAAACAAGAACACAGGTGCTGTTTCCGTTGAAAACATAAGAATAAACGGAGTTGTAACTCACTACGGAATAAATACTTCAAAAATTCGTCTTTATCTCCTTTCGGACTACACGGAAGAACTTGCAAATGCCCATGGAGTTAAAAAGAGAACAAAAGAATTTAGTGTAAAGTATTTGCATAACTTGCTTTCAGACACTATTGACAAGCAATATATCAGGTGAGATAATGGATTATCAATATGAAATTTCAGCAATTAAAAAGGGCTACAAAAGTGTGTGCGGAGTTGACGAGGCGGGCAGAGGTCCCCTTGCAGGTCCCGTATATGCAGCAGCGGTAATTTTGCCGCAAGGTCTTGAAATTGAAGGTCTTAAAGACTCTAAAAAACTCAGCGAAAAAAAGAGGGAAGCCCTTTTTGAGGAGATAACAAAAAAAGCGATTTCCTACAGCATAGCAAGTGTAAGTGCAAGGGAAATTGATGAAATAAACATATTGCAGGCAACCTACCTTGCAATGAAAAGTGCGGTTGAAGGACTTCAAATTCCCGCAGACTATGCCTTGATTGACGGCAACGCAATGCCACCCCTAAATATTGACGGGGAAACAGTAATAAAGGGTGACGATAAAAGCCCCAACATTGCCGCCGCTTCAATTCTTGCTAAGGTGAGCAGAGACAGATATATGTGCAAACTTGATGAAGAGTTTCCTCAATATAAATTTTCAAAGCACAAGGGCTACGGTACTAAACTGCATTATGAAATGATTGATGAACACGGTGTCAGTGAGCACCACAGATTAACATTTTTGAAAAAAGGTAATTCTTGGAAAAAATAAACTATGATTAAAAACAAAACCGGTGTCTGGGGCGAATATTTTGCCGCAAGACACCTTAGAGATAAGGGATATAAAATTATAGCCGCTAACTTTGCTTCAAAGTTCGGTGAAATTGATATTGTCGCTCAAAAAGGTGATGTTGTTGCCTTTTGTGAGGTAAAAACGAGGAATATAAACACTAAAACCAGTCCAATGGAGGCGGTTGACGAAGAAAAGCAGTCAAGACTTCTTCAAACGGCGAATGCCTTCACAAAACTTGTAAAGGCAGAGGGTAAGCAAAGGTTTGATGTTTGTGAGGTTTGGCTTGATGATAACAACAAACTCGTTAAAATAAACTACATTGAAAACGCATTTTGAGGAGTAAAAAATGGTTGAATCTGCTATTGACTATATCGTAGTAGCCCTTAAAGGAAATGTTCCGAAAGAGCTTATAGTTTTTATAACTTCCCTTCTTCCCATTTTGGAATGTCGAGGAGGAATGTTAGCGGCAAAACTTCTTGATGTGGAACTTTGGAAGGCCTTTATAATTTGCTATATCGGAAACATTATTCCAATACCCTTTGTTTTGCTTTTTGCAAGAAAGGTGCTTGATTTTCTTAAACGATTTAAGTTTGCGGGCAAACTTGCAGAGAAACTGGAAAGCAGAGCCTTAAAAAAGAAAGACCAAGTGTTAAAGTACGAAAAATGGGGACTTCTTATATTTGTTGCCATACCCTTACCGGGAACCGGAGGATATACGGGAGCACTTTTGGCGGCTCTTTTGGACATAAGAATGAAATCTTCATTTCCCATCATTACTCTGGGAGTGCTTATCGCTAACTTTATTATGACCGCAGTTTCCTACGGATTTTTAGGCTTGTTCATAAAGTAAAAGACCTTTCTCAAAAACGAGAAAGGTTTTTCTTATATTGACTCTTTCAGCACTCTTGAAAGTTGGTCAGGGCAGGATGTACTTTTAAACCCGCAGCGAATTCCCTCAAGGCGGGAAACGACTTCATAAACTTCCATTCCCTCAACTAAAGCACCGATGCCCTTAAGGTTTCCGTTACAGCCCCCTACGAATTTAACATTGCTCACTTTCCCATCGTTTATTTCAAAGGAAACTGAGCGGGAGCAAACTCCCTTAAGTCTATAGTCATATTTCAATTTCATCGCCTCCGGAAAGGGATTATAAACTACTTTTAGCAAAAATGCAATAATTTTTATCGTGAATAGATATTGACGAAAAGGGGAAACTAAAATATAATATAGGTATAAAACTAAAGAGGTGAAAAAATGAAGTCACTTAAGATAATTATATCACTGATACTTGTACTGTCTCTTGCCCTTTGCTTTACGGGCTGTAAGGGTAACGGTGAGCCCAAGGAGGAAACTACCCAAAACACCACGGCTTATGTGGATTATAACAGAGAAAACAAGGCAAAGGTGGCTCTGCTTGAGGGACACAACCATTTAGGGGCATACAAAGTTAAAAAAGACAGAGACTATGCCTACGAAACCACGGTTTACAAGAGTGCGGATGAAATTGTAGAAATTTTGAAAAACACTCAAGCGGACTTTGCAACCCTTCCCATTGACAGAGCGGTTGAGTTTTGCTCCGGTAGTGATGATTATAAAATCGTTGCCACCACAACTCTCGCCACCACTCAAATTATTGTTTGTAACGAAACTTTGGGAAATATTAAAGATTTTAGCGGTAAGACTGTTTATTCTATCAATGAAGACAGTCTTGATGCAAAGGTTTTTGAAAAAATGTTCTCTAACCTGAATATAAAAGCAAAAATGGTTTATTTGGAAAGTAAAGAAGAGGTAATAAGTCTTGCCAAAGAAGGAAAGGCAGAACTCCTTGCATTTTCCGAACCCTTCTGTGTGGAAGCAATGCAGTGTAGCGAAAAGGCAAAGAGTTATGATATAAACGAATATTATTTTACCCAAACAGGAAACTATTTTGTACAAAACTGTGTGCTTGGTCGCAAAGAATACATAGAGGAAAATCCGGAAGAAACCACTGAATTTTTAAGTTTTTTAGAGGTAAGTGTAAACTTTATGGCGGCACAAATCGAAGCGGCTGCCAACGAAATATATGAGGACAAAGTTTACGAAGACAGAGGAAATGCCCCGGGGATGCTCACCAGATGCGCCTTTAAGTATTTAGGCGGAGAACAAATGACAGACTCCGTAAAGGCCTCCGCAAAGGCACTGGGCTTGCCGGAACTTCCCGATGAAAAGTTTATGAAATAAAAGTTAAGAGCTCCCGTGAGGGAGCTCAATTTTATTTGAAAAGACTTTTGAATGCATCTGCAATGATATAGAAAAGCGCTTTAATAAATCTGCTTGCCATATCCATAGTGTTTTCGGGATTTTTCTCACAAAGTCCCGTGTTTTCAAGTTTCTGTCCGTTGTAGTTGCTTGTATGAGAGCAAAGCCAAGAAATGAGGCCGTCGGGGCTTGTGAGTTTTATTTCTTTATCTGTGGCATCCGTGGTTTTCATATTTGGGTAATCACCCTCGTCATAGGTAAAAAGGTCATTTGCAACGGCATACCAAACATTGTGGTTGCTGGGAGTTTTCCTGCCGTTAGGGAAACAAACCGTACCGAAAAGAGAAAGGCGACAGTCTGACGGAATGTTTGTGTTATCACAAATTCCCTTCCATACATCCTTTGAAAATGTATAATAGCCCGCAATAGCATCAAAACGGCTGACAATTAACCATACGGGCAAATTTGAAATTGCCTTAAACTGCTCGTCACCGGGAGCGTAGGCGGGACACATGGGAAATGCGGCGGCAAAAAAGTCGGGGTAACTTGCAACCATTTTGAGAGTCATTTTTCCTCCCATGGAAAAACCGCCCACATAAATGCGGGAAAGGTCAACGCTTTCCCTGTTTTGTTCAATAAATTCATCCACTGCCGCTTTTACACTGTAGGTATATTTGTCTGACCAATATTCTTTTCTCTCTTCGTGGGAGCGAGGAACGAAAAGAAAAGCACCGCCGTTTGTAAAACGACTTTGAAGTTCTTCGCTTGCCCAAAGAGCGAAGTTATTTTCCTTTGTTAACTGTTTTCCGGGTTTTCCTCCCTGTCCCATTCCGTGGAAATAGATGACAAGGGGATATTTTTTGCCCTCCTGCACCGTTGGAGAAAAACTTAAATAGTCAACCTTTAGGGAATTTACCTCCGGTCCTTCACCTTGAACAAAGAGTTTTGTGTATTCCTCAAGTTTTGAAACATCTGCGGCAAAAGAAAGAGAAAAAGTGCCGAGAACTAAGACAAAAGAGAGAACAATACTTATTATTTTTTTCATAAAATCACCTTTCATCTATTTTGTTAAAACTTCGCCTGTCATTGCGTTTATTATGTTTTGATACACAGCCACAAGGGAGGATGAAATATACTTGTCTAAATGCATTGAGCCGAAAAACCAACGGCGATAGGAGCAGGCATTGGAAAGTTCTTCAAAATATGTGTTCAGACCGTTGACCGGCACATTTTCCGCATCCTTTAGACTCAAAAACGAGCGAACATTTATGGGGGGCTCGTGGGTTAAGATAAAGTCAATCTTACAGTTGAGTTTTTCAAGGTTTTGCGCACCCTCAAGCATTTCCTCACGGCTGGGAAATTCGTCCTTTGACCAGGCATTTGTCTCAAAACGAATGTCAATGTCGGGGCTTTCTCCTCCGCCCATAGTGAAAAAGGTGAGATTTTCAAGCTTAAAAACTTGACCCCTCATCAGGTGGTAAATGTTTGAGTCAATTCTGTGTACTTTTCCTCCGTGCCACATATCTACAGGGTAGGAGTTGAGAAGTTCAAAATTTTCGTGTGTACCGTCAAGAAAACAAATAGTATATTTTTTCTTGGCAAGTTTGCTCAAAATTTTTTGTTCCTGTTTACTGTTATCCCAAATGAAACCGAAGTCACCGCAGACAATTAAAATGTCTTCTTTTTTCAGTTTTTTCAGTGCAGGGTTTTCAAATCTTGAATAGTCCCCATGCATATCGCCGGTAATATAAATCATCTTTATTTCTCCATTAAAAATATATCACGAATATAATAACTCATACGGTGAAAAAAATCAAGATTTTATTGAAATGCCCCTTGAATATAATATTGTTATCGACTATAATGAGTGAAGTCAAATACAGCGAAGGGAGAAAAAGATGAAAAAACTAATCGGTTGCATAAAAGAATACAGACTCCCAACATTTCTTACACTGGTTTTTATGACTCTTGAAGCATACATAGAAACCCAAATTCCCACAATTACAGCCCAACTCGTAAATAAAATTCAGCAGTTTGATGCCCTTAGCGGAAACCTCACCGGTAACGAAATGACCCATGTTATAAGAACAGGGTTTACGCTTTTTGTTATGGCTTTAATTTCACTGATTTGCGGTGGAAGTGCCGGTTTTACTTCCGCTAAGGCAAGTGCCGGTTTTGCAAAGAATGTAAGAAGAGAAGTCTTTGTTAAAGTCCAAGATTTTTCTTTCGAAAACATCGACAAATTTTCAACCTCCTCTTTGGTTACAAGACTGACCACGGACATAAACCACATTCAAATGGCATATATGATGCTCATAAGAACCGCCGTACGTGCCCCCCTTATGATGTTCTTTTCAATTACAAGGGCTTACAAAATGGCGGGTGAACTTGCAACTACTTTTGTGGTTATTATTCCTATTCTTGTGGTGGGCCTTCTTCTTATCGGTAAATTTGCCCTGCCCGCATTTCGCCGAGTTTTCAAGAGATATGACCGTTTCAATGAAAGAATTGAAGAAAATATAAGGGGAATGAGAGTGGTTAAGGGCTTTGCCCGTGAGGACTACGAAATTGCCCGCTTTGAAAAAGAGGCGGAGGGTATTCGTAAAGATTTCACCTTTGCTGAAAGAGTAATTGCAATGAACGGTCCCGTTATGCAGCTTTGCCTTAATTTCAATATGGTCTTTGTTCTTTTTGTCGGCTCAAAAATGGTTATTACAAGCAGGGGTGCAGATTTGGGCATAGGTCAAATTTCCGCTATGCTCACCTATGGTATGCAAACACTTATGTCCCTTATGATGTTCTCCATGATTTTCGTAATTATCACCATAAGTGCAGAGTCCGTTAAGAGAATCAGCGAAGTATTAAACGAACAGCCGAGTTTGACAAACGGAGAAAATCCCGTGACCGAAATTCCGGACGGCAGCATTGAATTTGAAGGAGTCAACTTTAAGTATTCCCAAAAGGCAAAGAAAAATGCCCTTGAGGACTTAAATATTAAGATTGATTCGGGAATGACTGTGGGTGTTTTGGGAGGTACCGGCTCCGGTAAAACCACCTTGGTTCAGCTTATTCCCCGACTTTATGATGTGACAGAGGGCTCGGTAAAAGTCGGAGGTAAAGATGTTCGGGAATATGATATAAAGTCCCTTCGTGACAGTGTTGCCATGGTACTTCAAAAGAACCTTCTTTTTTCGGGCACCATTGCGGAAAATCTCAGGTGGGGAAACCCAAATGCCACACAGGAAGAACTTGAGCAGGCAAGCAAATTAGCCCAAGCACACGGGTTTATAACCTCTTTTCCCGATGGCTATGATACTAAAATCCAGCAGGGAGGTACCAATGTTTCCGGTGGTCAAAGACAGCGCCTTTGCATAGCGAGAGCTTTACTTAAAAAGCCGAAAATTCTTATTCTTGACGACTCCACAAGTGCCGTTGACACAAAAACGGATGCACTTATCAGAAGGGGATTCAAAGAATATATTCCCGAAACCACAAAAATAATCATTGCGCAGAGAGTTGCCAGCGTTGAGGATGCGGACATTATATTCGTAATGGACAACGGCAAGGCGGTTGCAAAGGGAACCCACGATGAACTTCTTGAAAAATGTGAAATTTATCAGGAAATTCACCGACAGCAAACAAGTGGAGGTGACTTTGATGAGCAATAAACAAATACCTTCAAGGGAAAAACCAAAACTTGATATGGGCATAATCAAAAGAATTCTCAAGTCACTTTTCAACTGCTACCCGAAACTTATTCCCATTATCATCTTTTGTATAATTTTTTCAGCAGTGGTTGCTACCCTTCCCGCAGTTTTTATTCAGAAGGTTATTACCGTTATTGAAAACTGGTACATTTCAGGGGACTGGATTTCCGCAAAAACAGAACTTTTACCCCTAATTGGAACTCTTGTAGGGCTTTATGCCCTTTCTATAACCGCTTCAATCATTTTCTATCAAATGGGAGTATATCTTGTTCAGGGCTACCTTTACAAAATGAGGTTGGAACTGTTTGAAAAGATGCAGAAATTCCCCATAAGATATTTTGACACCCACAAACACGGTGACATTATGAGCCACTACACCAATGATGTGGACACTTTAAGACAGCTCTTAACGGGAGCATTTCCCACCGTTTTGCAAGCGGGAACGGTGGTTATTTCCGTGTTCTTTATTATGCTCTATTACAGCATTTTAATGACTCTCGTTGTGTTGGTGGGTGTTGCCTTTATGTTTTTGGTTTCCAAAAAAATCGGTGGCGGCTCCGCTAAATATTTCATTCGTCAACAGCAGAGTGTGGGTAAAACCGAGGGCTTTGTCCAGGAAATGATGAACGGTCAAAAGGTTATTAAGGTATTTAACCACGAAAAGCAGAGCATTGCAGACTTTGACGAGGTTAATAATACTCTTTATCAAGACAGCTACAAGGCACACGCCTACGCAAACTCCCTGGGTCCCATAATTATGAACATAGGCAATGTTACCTATGTTCTTATGGCAATGGTGGGGGGCATATTCCTGCTTTCGGGAATTAAAAACATCTCCCTTTCCGGTATGGCTTTTTCAGTAAGTATCGTAGTACCCTTCCTAAATATGACAAAGCAATTTACAGGTAACATAAATCAAATTTCTCAGCAGTTTAACTCCATAGCAATGGCTATGGCGGGAGCAAAAAGAGTGTTTGACCTCATGGACCAAGAGCCGGAAGCGGACAACGGCTATGTTACCCTTGTTAATGCAAATATAGCAGAAGACGGCACTATCACCGAAAGCGAAAACAGAACAGGTAAATGGGCATGGAAACACCCCCACGCAGACGGAACAATTTCCTACAAAGAACTTCGGGGCGATGTGAGAATGGTGAATGTTGACTTCAGCTACAACGAGGGGGAAGAAGTTCTACACGATGTTTCCGTATATGCGGAGCCGGGGCAACAGGTGGCATTTGTGGGTGCAACCGGAGCGGGTAAAACCACAATAACAAATCTTATCAATAGATTTTATGATATTGCAGAAGGTAAAATTCGCTATGACGGAATAAATATAAATAAAATTAAAAAAGCGGATTTGCGCCGTTCACTCGGTTTAGTTCTTCAGGAAACCAATCTTTTTACCGGTACCGTAATTGACAATATTCGTTACGGCAGACTTGAGGCAACGGATGAAGAGTGTATTGCTGCGGCAAAACTTGTGGGTGCAGATGATTTTATTACCCGCCTTCCCGGGGGCTACCAAACAGAGCTTTCAAATAACGGTTCTAATCTTTCGCAAGGTCAAAGGCAGCTCCTTGCAATAGCAAGGGCAGCGGTGGCAGACCCCCCGGTTATGATTCTTGACGAGGCAACCTCCTCCATTGACACAAGGACAGAGGCAATAGTTCAAAGCGGTATGGAAAAGCTTATGGAAAACAGAACGGTTTTTGTAATAGCACACCGACTTTCCACCGTTATGGGCTCGGATGTTATTATGGTGCTTGAAGACGGCAGAATCATTGAAAGAGGCAGCCACGAAAAACTTCTTTCCGAAAAGGGTATATACTACAAACTCTACACCGGCTCCTTTGAATTGGATTAACTCATGTTTTAACTCCCTGAATTTATGGCTTTTCAATCTCATAAAACAATGTGTTGAAACAACAATGAATAAAAAATTTAACATTACCGGACATTATTGTGGTATAATAAGAGACAAAGAACAGAACCAATAAAAAGCAATCTGCATCGTGAATGATAAAACACAAATGACAAAAAATGAGGAGACCGATTATTAAAGCAGGACGGAATAAAACAATAGACATAACTGTCGAAGAAGGAAAAGAATATCTTAATCGTTGTATTAAGGTAAGCAAGCCTGCTTCTATTGAAGATATATGTAACAAAACTATTGTAGGTGATACTTTTAGTGTTATACCGTTATTGCCTAAAGCTTTTGTAGATTTACTTATTGTTGACCCACCATATAATTTAGATAAGAATTTTAACGGTGATAAATTCAAAAAGACTTCTGATGAACAGTATTACGATTATACCGAAAACTGGGTAAAAGCAGTATTACCGCTTCTAAAGGATAATGCTACGATATATGTTTGCTGTGACTGGCAATCGAGCCTAATTATAGGTACGGTGCTCAAAAAATATCTTAATGTTCAAAACAGAATAACTTGGCAGCGTGAAAAAGGGCGTGGAGCTTTGACTAACTGGAAGAACGGAATGGAAGATATCTGGTTTGCTACCAAAAGTAAAAACTATACATTTAATGTTGAAGATGTCAAGGTGCGCAGAAGAGTAATTGCTCCTTATAAGGTTGACGGTAAGCCAAAGGATTGGGAAGAAACCGATGAAGGAAATTTCAGAAATACATATCCTTCAAATTTCTGGGATGATATTTCTATTCCATATTGGTCAATGTCGGAGAATACAGCCCATCCAACACAAAAATCAGAAAAATTGCTCGCAAAACTTATTCTTGCAAGTTCAAATCCGGGAGATGTTGTTTTTGATCCGTTTTTAGGTTCCGGGTCAACATCTGTAACAGCTAAAAAGCTCGGACGCACTTTTGTTGGCATTGAACAGAATGAGCAGTACTGTGTTTGGGCAGAAAAAAGATTGGAAATGGCTGAATCCGACAAAAACATTCAAGGCTACACAGAAGGTGTTTTCTGGGAGCGCAATACAAATGCCCTACAGAAGAAACAACCGTTGCCTTCTTTCAAGACTGAAGTTGATGAGGAAACTGCCAAAGACTTCCTTGACGATTTGATTTCTCGATAGTACGAACAGACCACACTGAAGGATTTTTCCTTTGGTGTGGTTTTTAGTTTGTGCCAGGATTGATGAGTGTCGGTTAAAAATTTTTTGTTTCAAAAGTTAAGCTCACTCGCTTTACGGCGATTTTTTGTGTTGTTCAAGGTGGCAGAGTTTGATTATATTATTTTTTTCTTTATTTTTGTGAGGCATTGTGATATAATCATTAAGCATTGAAAAAATCACAATAGGGTGAAAGCATGAAAAAGATTATAAGTATTTTTCTCATAACAGTTTTACTGTTTTCAAGCGTGCTTTTGAATGTGGGAGCGATTTTCAACGAAATGGTTGAAAAACCCTTCTATTCTGACATTTATATGCTCATTTGCACTGACAACGAGGAAATAGTTTTTTCGAAAAATATAAATAAACAGACAAAGCCGGCGAGTTTAACTAAAATTGTCACCGCCAGTGTGGTACTTGCGGAGTGTGAGGATCTTACGCAAACCGTTACTGTACCGCAAGAATGTCTTGATGAACTTAAAGAAACCGGCAGTTCGACAGCAGGACTTTTAGCGGGAGAAATTTACACCGTTTACGACCTGCTTTGTTGCCTTTTGGTGGGCAGTGCCAACGATGCCGCCACAACATTGGCTTACTTTATTACGGGTACGGACAGAGATGCCTTTATTGTAAAAATGAATGAGCTTGTCGCTTCTCTCGGCTGTGAAAATTCCAACTTTACAAATGTTCACGGACTTGATGACGAAGACCAATACACCACCGCCTTTGATATGACATTGATCTTAAAAAACGCAATGAAGTATGAAGAGTTTAATGAAATTGTATCCAAGGCGACATACGATCTTCCCGACAGCAATTTACAAGTGGGCAGAGTAATAAAAACCACAAACTATACTTTACTTTCCGCTTACAGAGAGTATTACATCAAGCATAATAACGGTGGTAAGACAGGTTTCACCTCAACTGCGGGGCAGTGTTTAATTACGAGTGCCTCCAACAACGGCTATAACTATATAGCGGTTGCAATGAATGGCCCTAAAGAAGATTTTGACGAGGACGGTTGGGACGAAAACGGTGCATTCATAGATTGTAAAACCATGATAGATTGGGCGTTCGACAACCTTCGTCTTGTCTCCATTGCCGACTCCTCAAAGGTTGTGGGCGAAGTAAAAGTGAAGTACGGCAAGGGTATAGATTTTGTTACATTTTGTCCCAGCAGCACCGCTTTTAGTTTGATGCCCAAGGGTGTTACTTCGGGCAGTCTTTTGGTAACTCCCATTGAAAAGACAGTTCCGGAATTTGTTAAATCCCCGGTTAAAAAAGGGGATGTCATTTGCAAAGGCGAGGTTTTTTATAAAAACGAGGTTATTGCGGAAATTGACCTTGTGGCAGCACATGATGTCAAAAGAAGTTTATTTTCAACCATCGGCACTCTATTAGGGGATGCCGTAACATCACCCGCATTTGTGGCATTTTTGCTTTTGGTTTGTGCTTTCTTAATTTCAACAACCATAATAAGGAACAAAAACACAAAGGGAAAAAGGAAAAAGAGCAAATACACACCCAAGAATTTCAACGATTTTTTTGACACGAACAGAAAGGGATAACTATAATGAATAATGTATATAGAGGCAGAGCCAAAAAAGAAGACAGAGAAAAACTTATAACTATGCTTGACGATATTTTCTTTACCGATGATCCGGAGGAAACAAAGAGAAATTTTGTGGAGCTTCTTCCTAAACTATACAAAGAAAAATACAATCCTACATATAACAACTTTGTTTACATGGAAGATGACGAATTTAAAGGTGCCGTGGGACTTTATCCTTTCTATCTTAATGCAGGTGGAGAAAAACTTCTCATCAGCGGAATAGGCAATGTGGCGGTTTCCAGAGATTCAAGAGGCAAGGGCTATATGATAGACTGTATGAACCAATGCTTGGACCAAATGAAAAGCGACGAAACCGTGATTTCAATTTTAGGCGGTCAAAGACAAAGGTACGGTTTTTTCGGCTACGAGCCCATGGGCACTCAGTTAAGTTTCAAAATTAACAGAAGAAATATCGCCTACATTTTAGGAAAAGAGTATAAAACCACATTCACCGCAAAAAAACTTTCGGAGACTGATACGGAATATTTCAAAAAGATAGATGAGCTTTACAGGTCAAGCGGTGTTTACTGTGACAGACCGTTGAAAGATTATTTTGATATTCTCTGTTCATGGAAAAGTGTCCCCTATGCGGTGCTTGACGGTGACAGATTTGCGGGCTACTTCGTTTGGAGAAAATTCGGCGGAATTCAGGAAATGAAGGCAGTGAATGTTGAGGACACATTAAATTTCATTCTCTGTGCCCTTGATACTATGGAAGCGGATGAACTTAATTATGAGTTGCCTCCCTATGAGCAGGATGCCTGCGAATATATGATGAAATGTTATGACAGCGTTTCCTATAACCACAGTGAAATGGTGAATGTTTTTAACTACAAGAAATTCATCAAGGCAACCCTTGGAGTTAAGGCAAGCCGACTAAAACTCGGTGAGGGCTCTCTTGTACTGTTTATTCACGGCTACAAGGGCGACGAACAGCTGAAAATTACAGTAAATGGCAGTAGTGTCTTTGTGGAAGAAACCACGGATACCCCGGATTTTGAGTTGGAGCATCACGATGCCATGAGAATGTTGGGAGGTATTTACAGCAAAAACAGAAATACCCTTCCCCCGTTCGCCCAAAATTGGTTCCCCCTGGATTTCTTCCTCTCATCACAGGATAATGTTTAATAAGTATTTAACGGGACGGAATTAACCGTCCCGTTAAAAGTTTAATGTTTCCCATTTTAAGTTGCGGAAAGCAACCCCTAACTTTTAAGTCCTAAAACGAAGTGTCCCGGCCTCTAATCCGGCACACCCGGCTAGGTTGAAATAAAGGGA